>CANAZG010000020.1 GCA_947365965.1 uncultured Clostridia bacterium
GGCACCCCTCCCGTCAGATACCTACCCTGTGTAGTCCCTTGTAAACTGTACTTTTGGGTTAGACAAAAATCTAAAGGGGAATATAAGAATAGATTGCGTTGCCCAAAGAGATCAGGTGTACTTGTATTCAACTGTGAATGTGGATTCAATTGCAATGAAATTGAATCAAAACGGAATTATGACTAATATAGGGAATACGCCAATCCAGTCCTTATGTAACGAAGCCTATTGGTATATGTTAAGAAAATGCAATTGTCATGTGATTTTTATCCATGTTCCGTCTAAAAAATATGTTACAGAAGATTTTATTGAAAAAGTAAGAGCCGCATTATAATGCTCTAGGGCATGTTTGAAAATTGTCAACACGCCCAAACAGCAGGCCTTTTTCCGCCATACAGCGTTAAATTTTCTTGCCATCCGTCAGGATGCCTGCGAAAATTTGCCTTGTCTGGCAAAAAAATTCCTTGCTGTTGGGCATATCGCCAATTATCAAACAAGCCCTAGTTTATTTCTGCTAGGTTGGTACACCACTTAGTACACAAGCGAGCCTATTTCAACCTGTGTGAATTTGTATCAGCAAAAGCAGCAGCAAGCTGAAAATGCTTGAAACTGCACAGCATTGATTAAGACTGAACCAGCGTCCCTATCATTGAAAGAAAAAGAATCAAAAAGAACGTTCACCATTGTTATTTGGAGGAGCTCAGGCAATGACCAGAACCCATAAAGTGATGATTTTTTCCTTCATCTTTTTTATATTGGGGCTGCTGTTTGCCGCTGTTATATGGCTGCGACGCCAAAATCTGGACATAGCGCAAACTCCGGAACACATGATAGAGATCAGAGTGGAAAATAACACAGATGAACCTTTTGAAAATATAAAATTCGGTATTTTAGATGCGGATAACACGCTGCTGGAAGAAATAGATTTCAAGGAAACCGATGAAAACACAGCGCGGTTTTGGGTTGGATACACGAATACAACGGATTTCTACTTAAAGATCAGAACATCAGAGCGTTTTATTGAAGAAACTTTTGATATAAGGGAAAAGAATCAAGTGGACAACCCACAGCTTCTTTTGCTGCGTGTCCTCAAAGAAGACGGAATAGTAAAAATCCAGGAATCCCCATGAGGATGTTTCCCATCAGACAAGGAGATGCGCTATGCAGGCAGATTTGCAATGGCTGACCAACCCAGCCGTGTTCCAGGTGAACCGGCTGGATGCCCACTCCGACCACATGTGCTGCGCCTCCGCCCAGGAGGCGGCCCGGGGCGAGACCTCCCTGCGCCAGTCCCTGGACGGGGTGTGGCGGTTCGCCTGGAGCAGGGCCCCCGCAGCCCGCCCGGCGGCGTTCTGGCGGGAGGATTTTGACGACTCCGCCTTTGGGACCATTCTTGTGCCGGGCCATATGGAATTGCAGGGCTACGGCCAGATCCAGTATATCAACAGCCTCTACCCCTGGGACGGCCACGCCCAGCTGCTGCCCCCCCAGATCGACTGGGAGGACAACCCGGTGGGCAGCTACGTCCGGACCTTTGACCTGGACCCCGGCCTGCGGGGGAAACGGGTGTGCGTCAGCTTCCAAGGCGTGGAGCAGGCCCTCTTCCTCTGGCTCAACGGCCATTTTGTGGGCTACGCCGAGGACAGCTTCACCCCCTCGGACTTTGACCTTACCCCCTATATCCGTTCCACCGGCAACCGGCTGTGCGCGGAGGTCTTCAAGCGCTCCAGCGCGGCCTGGATCGAGGACCAGGACTTCTTCCGGTTCAGCGGCATCTTCCGCTCCGTGTTCCTCTACGCCAAGCCGGCGGTCCACCTGGAGGACCTGTGGCTGCAGGCGGGGCTGGAGGGCTCTGACGGCGTTCTGTCTCTCCGGCTGCTGCTGAGCGGGGAGACGGAGGGCGCGTCCGTCTCCTGCCGGGTGGCCCATCCGGACCAGGGCGTCCTCTTTGACGGGGAGTTGTTCCTGAAACCGGAGGGGCGGTACCTCCGCAGCCAGCGCCTCCGGTTTGAGAACGTCCTCCCCTGGAGCCACCAGACCCCGGCGCTGTACCAGGTGACGCTGACGCTCCGCTCCCGGGGCCGGGTCATGGAGGTGACGCCCTGCGAGACCGGCTTCCGCCGCCTGGAGATACGGGACGGCGTGATCCTGCTCAACGGGGAGCGGCTGGTGCTCCGGGGGGTAAACCGCCACGAGTGGAGCCCGGAAACCGGCCGGGCCATCGGTCAGGCGGACATGGACGCGGCCATGTCGGTGTTCCTCCGGAACAATATCAACGCGGTGCGCACCTGCCACTACCCCAACCAGACAACGTGGTACCAGCTGTGCGACCAGAACGGGATCTACGTGATGGACGAGGCCAATCTGGAGAGCCACGGGTCCTGGCAGAAGCGGGACGGCATAGACCCGGCCTGGAACGTGCCCGGGAGCCTGCCGGAGTGGCGGGAGTGCGTGGTGGACCGGGCCAGGAGCATGTTCGAGCGGGACAAGAACCACGTGTCCATCCTCTTCTGGTCCTGCGGCAACGAGTCCTACGCCGGGGAGGACATCCTGGCCATGGCGGACTTCTTCCGCGCCAGCGACCCCAGCCGGATCGTCCACTACGAGGGCGTGTACAACTGCCGGGCCTTTGACCGGATTTCCGACGTGGAGAGCCGGATGTACGCCCCGCCGGAGGCGGTCCGGGCGTATCTGGAGAGCAGTCCCGCCAAGCCCTTCCTCCTGTGCGAGTATATGCACGACATGGGCAACTCCCTGGGCGGCATGGAGAGCTATATCCGTCTGGAGGAGGCGTTTCCCCAGTACCAGGGCGGCTTCATCTGGGACTACATGGACCAGGCCCTGTGGCGCAGGGACTGCAACGGCCGCCGCGTGCTGGGCTACGGCGGGGATTTCGGGGAGCGGCAGAGCGACTACGCCTTCAGCGCCAACGGCATCGTCTTTGCCGACGGGACGGAGAAGCCGGCCATGCAGGAGGTGCGGTACTGGTACGCCTCCCCGGAGGCGCGGGCGGCCCGGGACGAAGCCAACCGCCAGGCGGCGGCCAGCGTGCCCCCTCTGCCGGCAAAAGCCCCCGGCCCCCTGCGCGTGGTCCGCGGGGACGGGGCCCTGGGCGTTCGGGGCCGGGACTTTGAGGTCCTGTTCTCCTACGCGGAGGGCGGCCCGGCGTCCCTGGTGTCCGGGGGGAGGGAGTGGCTGTGGCGGGCCCCCCGTCCGGCCTACTGGCGGGCCCCCACGGAGAATGACCTGGGCTGCGGCTTTGCCCTGAAAAGCGCCGTCTGGGCTGCGGCGGACGGGTGGCAGCGGTGCGAGAGCATGGAGGCGCTGGCGGAGAGCGAGGCCGCAGTCAGCGTCCGCTGCACCTTCGCCGCACCGGCCCTGCCGGGGCTCCGCACGGAGGTGGTGTACACGGTGGACGGCTCCGGCCGCATGGAGGCGTCCGTCCTCTACCGGGGCGGGCCGGGACGGCCTCAGCTGCCCCTGCTGGGCCTGCGGTTCGCCACGCCGGTTCCGGTGGCGGCGGTGCGGTGGCTGGGCCTCTCCGGGGAGACCTACCCGGACCGGAAGCGGGGCGGCGTCTTTGGCTGGCACCATGAACGGCCCCACATCCCCGGCTATCTGGTCCCCCAGGAGTGCGGCTGCCACGCGGACACCCGGGCGGTCCTCCTGGACATGGCGGACGGCTGCCGCCTGACACTGGAGATGGCGGACCGGCCCCTGGCCTTCTCCGCCATCCCCTACACCCCCCAGCAGCTGGAGCAGGCCGCCCACCGGGAGGAGCTGCCCCCGCCTGTGCGCACGGTGGTCACGGTCTGCGGAGCCATGCGGGGCGTGGGCGGCATCGACAGCTGGCGCAGCGATGTGGAGCCCCCCTATCAGGTGGACAGCGGACAGGATATCCGCTTCTCCTTCCTCATCCATCTATAAAATGGCATAACGGGAGCCCCTGGGAGAACTTGTTTCTCCCAGGGGCTCCCTGTTGATTTTCTTTTTGCTTCTTTTTCTTTTTTCCAAAAGAAAAAGAAGGCGTTCCCTCTGTTACGGCTTGCAGGTGCCGCAGGGGTCATACCCCCGGTTCATCAGCTCCTCCCTGCTGCCGGAGAAGTCCTGGCGGTTGGCCTCGCCGATAGAGGCGGCCCCGGAGCAGGAGGGCAGGTGGAACTTCTTGGAGCTGGTGTTGAGCACATACTCCTTCTCGTCCCCGGTCCGCTCCTCCAGGCGGCTCTCCCCGGTGGCGTAGTCGATGACCACGCCGGGCTGGCAGTTGTAGACATACACGTTGAAGCATACGCCCTGGCCCTGGTCCTCCACGCTCTTGGCCTCCAGCTGCACGCCGCTGGCCACCAGATTCTCCCCCTCAAAGAAGGGGGTCACCCGGTAGAGAACGTGGTTCTCCGTCTCCTTCACGTAGTCGGCCACCATGTTCTCAAAGGGCAGCATCCCGTCCACGTTCATGTACCGGGTGCCGGTGATGAGGTTCTGCTTGTTGGCGTTCTCTCCGGTGAGCTGGAAGCCGATGAGATGGCAGCGGTTATAGAGGTACTTGCCGTCCACGCAGTCATACTTCACCGTCTGCCAGCCCGTGGGCTTCACGGAGCCGATGGCCCCCCGCTCCTCCGTGGGCATCAAATCCGTCCCTACGCAGGCCATGGCCTGCCCGCACCGGCCCAGCTGGTCCAGGGGGCTGTAGGTCTCATAGGAGCTGGACGTGAGCTGGCTGTCCGTAAAGCCGGGCTCGTTGTCCAGCAGGACCACGTAGGGATCTCCGGAAAACGCCGGTATATTCTCCGGCGCAAAGGTGTTCCCGGGTCCGGCCTGGGAGATCTCAATGGAAACGCATCCGCCTCCCAGCAGGCACCACAGCGCCAGCAGCAGGGCCGCAAGGGCTCTCTTTCCCTGCTTCAACGGCGATACACCTCCCTTGTAATGCACTCGTGGCTGGACCCGGCAAACTCCCTGCGCTCCGTGAGGACAAAGCCCTCCAGGGGCAGGGTACAGTGCAGGTCCGCCGGATACCGCCGGTTCCAGCGGTAGAGAATCAGTCCCTCCATCCGCTCCAGCCAGGGGGCCGGGTCCGCGGTCTCCACAAAGCACAGCTCCCCGGGTCCGGCCCGGTCCAGGCAGTCCTCCGCCTCCCGCAGATCCCCCCCATTGGGGCCGAACTGGGCCAGGGAGTAGCCGTTCATCCAGACCGGCCGCCCCGCCGCCAGGGCCAGCAGGTCCTCACGGAGGACCCGGTCCTGGCTCTGACGGCGGCGGTTGAAGAGCATCCCGCCCCGGTCATCCACGCAGACAACCGCGATCATGGCGATTCCAGCACGTTCACGCACAGGCGCATGAGGATGGTGGCCGCCTGGGCCCGGGTGGCGCTGCCGTCGGGGACCAGCAGGCCGTTCATGCCGCCGATGAGCCCCGTGCTCACGGACCATGCCATGGCCTCGCGGGCGTAGGAGGACACCTCGGCCTGATCCGGGAAGGTGTCCAGACTGGCCTGGGCGGTCACGTCCACGCCCCTGTACCGGGCGTAGCGCATGAAGATGGCCGCCATCTGCTCCCGGGTGATGGCCTGGCCCGGACGGAAGGAGCCGTCCTCAAAGCCGTTGACAATGCCGTTGGCGGAGGCCCAGGCCACGCTCTGGGCGTAGTACGCGTCCCCGGCCACGTCGGTGAAGGCGGTCCCCGCCCCGGCCTCCGGCGTGCCCTCCAGCCGGTGGAGGATGGTGACGATCATGGCCCGGGTGGTGGTCTGCTGGGGGGAGAACTGGTTCTCCGCTGTGCCGCTCATCATGCCCCGGGCGTAGACGAAGCGAACCGCCTCGTAGAACCAGTCCTGGGCGCTCACGTCCGTAAAGGGCAGGGTGACGTTCCCCAGGTCCGGCGTGGAGGGCTGCTGGGTCTCCGGCGGCTTCTCATCGGGCTTCTCCGGCTTGGCAGTTCCTCCGCCGGTACCGCCGCCGTTCCAGCCGCCGCCGGAGCCGCCGGGATTCCGGGAGCCGATGACCACCGGCACGTCGCCGCCCATGGAGCCCGTGAGGGGCTCCAGACCACGGTTCAGGAGGGTCATCTGGGCGGTCCGGGGGAGACTGTCAGTCCCCCCCTTGGACCCCATGGACAGGGTGCCCAGCTCCAGCAGACCCCGATTGTTCAGGGGGGTCTGGCCGGAGAGATAGAGGATTACCTCCGTCTTCCCCTGGGACGCGGCGGTCTGACAGCCGGGGCTGTAGACCCCCGCGCCGTAGGGGGTGAAGGTGCAGCCGGCGTACTCCCCGGTCAGAGTCAGCTCCACCTGAGCACCATAGATCCCGCTGCCGTCCAGGCCCTCCAGGGCCAATTGGAGCTGACCCGTCTCCCGGCCTGGGGTGCATACCAGCTCAGGCCGGGCGGCGGCCCGGGCCGCCGGGGCAAGGCCCAGCAGCAGCGCCAGGGCCAGGGCCAGAGATAAAATGGAATGATTTCTTTTCATGCTCAATTATTCTCCAATTTGATGTAGGGCAGGTCTTCACCGCCGGGGCAGCTGATCCAGATGGTCTCCGCGCCCAGATGGACGCTGCCGCCGGTGGCCGTGTCCGAACGGGAGAGAACCGCCTTAATCTCGCTGGGCAGATTGTATTTGACCTCTTCAAAGTCCTTATCCAGTTTATCCGCTTCCGGGAGCTTGATCTCCCCCTGGTCCGCAGGAACGAAGAGGAAGAAGCCGTCGCTGATGTCAAGGCTCATGTCGCCCTCCACCACCGCAGCAAAGAGGAGGCCGTAACCGGCCACAGTCTTTGGCACAAGATCATCGCTCTGCGTCCCATCCTCGTTGATGGTGGTCTCCAGGTATTTGCCGTCAATCCGCAGGTTGTTGAACACCGGACTGCCTCGGTAGGTCCCGGTAATGACCAGGGTACCGGCGGGTATGGTCTCCGTGCCCTCAAGGGTATCGTAGGTGTAGTCGCTGTAAAGGCGGCCCACCGAGCCCGTCTCCAGGAAGGCGATATCATCGCCGGGGTAACCGATGAGCTGCACCTTGCTCTTGTCCGTGATGCCCGTGCCGGTGACGGTGACCGTCAGGGATTCATAGGTATAGATCCGGGTGTCGTCCGGAGCCGCGCCGGGCATCTGGAGGTAGCGGACATAGCTGCCCTGCTCATCCACAGCCTGATTGACGCTTGTGTCGCTGCTAATGATATAGGTATCATTCACGCTGACGGAGATCTCCGCGTTTCCTACCCAGCCGCCGGCCGCTATCTTGATGCCGGACACAGGGGTGTTTTCCGAGAAGATGAACTTTACGCCGTTTTCCACTTCTTCTGTGGTGTAGCCGGTTTCAATCACGTTGTCGTAGGCAATGCGCACGGGGCCCGGTTCCGCATTCGCCGTGCCCACCAGATTGCCCAGGATGTCGTAGGCCTTCACGGTGTACTCATAATTCCGGTGGTTGCCGGAGCCAATAACGTCCTCATATGTTCCGGCTCTATCGGCTATGACAAAGTCAATAGGCGTGCCATTGCGGATAATCTCAAAGCCCTGGATCGTCCCGGTGCCGTTGAAGGAGAAGGAGAGGTTCACTTCCTTATTCCCGTTCTTCTGCACAGAGGCGGTCACTGTGCCGGCGGCCGCTTCCTCGCCGCGCAGCGCCGCCCGGCGGCTCTCGTCGCTGAGATACCAGATGGCCCGATCCTCAGCAGGGTAGGAGGAGCTGATCTGGGTCTTCACGCTTTCGCTCAGCTGCATTCCCCAGCGCCGGAAGAAATCGTTCAGATTCTTTCCAGTTACACCGGCGGCGGTGAGGGCCACCTTTTCGTCATAGGTAGCGGCCCCGCCGGTGTAGGTCCCGGCCTTCCAGGCCGTGAAGAACTTGTTGTAGAAATCCAGGGAATTTGCACTGTCTGTATAAGCCAGATGGAGCTGCCAGTACATGCCCAGCTGTACGAACACGTTCCCCGCCGCGCCGGGGTAGCCCTGGGCGGTCTTGGTGAAGATGTCCTTGTACTTCTTGCTGTCCTCCAGGCGGGAGCGCTGGGTGTTGTCCCGGCCGTCATAGGTCTGGACCATGATGGAGTAGATGTTGTTGGTGATCTCCGCCCGGCCCAGTTTATCCATGTTGTGGCCGATCTCATGGGCAATGCCCCAGCCGAAGAGGCTGTTGGGGTTCCCCTTGCCGGTCACGCTGAGAGGCTTACCTACCACCATGCCGCCGCAGGAGCCGTAGCCGATGCCGATATGGCTGCCGGCGGCGTACATGAACGCGCCGGAGAACATGGTCATGCACCGGATGTTCTGCCGGGTGTGCATGTCGTTGGCCCCATAGGTAGCGCTGATGCCCTGGGTGGTCTTGCAGATGTACATGATATCCTCCCAGGCCAGGATGTCATTATAGAGGGTGGTAATTTTCTCTTCCCGGGTCCCGTTGCCCAGGGCGGCGCTCACCGCTGCGGCGGGCAGGGAGAGGAGCACCGAGGGGGTGGAGATCTCCGTGACGTTGCGCCAGTCGGACGTGGGACTGCCGAACGGGGTCTTCACGTACTGGGCCAGATTGTCCACGTAGCGGCCAATGGCCTCCCGGCGGGCGGCGCCATCATCACCCAGGCTGTACCAGTCGGACAGCTCCAAGGTGGGGATGGCCGTACCACGGAGGACGTGGAGCTTGATATTCTGGGCATTGTCCTTGCTGCCGCCGTAGGTGAGGTAGAGGCTGCCGCCCTTGCTCTTGTCGGCGTCCGAGGTGATCTGGGGGATGGCCAGGATGTTCCGGCCGTTGCGCAAGGTGCCCACGGTCTTCTGCCAGGAGTTGACCTGGGCGTTGAACTGGGTGGCCACCAGGCTTACCGGGGCGTCTGTGGGGATCCCCTCCGCGTAGATCACCAGCTCAGTCCCCGCCCCGGCGGCCACGCCCAGGGGCTGGAGGACACTGCCGCCCTGGCCATACTCGCTGTCCGCGCTGCCGTTCCGGGCCTGGATGCCGTTGACCACCACGCCGGTGGTGCTCTGACCCTTCAGAAGACTGCGGGCCAGCTTCAGCTCATCCTGCAAAACGTCCACGTAGAGGTAGTAGTTCTTCTCGTCGCTGTTCAGACGGGCCTGGAGGGCCTCGATCTGCTCCAGGGTCACGCCGGACTTGAGGGCGGTGTGGAGATCCGAGGCAAAGAGAGCGGCGATATCCCCGGGCAGGTTCCTCTCCGCGCTGTAGGTCATGAACATGAGCTCCGAGAGGCTCACCGCCGTGTAGCCGTTCTGGTCAATGGTGATGGCGATCTGCTTGACATTCTCCACCGGCTCAAAGGGCAGGAAAGCGAAGCGGTCGTTGACCACGTTGTTGGGGATGGTCTCCCAGGTCCGCAGGCCGCCGTCCGTCTGGTTCTCGTTGGGCACGATCCTGGTGCCCGGTCCGCTCAGGTCATCCCCCTCCCGCCAGATGGTGACCGTGTAGGCCTTCAGGTTGGCGGAATAGGTACCATCCATCCGGGGGATCCACAGGGCGGCGGTCAGGTGCTGGGGCTCCTTAAGGGTGCAGATCACCTGCTTGCTCCGCTCGTGGTTGCCGTCCCCCCAGGCCTGACTGGTCCAGTGGGTGCGGAAGTCCCCGTCCGCCATGTTGGCGGGCTGGAAGCCGTCGGGGTGGGCGGTGTGAGAGTAGTTGCCCGTGTCGGCCAGACGGATGGATTCAATATCCTGATACTCCAGTACGCCCTCCGTGGGGATGCCGGCGGGCCGGGAGTAGTCCACGGCCTTGGGAGTGCCCTCCGCGATGGTGGACTGGGGGCCCCGGCCGATGTCGTTGCAGGCCACTACGTAGATCTGATAGGTCACGCCGTTGGTCAGGCCCTCGATCGTGACCTGGGTGTCCTCCAGCCGGCCGCCAAACTGGGTCCAGTTGGCGGCGTCCTTCTCCCGATAGAAGAGCTCGTACCACGTGGCGTTCTTGGCGGTCTTCCAGCCCACCCGCAGGGCGCCGTCCATGCTGGTCGGGGTGACCCCGTCCACCTTATCCGGCACCGCAGCGGGCTGGGGGGTGGCGGTGACGGGCTCAGAGGGCTTGCCCTCCCAGCTGCCGTCGGTGGCAGTGACGGTGAAGCAGTAGGTTTTCAGATTCTCCAGGCCCGTGACAGTGGCGCTGTTCACGTTCACATGGAGCTCCTGGGTCAGGTCCTCCTTGCCCTGGGGCCAGTAGAGGATCTTATAGCCGGACACGTTGGGCAGACTCCGCCAGCGCAGGCGCACGCTCTCGCTGCCCGCCTCGGCCGCTACGTCCGTCACCTTGGTGTTGGGGGCGGCGGGGTTCTCCGGCACAATGTCCTGGAGGAACTGGATGGACTCCACAGCCGCGTATTTGCCGTCCTGCGTCTTGACAACGGTGATGGTGATCTTTTTCACCGGCACCCGCTTGCCCAGGTTGATGGTGATGACGTTGCTGTCCGGGTTCCGGGTGATGGCGTGAACGCCCTCGGGCGTGGTGTAGTCAAAGGGGATGCTGATCTCGTTCTCCCACGCGTCCTCCACCACGACTTCGCCGGTGAGGATGGCCCCGTCCTGCCCGGCGGCGGGGGTGACGATCTGGATCTCCGTCATATCTGTGACCGAGGACAGGGGCAGGGGCAGCACCACGTCCTTCCCGCTGGGGGCAGTGAGCTTGACGGGCTTTTTTTCCTTCGTATCCAGGAAGAGCTTCGAGAGATCGCCATCGAGGACGGTAATATTGTTTTTGTTCAGCTCATCCTCAATGTCACTGACCAGAATGGGCGGGTAGAGCAGGGCGGTGGGGATGACCTCCGCGCCGCCGGAGGCCTTCAGCTGCCGGTCTATGTAGGCCAGATCCACGATATCGATGAGCCCGTCGCCGCTGAGGTCATAGCGCTTCAGATCCTCGGGATCCTGGGATTGCAGGGCCGCAGCCAGGGCCTCCCGGTCTGCGGCGTTCACCTGTCCGTCGTCGTTCACGTCGCCCAGGGTGAAGGTGCCGTCCCCGGTGCCCAGCAGGACGTGCTGGGCGTACTGGGAGAGGGTAACCGACTGGGAGAAGGGCACATAGCCCCGGCCTGTGAACCGGAGGGTGTATGTTCCCAGGGGCAGGCCGTTGAGCTCCAGGTCCAGATACCCGGGCCAGCTGCCGCCGCCCAGGTCCCCGCCGTCCCGGCTCCGGGCGGAGACCAGGACCTGACTGGTTTTAGAGTTGATGGGAAGGTCGCTCTCGCTAAAATCAGTGAGGGGGACGGTCCTCAGGGAGGTATTCCCCTGGAGGACCTCCACCTGGACATTCCGGGCTGCCAGGGTGTCCAGGGACTGGGCGTAGTCGATGCGCAGGGTGGCAGTGATGCTGCCGTACACATCGCCGCCGGAGGCCGCCGCCCGGGCGGTCTGCCCTGGCAGCAGAGAGAGAACCATGACCACCGCCAGCAGGGCGGCAGTCAGGCGCTTGTGGAAAAGGGGTCTCATGGTCATCAATACTCCTTTCACAGTCGGTCATTTTCTCACCAGATTGCCGTCAGCGCGCCGTGTCCAACGCGCTGACCCATCTAGGAAGCGGCGAGGAGAAGCTCCACGCCGCTTATCGTATGATGGAAAACTACTGAATATCCAGCTTTCGTACCACCCGGGCGCACCGGGCGCAGAGGGTGGGGTGCTCGCCGTCCCTGCCCACGGAGGGGAGGATTTTCCAGCACCGCTCGCACTTGACCCCCTGGGCGGGGGTCACGGTGACGCTCTCATGTTCGCCCGCCTCCACCTGGGAGACGATCAGCAGGTCCGCCAGCTCCTCCTCGGTCAGCTGCCGGCCTCCGGCCAGCAGGGCGGCGGGCAGGGTGACCCTGGCCTCCAGGCCCTTGCCGATCTTCTTCTCGCTGCGGGCGCTCTCCAGGGCGATGTTCACCGTATCCCGGACCTTGATGAGCCCGTCCCAGGCGGCCATGGCGTCGTCGTCCAGGGCGTAGTCCACAAAGGGCTTGTTCATCTGGTTGAGGAGCACGTTGCGGGGATCGTCCCCGGACCGATGGGGCATGGCCTGCCAGATCTCGTCGCAGGTGAAGGCCAGAATGGGGGCGAAAATCTTGGTCATGGTGTCCAGGATGAGATATAGGGCGGTCTGGGCGCTGCGGCGGAGCAGGCCGCTGCGCTCCTCGCAGTAGAGCCGGTCCTTGATGATGTCCAGATAGAAGCTGCTCAGCTCCACCACGCAGAAGTCGTTCACCGCGTGGCTGACCACGTGGAACTCGTAGTTCTGGTAGGCCGCCTCGCACCGCTCCATGAGCCTGTTCAGTCTGGTCACGGCCCAGCGGTCCAGCTCCAGCATCTCCTCCGGGGCCGCCAGATGGTCCGCGTCAAAGCCGTCCAGGTTGCCCAGGCAGTACCGGGCGGTGTTGCGGAACTTGAGGTAGCTCTGGGAGAGCTGCTTGAAGATGTTGTCCGAGCACCGCACGTCCGCGTGGTAGTCCGCGGACCCGGCCCACAGGCGGATCATGTCCGCGCCGTACTTCTTGAAGATGTCCGCCGGGTCTACGCCGTTGCCCAGGCTCTTGTGCATGGCCTTGCCCTCGCCGTCCACGGTCCAGCCGTGGGTGACGCACTCCTGGAAGGGTGCGCCCTGGCCCAGGGCTCCCACGGCGGTGAGCAGGCTGGACTGGAACCAGCCGCGATACTGGTCCAGGCCCTCCATATACACCGTGGCGGGCCAGAAGCCCTGGTCCCGCTTCATGGAGGCGAAGTGGGTGGAGCCGGAGTCGAACCAGCCGTCCAGGGTGTCCTCCTCCTTGGTGAAGTGGGTTCCGCCGCAGTGGGGGCACTGGTATCCGGCGGGGAGGATGTCCCCGGCCTCCTTCTCATACCACGCGTTGGAGCCCTGGGCGGCGAAGAGCTGGGAGACGGCGGCAATGGTGTCGCCGTCGCACACCGGCTTGCCGCAGTCCTGGCAGTAGAACACCGGGATGGGCAGGCCCCACCGCCGCTGCCGGGAGATGCACCAGTCGGACCGCTCCTGGATCATGGAGACCATCCGGTCCTTGCCCCAGCCGGGGATCCAGCGCACGCTCTCCGTGGCCGCCACGGCCGCGTCCTTGAACGCGTCCACGGAGCAGAACCACTGGGGGGTGGCCCGGAAGATGATGGGATGCTTGCACCGCCAGCAGTGGGGGTAGGAGTGGGTGATGTCCTCGCTGGCAAAGAGGGCCCCGCTCTCCTTCATGTCCGCCAGGATGACGGGGTTGGACTCGTCGGTGGTCATGCCGGCGTACTTGCCGGCGTAGTCGGTGTGGCGGCCCCGGTCATCCACCGGCACCACCATCTCCATGCCGTAGCGCTTGCAGGTCTGGTAGTCGTCCGCGCCGAAGCCGGGGGCGGTGTGGACGCAGCCGGTGCCGGAGTCCATGGTGACGTACTCCGCGTTTACCAGACGGCTGGTCTTGGGGAGGAAGGGGTGGTCGGCCAGCATGTTCTCGAAGAAGGAGCCCGGGTGGGTCTCCAGGACCTCCCAGCTCTCCATGCCGCCCACCTTCATCACCTTCTCCACCAGGGCCTCGGCCAGAATATAGGTCTCGCCGTTCCCGGCCTTGACAAGGGCGTAGCTCTCCCTGGGGTGGAGGGCGATGGCGAGGTTGCCGGGCAGGGTCCAGATGGTAGTGGTCCAGATGAGGAAGGAGAGGCTGCCTCTGCCGCTCAGCTTCCCCAGATCGTCCCGCAGGGGGAACTTCACGTACACGGTGGTGACCGGGTCCTCCTGGTACTCGATCTCCGCCTCCGCCAGGGCCGTCTCGTCGTGGGGGCACCAGTACACGGGCTTGAGGCCCTTGTAGATCACGCCCTTTTTGTACATCTCCCCGAAGATCTTGGCCTCCTCGGACTCAAAGGCCGGGTCCATGGTCAGGTAGGGGTGGTCCCAGTCCCCGATGACGCCCAGGCGCTTGAAGCCCTCCCGCTGCACGTCCACGTAGTGCTGGGCGAACTCGTGGCAGGCGGAGCGGAACTCGGGCACGCTCATCTTCTTCCGGTTGAGCTTGTTCTTCTTGATGATGGCGGACTCGATGGGCATGCCGTGGTTATCCCAGCCGGGGATATAGGGGGTGTAGAAGCCCCGCATGGCGGCGGAGCGGACCATGAAGTCCTTGATGGACTTGTTGAGGGCGTGGCCCATGTGAAGCGCGCCGTTGGAGAAGGGGGGGCCGTCGTGAAGGGCGTAGCGGGGCCTGCCCTCGTTCTTCTTGAGAAGCTCGCGGTAGAGGTCCATGCCCTCCCACTTCTCCAGCATGGCGGGCTCCCGGGCCGGCAGGCCCGCCCGCATGGGGAAGTCGGTCTGTGGCAGGTTGATTGTCTTGTTGTAGTCCATGAGTGGCGATATCCTCCTACACGCTTCCCCGCCAGCCGGAAGGCCGCAGCAGGGAAAAGATCAGCCCCACCCCCGTGGGGGCGGGGCTGTCATCCGCAGTATCGCTCTAATTTTATATGGCCTTCCCTGTTTTGTCAACCACTTTTCAGAAAAAGCCCCAGGAATTTCTGGCCGTCCGCCCCGCCTACTTCTCCTCCAGCAGCTTGGTGAGCTCGGCCATAAAGGTGTGGATATCCTTGAACTGACGGTACACGGAGGCGAAGCGGACATAGGCCACCTCGTCCACTCCCCGCAGCTTCTCCATCACCTGCTCTCCCACCATGTCGGTGGTGATCTCCCGCTCCAGGCAGTTTTGCAGATTCTGCTCGATCTCATCGGTGAGCTGCTCCAGCCGGGCCAGGGGCACGGTCCGCTTCTCGCAGGCCCGGAGCATGCTGCCCAGGACCTTGTTGCGGTCAAAGCTCTGACGGCTGCCGTCCTTCTTGATGACCACCATGGGCAGGGACTCCATGGTCTCGTAGGTGGTGAACCGCTTCTCGCAGGCCAGACACTCCCGCCGGCGGCGGATGCTGTTGCCCTCGTCGGCGGGACGGCTGTCCACCACCTTGCTCTCCTTGTAGCCGCAATAGGGACACTTCATCTGTGGGGCCCTCCTCTCTTTGCGCCGCCAACGCCGCCGGTGAGGCGCTGTGCCGCTGAATTGGCTACAGTATATCACATTTTTTCGAAAAATGGAAGTTTTCCATCTGGTTTCAGAAAAAATTTCTCCCCGGCAGGGCTCAGAACGCCAGGAGCATGTCATACCACACCGCCCCGCCGTGGACGGAGCCGGACACCCCCAGGCTCACAAAGCCGAAGCTCTCGTAGTAGGCCAGCTTCCGGGCAAGGCAGGTGAGGACCACGCCCCGCCGTCCCTCACGGCGGGCCTGGGCGATGAGTCCATCCAGCAGCACCCGGCCATAGCCCCGGCCCTGGAAGGCGGGATCCACCGCCAGACTGAACACGGACTGGTAGGCCCCCGTTGGATGGTGGCAGCCGGTGTCCGCAAACATCTCGTCCCGGATGGTCCGCTCGTCGATCACCGGACCCATGGCGTAGCCCACGATCCGGCCCTCCGCCTCCCCCAGCAGGACGTGGTCCGGGTAGGCGCTCAGACGGGCCTCCATGGCCTCCCGGCTGGCCGCCTGGGCTGCGGGGAAGCAGGCCTCCTCGATCTCCGCGCACCGCGCCGCGTCCGCGCCTCCGGCGGCCCGGAGGGTCAGGCCCCGGCCCTCCAGGTCCGCCAGGAAGTCCCGGGAGGCGCGGATGGACGCACCCACGTTGGCCATGTCCGCCATGTTGGCCCGCTGAATTTCCTCCGTGTTGGACGAGCAGCAGTCCTCCAGAACCACCACCCGGTAGTCCAGGGAGATGGCGTCGTAGCAGGTGGTGCGGATGCAGTTGGGGGTGGTGGTGCCGGTGAGGACCACCGTGTCCACCCCCAGCCGCCGCAGCAGCAGGTCCAGGGGCGTCTGGAAGAAGGCGGAGTACCGGGGCTTTATGATCTCATAGTCCCCCGCCTGCCGGTCAAACGCCGGCGGGTTCTCCACAGACAGGGGGCCGGTGCTACCGGGGGTGAGGGGCCTGCCCCCCGCCGCCCAGACCTGATAGCGGGTGTTCTCCACGTCGCTGCCGTCGGCCCGGTAGGCCCGGTTGACGAAGATCACCGGCGCTGCGGAGCGCCGGCAGGCGGCGATCACCTGGGCGCAGGCGGGCACCGTGGCCCGGGCCCCCCGGATGCACAGGGGGGATTCCGGGTTGAGAAATCCGTTCTGCATATCAATGACAATCAGCGCTTGCTTCATAGCCGTCTCCTTATTTATATCTAAAAAATGACTTAAATCAGAATCCACTCCGACACAAACACCACCACGCAGCAGGCCACGGCCACCAGGAACAGGCTCCCGCCCCGCCAGGCCAGAACCGCCCCGGCCGCCAGGGCCAGCAGTCCCGCCAGGGGGCGCTGGGTGGCCTCCGTGATGGCCGGGAAGGTCATCACCGCCAGCGTGACATAGGGCACATAGTACAGGAAGGAACGAAGGGTGCGGTTGGTGATCTCCCGCCGGATGAGCGCCAGGGGCGTGACCCGGATGAGGTAGGACACCAGGGCGGAGACCAGGATGTAGATCCATATGTTCTGCTTCACGCCTCCGCCTCCTCTGCCACAGGGAATAAAATCGCCGCCCCCAGTGAGATGGCCACCGTCAGCACGATGGTCTTCACCCCCGAGGACATTGCCGCCAGGGCGGGGAGACTGGCGGCGGCCCAGCTGGCGGCAAAGCTCAGGAGCACCAGGGCCAGCACCACCCGGTTCCCCCGGGCCGGGGGCACAATGATGGCCAGAAACATGCCGTAGAGCCCCACGCTCAGGGCGCTCACCAGCCGCAGGGGCAGCACGTTGCCCACCACCACGCCGAAGAAGGTGCCCAGGGCCCAGCCGGGGATGGCCACAGCCATGGCCCCGTAGGTGTAAAAGGGGTTCAGCCGCCCGGGAAAGGCGATGGAGACGCCGAAGATCTCGTCCGTCACGTCAAAGGCCAGCAGCATCCGGTGGCCCATGCCTGTCTCCGGGGCCAGCTTCTGGCTGAGGGCGCAGCTCATGAGCAGATACCGGGCGTTGGCCACCAGGGTCATGACGGCCACCTCCCAGTACCCGGCCCCCGCGCTCACCAGGGAGAACACTGCGTACTCCCCGGCGGAGGCGTTGTTGGTCAGGCTCTCCACCATGGCCTGGAGGGCGGAGAAGCCGGCGTTCTTGGCGGCAATGCCCAGGGTGAAGGCCACGGCGAAGTAGCCCAGGGCAATGGGCATCCCGTCCCGGACGCCCCGGCGGAAACAGGTCTGGTTGCTCTCCACGGGTTTTTCCTCCATTTCCCAGCGGTTTTCTCTATGATAGAGCCCTTTTAGTCCATAAGTCAAGGCCGCGCAGGCGCCTGCATCTGCTGGAGCCAGGCCTTCAGACTGGTCTTGCAGCCGCTGTCCAGCGTCTTGATGTCCACGCCCTGGATCGCGGCCTCCAAGTGGTAGAGAATCACCACGCAGGTGCCGGGATACCGGGCCTTGAGCCGGAAGACCGCCTGCCTGCTGCCCAGCTCCACCAGCTCCTCCGCCGAGTGAATGCCCACGGCGTGAAGCTTTTTCTCCATGGTTCTGCCCAGTCCCAATGTTGTCAGCGTCGCCATAACATCTCCCTTTCTATCTGCGTCCTCTTTTGCCGCTCCCTACAGAAACGCCCGCCGTCTCCGCGAAAATCTGCCTCGGAGACGGCGGGCGCGTCCTCTATCCCTCGCCGGGGCCCTTGCCCCGGGGCCGCCTGCGGGGGCGGTGACGGCTGGGCTGCCGGTTTTCGCCGGCGGGCCGGGGCTCGCCGGACTGCTGGCGGGCCGCCCGGTCTGCGGCTGCCTTCTTCTCGGCAGTGGTGTCGGTGACCGCCCGGACAGGCAGCTTCTCCGCCCTGTCAGGCCGCTTGTCCGTCCGGGGCGGGCGCTCCGCCTTCTGGGGCCGGCCGCCCTCAGGCCGGGGCTTGTTCTCCCGGCGGGGGGCCTGCTTCTCCGGGGGCTGCTGGGCGGCAGGCTTGTCGCTCCGACGGCGGTCCCTGCGGCGGCGATTGCCGCGCCGCTCCTCGTCCTCCTGGGGCGCGGCCAGCACCGAGGGCACGGCGATGGGGTCCTTGCCGCCGGTGCGGCGGGTAAAGCGGGACGGGGAGGCGTCCCCCTCCACGGCGGCCCGGGGAGGCCGCTCGGCGGGGATCTCGATGCCCTCCCGGCTGCCCTTGCCGTTGCGCAGGATCCGGATCTCGCTGCTCTTGTAGCGGCGGGGGGACTCCGGGGCGCTGTCCAGCCGGACCTGGACCTGCTCCTGGAGCAGATCCACGCCGCTGACGTTGCCCACCCCGTCGGGGGTGTCCACAAAGCTCTCCGCCTTGGGCATACGCTTGCCGGCGTCCTCATAGGCGGCCTGCTCGTATTTGAGGCAGCACATGAGGCGGCCGCAGGTGCCGGAGATCTTGGTGGGGTTCAGGCTGAGGTTCTGGGTCTTTGCCATCTTGATGGACACGGGAATGAACTCGTCCAGGAACTGGCTGCAGCACAGGGGCCGGCCGCAGATGCCGATGCCCCCCAGCATCTTGGCCTCGTCCCGCACGCCGATCTGGCGCAGCTCGATGCGGGCCCGGAACACGCTGGCCAGATCCTTGACCAGCTCCCGGAAGTCCACCCGCCCCTCGGCGGTAAAGAAAAAGATAATCTTGTTGCCCTCGAAGTTGCACTCCACCCGCACCAGCTTCATCTCCAGGTGGTGGGCGGCGATCTTCTTCTCGCAGATGGAGAAGGCCTCCTTCTCCCGCTTGCGGTTGTAGGCGGCGGCCTTGTGGTCGTTTTCCGTAGCCAGGCGCACCACGGACCGCAGGGGCTGGATCACGCTCTGGTCCGGCACCTCGTGGTTGCCCTCCACGCACCTGACATATTCCATGCCCTGGGCGGTCTCCACCACCACGTACTCCTCCGCCGCCACCTGGAGGCCGCGTGGATCAAAGTAGTAATTTTTTGAGCCTCCGCGAAAGCGGATGCTGATGACTTCTGCCATGTAGTTATCCTCGATTCCTCGCGCCCCGAAGGGCGCAACTCAAAATAAACGGGGCCTATCTCAGCTCCGTCAGCTCCGCGGCCAGCGCGCCGGTCAGATGGCCCACGCCGGTGTTGTAGCCGCACCAGCCGATAAACCGCTGCAGCACGTCCGCCGCCGCCGAGATCCGCCGGGGCCCCAGCTCCCGGGCCAGCCGCCGTGCCATAGGGCCGCCGGGACCGCCGTAGCCGGCGGCTAAGCCCCGGGCCAGCAGGTCCCGGGCGTCGGAGAGCAGGGCCCGCAGCTCCTCCCGGCCCGTCTTGCCGCTCTCCAGCCGGGAGAAGTAGGCGGTAATGTCCGCCGGCCGGCCCTCGCACAGCAGGCGGCACAGCTCCTGGGCCCCGCCCTCCGCCTCCGCCGTCTCCGGCTCCGGGTTGGAGAGCTTCCACTCCACCGCCCGGGAGCGGATGGTGGGCAGGAGCACGGCGCTGTTTACCGCGCAGAAGAGGAAAGCGGCGTGGGACGGGCCGTCCTCCACCACCTTGAGCAGCACGTTCTGGGCCTTGGGGTCCAGCAGACCGCAGTCGGGGAAGATGTAGATCTTCCGCCTGCCCTCATTGGGCAGGGTGCAGGCGTCCGCCACCACGTCCCGGAGCACGTCAATGGCGATATTCTTGTGCTCCGGATCCGCCACCACGGCCACGTCCGGATGGATGCCCCGCAGCACCTTCCGGCAGGGGCCGCACAGGCCGCAGGGCCGGTTTGTTCCCTGGCACTCCATGGCTGCGGCGGCGAACCGGGCCGCAGCGGCCAGATCCCCCGAACCGCTGAGGATGAGGGCGTGGCCCAGGGCGTCCCGGCCGGCGGCCTCCCGCAGCCGCTCCGTCAGGCGGGGCTCGCCGGGGATGGCGGGCATATTCTGTTCTGACAAGGTCCCTCTCCCCCTCTCTCCTTGCCGGAGGCGCAATTGCCATTATCTTACCACAGGGCGGGCGAAAAAATCAATCTTTTTCGCATCTGCCCGGGGAAATCCGGTTTCCGCCCGGGGAACTACCCCACGTCGATCATGAGCTCCAGCAGGCGGGTGAAGTCCCGCTTGACCCGGCCGGCGGTCTCCACCACCTCCTCGTGGCTCAGGGGCTGGGGCAGCACGCCGGCGGCCATGTTGGTGATGCAGCTCACGCCCATGACCTGAAGCCCCGCGTGGCGGGCCGCCAGGGCCTCGGGCACGGTGGACATGCCCGCCGCGTCGCCGCCCACGGCCCGGAAGAAGCGGATCTCCGCCGGGGTCTCGTAGTTGGGGCCGCTGTACATGACGTACACGCCCTCCCGCAGGGGGATGCCCGCCTCCCGGGCCAGGGGCAGCAGCTTCTCCCGGAGCGCACGGGTATAGATGTCGCTCATGTCCGGGAACCGGGGGCCGAACTCGTCCAGGTTGGGCCCGATGAGGGGGTTCATGCCGGAGTAGTTGATGTGGTCCGTCAGGAGCATGAGGGTGCCGGGCCGGAAGTCCAGGTTGATACCCCCGGCGGCGTTGGTGAGAATGAGTGTGCGCACGCCCAGCTTGGCCATCACCCGCACGGGCAGGGTGATCTCCTGCTGGGAGTAGCCCTCGTAGTAGTGGATGCGGCCCCGCAGGGCGGCCACGGTCCGGCCCCGGCAGGAGCCCACAACGAAAGCCCCCTGGTGGCCCTCCACCGTGGGCAGGGGGAAGCCGGGGATGTCGGCGAAGGGGATGACGGTCTGGTCCTCCAGCCGGTCGCAGAAATCCCCCAGGCCGCTGCCCAGAATGAGGCCCAGCTCCGGGACCCGGTCCGTGCGGGCGCGGATGGCCTCCACGGCCCCATTGATGCGCTCTGAGATGGTCATAAGGTTTGGCCTCCTTTTTAGCAGCCATTTTTTCTTAAGGGAAAAAGAATCAAAAAAGAATTTCAGCGGCTGTATACGCGAGTGCGGTCCGTCTTACGGCAGCAGGACATGAGACGGCCGGCAGCAATAAAAGCACGTCTAAAGTTTTTCTTTTTGCTTCTTTTTCTTTGTTCACAAAGAAAAAGAAGTCACTCCCGCAGCAGCCTTCGCCGCTCCCGCCAGTCCGGCAGGACCTCCTCCACGCAGGCGTAGAAGGCGCGGCTGTGGTCCTTGTGGCAGATATGGGCCAGCTCGTGGACCACCACATAGTCAATGGCCGCCTCCGGATACTGCATCAGCCGCCAGGAAAAGCAGATCCGGTTTTTGCCGCTGCAGCTGCCAAAGCGGGTACGGGCCCCTGTGATGGTGATACCCGCAGGGGTCAGGCCCATGACAGCCCCGTAGCGGGCCACCCGGCCCGGCAGCTCCTCCCGGGCCCGGCGGATGTATTCGCTCCGCTCCTCCTCCGTGGGCTCGGGCCTCGCCGCCTGACGGCGGCGCTGGCGCTCCAGATGCTCCGCGATCCAAGCCCCGTGGTCCGCCACAAACTGGTCAATCCGCTTCTGGCTCAATCCCATGGGCGAGCGGACCACCACCTCCCCCTCCCTGGTGATCTCCAGGGCCAGGGTGCGGCGGCGGGAGCGGACAAGCCGGTAAGCGTCCATCACTCTAAAATCACAGCCTCCCAGGGCTGGAGCACGCCCTCGAACCGCGCCCGGGGGTAGTTGGAGCGCAGCAGGCTCCCCTGTACGCTCACCCGGGCGGGATCGTCGCTGAAGTTGAGCAGCACCGTCAGCTGCTCCTCCCCCAGGCGGCGGCGGTAGGCGAACAAAGGCGGCGCGGCCTCCATGGGCACGAACTCGCCCCGGCGCAGCACCTCCCGCTCCCGCCGCAGGGCCGCCAGATCCTTGTACCAGTTCCAGATGGAGGCTGGGTCCTCCTCCTGCTGGGCCAGATTGATGGAGGCGCAGTTGTGGTTCACCCCCAGCCAGGGGCGGCCCTGACTGAAGCCCGCCTGGGGCCCGTTGTCCCACTGGAAGGGGGTGCGGGCGTTGTCCCGGCTGGTGCGGGAGATGATCCTCCAGCGCAGCTTCTGGGGCACGTGGAACCGGCGCAGCAGCCTGTCCACATTCTTGCTCTCCACGTCGTTGAGCTGGCGGATGCGCTGGAAGTCAAAGTCCAGCATCCCGATCTCCTGGCCCTGGTAGAGGAAGGGGGTGCCCCGCAGGGTCAGCAGCAGGGTGGCCAGCAGCTTGCCGCTCTCCTTCCAGTACCGCACGCTGCCGAACCGGGGGATGGACCGGGGCTGGTCGTGGTTCTCCAGATACAGGGCGTTCCAGTCCAGCTCCCTCTGCCACTGGGTCAGGCAGTCGAAGAACACCTTGGGCCGGAATTTCCGCTTCAGCCACTTCACATAGTACTGGTCGCACTCCATGTGCTGGAAGGAGAACACCATGTTCAGCTCCCGCCGCTCCGGCGCGCACAGGTCCCGGGCCTGCTGGGGCGTGACAAACACCGTCTCCCCCACGGTAAAGGCCTGGTACTCGTCCAGCACCTCCCGCAGCTGGCGGAGGATGCGGTGGTTCTCCTCCTGGGAGATGTAGCGCTCCTGGCCGGTGAGGGCCAGCCGCTTTTTGCCGCTGCCCAGGCTCTCCTTCCACAGCACGTTGATAACGTCGCACCGGAACCCGGCCACCCCCTTGTCCAGCCAGAAGCGGAGAATGTCCTTCACCTCCTCCAGCACCGCCGGGTTGTGGTAGTTCAGATCCGCCTGGGACTTGGCGAAAAGGTGGAGGTAGTACTCGCACCGCTGGGGGTCAAACTCCCAGCACTCCTCGCCGAAAAAGCCGGTCCAGTTGTTGGGCAGCGCCCCGTCGGGGCCGCCGTGGGACCAGTAGTAGTAGTCCGCGTAGGGGCTGGTCTTATCCCGGCTCTGCCGGAACCAGTAGTGGTCCGTGGAGGTGTGGTTGATGACCAGATCCATGAGGATCCGGATGCCCCGGCTCTTGGCCTGGGCGATGAGCTCCTCCATGTCCTCCATGGAGCCGTACTCCGGGTTGATCTCCCGATAGTCGCTGATGTCGTAGCCGTTGTCCGCGTTGGGGGACTTGTAGACCGGGCTGAGCCAGATGGCGTCCACCCCCAGCTCCTGGAGGTGGTCCAGCCGGCTGATGATGCCGGGGATGTCCCCGATGCCGTCGCCGTTGGAGTCCTGGAAGCTGCGGGGGTAGATCTGGTAGATGATCGCGTCCTTCCACCAGTCCATGCTATCTCTCCTCCCGGGCCGCCGGGTAGGGGGCGGCACAGTACTCCCGGTACAGCTCCTCGCTGACCCCGCCCTGGGCGATGACCTGGCTGTAAAACCGGCCGCTCCACTTCACCCGCCGCTCCCGGTCGCTGCCCTCCAGGGCCACCAGACCGAACCGGGCGGAGAGGCCCTCCGTCCAGGTCCAGCCGTCGCAGAGGGTGTCGTGATAGTACCGCTCCACAGGCAGCTCGCTGCCGCACAGGGCCTCCAGGTGCTCGGCAATGTACCGGGCCCGGAAGTGCTCGCCGTTGTCGCAGGCGCCGTTGGCGGTGATATAGATGGGCCGGGGAACCAGCCTGTGGAGGCTCTCGCACACCTCCACAATGCCCGCCGGGCTGATCTCCCAGCCCAGATCGCTCACCGGGCGGCCCTTTGCCGCGCCGTCGGCGGGTCCGCTCACCGTGGAGCGGGCGTAGTAGTTGACCCCGTGGAAGTCGCAGTACCGGCCCGGGACGATAGCCGGGTGGCGGCCGATGGGAAAGCCGGTCCGGCCGGTGCACATGGCCCGGGCCAGACTGCCCTGGAACAGTTGCTCCGCCCGGGAGGCCCAGAAGCGGTGGACTGGGTCGGCGCTGTCCTCGGGCCCGAAGGCGCGCAGATGGAGGGCCACGCCCACCCGGGTGTCCTGGAAGCCCATTTGCAGCCGGGTCTTGCGGATGAGGCCGTAGGCCTCGATGTGGGCGGCGGCCAGATTGGTCATGACGCGGGCCATGTCCAGAAGGTTCCTTTTGCCCGGTGGCCACGCGCCGGTGAGCCAGCCGTTGTAGGCGTAGAGATTGGGGGCGTTGAAGGTGACGTACTCGCTGACCAGATCCCCGAAGCTCTCCACCATCCTGCGCACGTAGCGCAGAAAGCAGGTGATGTTGTCGCTGCTGGCAAAGGCCCCCCGGTCCTCCAGCCACAGGGGGTTGGAGAAGTGGTGGAGGGTGAGCAGGGGCCGGATGCCCCGGTCCGTCAGGTCCTGGAGCTCCCGGCGGTAGCGGTCAATGGCCTGCTGGTCAAAAACGCCGTCCTCCGGCTCCACCCGGCTCCACTCCACGCTCATCCGGCAGCACTGGACGCCCAGCTCCTCCATCAGCGCCCCGTCCTCCTGCCAGCGGGCAAAGTGGTCCACGCAGGCGGCCGGGTCGGCGCTGTCCTTGATGTGCCCCTGGGCGTACCAGCGGCGCCAGCTGCTGTCCAGCGGCCCCCCCTCGATCTGCGGGGCCGCCGTGGTCACGCCCAGCAGCATGCCGGGCTTTAGCTGAAAATTCATGGTTCCTCCTTTTCGCGTTGCTGCGGTTCCTTGTAAACAGACGCCGCTCAGCTGTGGCGGTAGATCTTCTTGTCCAGGGCGAACACCCGCTTGCTGAACTGCCCCGCCGGCACGTCCTCCAGGGTCTCCTGGTAGATCTCCATGCGGCTGTCGATGAGATCAATCATGCTCAAAAGCTCGCTCTCCGCGCACATGGGCCGCACTGCGGCCCCGAACTCCGGCTCCCCGTGGTGGGAGAGAAGCATGTGCTGGAGGAGGGTGCTCTTCTCCTCCGGGACGCCCAGCTCCCCGGCGGCCTCCGCCGCCGCCTGGGCTCCCATCACCAGATGGCCCAGCAGCTGGCCCCGGACCGAATACTCCGTCACCAGCCCCAGGGAGGAGGTGACGAACTCGTCGCACTTGGCAAAGTCGTGGAGCAGGGTCCCCGCCAGCAGCAGGCTCCGGTCGATCACCGGCTCGTAGAGCTTCGCCAGATAGTCCGCTGTGCGCACCATGTACAGCGTGTGCATCAGAAGGCCCCCCACAAAGCTGTGGTGCATGCTCTTCCCCGCGGGGATGGAGGCAAACCGCTCCCCGTACCGCTCCAGCAGCTTCCAGCAGACCGCCCGGTAGTCGCTGTCCCCGATGCTCTCCACCACCGAGCGCAGCTCCTCCATGGCCGCGTTCGTGTCGATGGGCGCCACGGGCACCAGATCCCCCAGGTTGAATCGGTCCCCCTCCTGGGTCAGCCGCAGGCGGGAGATAATCAGCTGGGGCGCGCCGCGAAACTCGTTCACCGTGCCCCGGATCTTCAGCACATCCCCCTCGTCGGACTGACCCACCGGCCCGCTATAGTCCCAGACCTTGGCCTCGATGGCGCCGGAGCGGTCCGCCAGCACGGCGCTGAGAAAGGGCTTCCCGCTGTTGGAGACCCGGGCCTGGGCGGTCTTGAGGATATAGAACCCCTCCACCTCGTCCCCGATCTCCAGCTGGGCGATCAGCTTGTTATATTCCATAATACACAATCGCGCCCCCTGCCCGGGAGCGCTTCCTCCTGTTCTATGGTTCCATGGTCCCAGTATACCATATTTTATAGGGGAATGTCGAGAGCATTCCGTCAAATATCGGGGGAAATCCATTTCCCCATCCCCCCGGACCGCCGGCTGCCGCGGATCACGCCGCCAAAATTCCTCCCTCCGCGCGGATCCCCCCTTGACTTTCCGTCGGAAATGGGGTATGATAGTCAGGCATGTAAAGCGCAGGCGCTTTACACGAGGAGGGAAACGGCATGAAAAACCAGACCTACCGCATGACCATGCTGTTCGATTTCTACGGAGAAGTGCTGACGGACCGGCAGAAGGAGTTCTTCGATCTGTACTACAACGAAGATCTGAGCCTGTCGGAGATCGCGGAGAACAGCGGTATCAGCCGCCAGGGCGTCCGGGACGTGATTGTCCGGGCGGAGGGCGTTATGCAGGAGATCGAGGACAAGACCGGCCTCATCCGCCGCTTCCTCCAGATGCAGACCCATATCGACGCCATCCAGAACGCGGCGGCGGAGCTGAAAACCATCAATTACCGGCAGTACGAGGACGCCAGAATCGACGCCCTGGCCGATACCATTCACCTCTCCGCCCAGGCGCTGAGGGAGTAAAGGAAGTGAGAACCCATGGCATTTGAAGGACTTTCCGAAAAACTGAACGCGGCGTTTAAGCGGCTGCGGGGCAAGGGCCGGGTCACGGAGGCCGACGTAAAGGAGGCCATGAAGGAGGTCCGTCTGGCTCTGCTGGACGCCGACGTGAGCTACAGCGTGGTCAAGGACTTTGTGGCCAAGGTCACCGAGCGGGCCGTGGGCGCGGACGTGCTGGAGAGCCTCACCCCCGCCCAGCAGATCATCAAGATCGTCAACGAGGAGCTCACCGCCCTCATGGGCGGCGGCAGCGAGAAGATCAGCTTCGCCTCCCACCCGCCCACGGTCATCATGATGGTGGGCCTCCAGGGCGCGGGCAAGACCACCAACGGCGCCAAGCTGGCCGGGTATCTGCGCTCAACCATGGGCAAGCAGCCCCTGCTGGCGGCCTGCGACGTGTACCGCCCCGCCGCCATCACCCAGCTGCAGGTGGTGGGCGAGCAGCTGGACATCCCCGTCTTCGCCCTGGGCCAGGTTAACCCGGTCCAGATCGCCCAGCACGCGGTGCGCCACGCCCGCGAAAACGGCTACGACACCGTTCTGCTGGACACCGCCGGCCGGCTCCACATCGACGAGCAGCTCATGAACGAGCTGAAGAAGATCAAGAGCGCCGTCACCCCCAACGAGATCCTCCTGGTGGTGGACGCCATGACCGGCCAGGACGCGGTGAGCGCGGCCACGGCCTTCGACGAGGCCCTGGGCATCGACGGCGTGGTGCTCACCAAGCTGGACGGCGACGCCCGGGGCGGCGCGGCCCTGTCTATCCGGGCGGCCACCGGCAAGCCCATCAAGTTCGTGGGTACCGGCGAGAAGCTGGACATGATCGAGCTCTTCCACCCGGACCGCATGGCCTCCCGCATTCTGGGCATGGGCGACATGCTCTCCCTCATTGAGAAGGCGGAGCAGAGCTTTGACGAGAAAAAGGCGGCGGAGCTGGAGGAGAAGCTGCGCAAGAACCGCTTCACCCTCACCGACTACATGGAGCAGATGGCCCAGCTGCGCAAGATGGGGGATCTGAGCCAGATGGCCGCCATGTTCCCCGGTCAGATGGGCAAGCAGATGGCCGGCGCTCAGATCGACGACAAAATGCTCAACCGGCAGGAGGCGGTCATCCTCTCCATGACCCCCAAGGAGCGGGAGAACCCGGGCCTGCTGGACGCCAGCCGCAAGAAGCGGGTGGCCGCCGGATGCGGCCTGGAGGTGGCGGATGTAAACCGCCTGCTCAAGCAGTATGAGATGATGCTCCAGCTCACCCGCCAGCTCAGCAAGGGCAAGATGCCCCTGGGGCTTGGGAAGATGCCCAACCTGGGCAGTCTGGGCAAGGTGGGCGGCATGGGCAAGATGCACGGCTTTGGCCGGAAAAAGCGGCTGAAATAGGATGTCCGACTGTAAATGCGTCAGCATTTATAAATAAACATTAATAATAAAAAACTTACTATCGGAGGAAACAAATCATGGTTAAGATCAGACTGCGCCGCATGGGCGCGAAGAAGGCCCCCTATTACCGCGTGGTTGTCGCCGACAGCCGCTATCCCCGCGACGGCCGCTTCATCGAGGAGATCGGCACCTATAACCCCTGCGTGTCCCCCGCTGAGATCAAGATCGACACCGACCGGGCCAAGGAGTGGATCAAGACCGGCGCACAGCCCACCGACACGGTCCGCGCCCTGCTCAAGAAGGTTGAAGTGCTCTGATGGACGCGGGACACAGCCTGAAGGACCTGCTGCTCTACATCGCCAGAAATCTGGTGGAGAACCCTGACGCCGTCTCCGTGACGGAGGTGGAGGGGGACCAGGAGCTGACCTTGGAACTGCGCGTGGCCCCCGAGGACATGGGCAAGGTGATCGGCCGCCAGGGCC
Source organism: uncultured Clostridia bacterium (assembly GCA_947365965.1). Classification (GTDB taxonomy): domain Bacteria; phylum Bacillota; class Clostridia; order Oscillospirales; family Oscillospiraceae; genus Pelethomonas. Next base: position 27,895 of record CANAZG010000020.1, read on the forward strand.
GCATCGCCAAGGAGATCCGCACCCTTGTCCGCTCCTGCGCCCAGCGCTCGGGGCAGAGGGTCTCCGTGGACATTGTGGATTAAGCGCCGATTCCGGCGGAGGACCGGGCGGCCAGCATTGCTGGCCGCCCAGTCCTTTTTATTTCCAAAAGGTAACAAAAACTCTTTTTTGCCCCACGAGATCCCAACAGTCTTTGACATCCGCCCCGGTTTCCTGTATACTGGGTCCACATCACCGCGCCGGGAGCGCCGGCGAGAAGGAGAACTTTTATGTGGTTTGACGAATCGGTCATCTATCAGATCTATCCCCTGGGCCTGTGCGGCGCCCCCCGGGAGAACGACGGCATCCAGGCCCACCGCATCCTGCGGGTTCAGGAGTGGGCGGAGCATATTAAGGCCCTGGGGGCGGACACGGTCCTCTTCAACCCCCTCTTCGACAGCGACCGCCACGGCTACGACACCCGGGACTACCGCACCGTGGACTGCCGCCTGGGGACCAATCAGGACTTCCGCCAGGTCTGCGACGCACTCCACGCCGCCGGACTGCGGGTCATGCTGGACGGCGTGTTCAACCATGTGGGCCGGGGCTTCTGGGCTTTCCGGGACGTGCAGGAGAAGAAGTGGGACAGCCCCTACAAGGACTGGTTCCACATCAGCTTTGACGGCAACACCGGCTACAACGACGGCTTCTGGTACGAGGCCTGGGAGGGCCACTACGAGCTGGTGAAGCTGAACCTCCAGAATCCGGCGGTGGTGCAGCACCAGTTTGACGTCATCCGGAGCTGGGTGGAGCAGTTCGGCATCGACGGGCTGCGCCTGGACGTGGCCTACTGCCTGAGCCCGGACTACCTGCGGCAGCTGCGGGCCTTCACCGACGGCCTCAAGCCGGACTTCGTGCTCATGGGGGAGACCCTCCACGGGGACTACAACCGATGGATGAACGACAGCGCCTGCCACTCGGTGACCAACTACGAGTGCTACAAGGGCCTCTGGTCCAGCTTCAACTCCATGAACCTCTTCGAGATCGGCCACAGTCTGGCCCGCCAGTTCGGCCCTGAGCAGTGGACCCTCTACAAGGGCCGGCATCTGCTCAGCTTCCTGGACAACCACGACGTGGAGCGCATTGCCAGCATCCTGACCAACCAGGAGCACCTGCGTCCGGCCTACGGCATCCTCTTCGGTATGCCCGGCGTGCCGTCGGTGTACTACGGCAGCGAGTGGGGCCTGGAGGGCCGGAAGAGCCAGGGGGACGACGCCCTGCGCCCGGCGCTGGAGAGGCCGGAGAGCAATGAGCTGACCGGGTTCATCGCCCGTCTGTCCCAGGCCCGCCGGAGCAGCCGGGCCCTGTGCTACGGCGGCTACCGGAACGTGGTGCTTACCAACCGGCAGATCATCTTTGAGCGGGCCGTGGAGGGGGAGCGGGTGCTGGTGGCGGTCAACGCCGACGGCGCGCCCTACACCGCCCACTTTGACGCCGGGTGCGGCATGGCGGTGGATCTGATTACTGGGGAGAACCACGACTTCGGCGGCGGCAGCCAGCTGGCCCCCTACAGCGTGGCCTTCTGGAAGATGGAGCGGTAGGGAGGAAAGGCTTTCCCGCTTTGGGGATTTGTGTCCCCAGTGGGAAGCAGCCTGTTTTGGAATAAAAGTAAAGGCTCTATCAGCAAATATTATGGATCAGAATTTGGAGGAAAAATGGATAGACCCATTACAACGCTGTTTATGCTTATGTCGGTTGACGGGAAGATCAGCACTGGAGCGGCAGACGATCTGGATGTCGATAAGGACTTCCCGAACATCCCAGGCGTAAGGGAGGGACTGCATCAATATTACGAGATAGAGCAGACAACGGACATGTGGTCCCTCAACTCTGGCAGAGTACAGGAGAAGATGGGCGTCAACACGAAGAACATGCCCAATAAGACGCCGGTTTCCTTTGTGGTTATTGACAACAGTCATTTGACCGAACACGGCGTTCGCTACTTTTGCGCCCTGTCGAAGGAATTTGTGCTCATCACATCCAATACAGGTCATCCGGCGTTTCAGGTGGAGGAAGACAACCTTCATATCATCTGCCAAAGGGAGTTGTCCTTGACGGATGCGCTTGCACAGCTCAAATCGGAATTTGGGTGTCAGAGAATAACCATACAGAGCGGCGGCACATTAAACGGACTGTTTCTTCGGGAAAAATTGCTCGATTATATTGATATTGTAGTTGCTCCTGTTTTAATTGGCGGTAAGGACACATCCACCTTGATTGACGGAAAATCTTTGCTGTCAGAAAGTGAATTATCACTGTTAGGGGCGCTGAAATTGCAGGAGTGCGTGGTTTTGGAAGACTCATATCTCAGACTGCGCTATGAGGTAATCCGTTAATCATTTCCGGGTCATACGGCTGTTAAGCGGCTATCGAACCCCGCCGGACAACACGTCCGGCGGGGTATATTATCGCACTTGTTTTTTCGAAATTTTGTGCTACAATAAACGCACACACAGAAAGAGAGAGGAGCCCGCCATGTTTACTGGCTACAGCGACAAGACCCTGGAATTTATGTGGGGCATCCGCCTCAACAATGACCGCACATGGTTCACCGCCCACAAGGACGACTATTTGCAGCACCTCTACCAGCCCACCATGGACCTGGGCCGGGAGGTATACGATCAATTTATGGACAAATTCCCCAAGCTGGATTTGAACCTCCACGTCTGCCGCATCTACCGGGACGCCCGCCGCCTCCACGGCCAGGGCCCCTACAAGGACCATCTCTGGCTCACCATCCGGCCGGAGAACGACATCTGGAGCCGCCAGCCGGTGTTCTGGTTCGAGATCACCCCGGAGGGCTGGAGCTACGGGGTGGGCTTCTGGAACGCCAGCGCCCAGACCCTGGCGGCCATGCGCAGGGACATCGACGAGAACCCAGCCCGGCTGGAGAAGCTGGTCCGGCGGCTCAGGCGGGACGGCCGGTTCCAGGTCCAGGGCAGGGACTACGCCCGGCCCAAGGGAAATCCGTCCCCCCTGACGGCGGAGTGGTACAACAAGCGGGACATCTCCGTGGGCTGCCAGCGGGAATTTGACCAGCTGGTGTGCTCCCCGGCGCTGGTGGAGGAGCTGGTGGACGGCTTCGCCTTCCTGGAGCCCGTGTACCAGTACTTCCAGTCCTTCTGCAAAAACGGGCTGGAGGATCTGAAATAACTGGAAAAAACGCCGCGCATACGCCGAGGCCGGATGGGACACACTACCGGCAGGGAGTGATGCAATATGGAAATGTCCAAGCAGGAGTACCAGAAGTACGTGAAGGAGCGGGCCCAGAGCTCTCCGCTGGTCAAGGACTGCCTGCTGGCCTTCGCCATCGGCGGGGGCATCTGCGTGGTAGGCCAGCTGGTCATGGACGGCTACACCGGCATGGGCCTGGAGAAGACGGACGCCGGCACGGCTACCTCCATCACCATGGTGTTCCTGTCCGTGCTGCTGACGGGGCTGAACCTGTACAACAAGCTGGCCCGGTACGGCGGCGCGGGGACCCTGGTGCCCATCACCGGATTTGCCAACGCGGTGGCCTCCCCGGCCATCGACTTCAAGAGCGAGGGCCTGGTCACGGGCATGGCGGCGAAGATGTTCACCGTGGCCGGGCCGGTCATCGTCTTCGGCGTCACCGCCAGCGTGCTCTATGGCGTGATCCTCATGCTGCTGTAGAGAGAGCCCGCGCACACCGCCCTGGTGTGCGCGGGCTTGCTTCTCTTTTTTTGGGCTTCTGATCCGGGGCCTTACCCCTCCGCGAACCGCATGACGATCTGGGCCAGTTCCGCCCGGGTGGTGAGGCCCTGGGGATCCAGGACGCCGCTGGACCGGCCGGCGATCAGGCCCTCTCCCACGGCCCAGGAGAGACCGTCCCGGGCCCAGTCCGCCACACTGGAGCGGTCCGCAAAGCCGGAGAGATCCCCCGCCGGGTCCACGGGGCCGTAGAGCTGGGCGCACCGGCGGAGCATGACCGCCAGCTGCTGCCGGGTGACGCTGGCCATGCCGCCGAAGGTGTTCTCATTGTACCCGTCCACGATGCCCTGGCCGTAGGCCCAGGTGAGGGCGGGCAGGTAGGGGGTTTCGGCGCTGATGTCGGTAAAGGGCAGATCCCCGGCGCTGAAGGCGGTGGAGGGGCTGCCGGCGGCGGCGTACAGGGCCGAGACCACCTGGGCCCGGGTGGCGCTGTCCTGGGGCTGGAAGGTGAGGGCCGTCTCCCCCTCCATCAGGTCCTTGGCGCGGACGTAGTCCACCGCCTCGTGGTACCACGCGCCCTTGTTTACATCCGTTAGAATGGCCGCCGGGCACTCCGCAGCTGAGAGGGTCTCCAGATCATATACATACCCCACCGCGTTGGAGGCGTAGTCCTCCGCCGCCACGTAGATCTCCTCCGCGCCGGAGGCGTCCACGGTCACGCTGACGCTCTCCCCGGCGATCTGGGGGGTCAGCCGCTTCTCCGAGAGCAGGCGGCCGCCGCTGTCCCACACCGCGGCATAGGCCAGATGCAGATCGTCCTGGAAGGTCACGGTGAGATTTCCCGCATCCCCGGACACGTTCACCGTGGGGGCCGCCCCGTCGATGGTCACAGGGAAGCTCCACTCCCGGTAGGGCGCGTACTCCTCCGAGAGGAGCCAGCGGTAGGTCTCCGGCGCGCCGTAGTCGCTGCCGCTCTGGCCGTAGACGGCCTCCATCTCCTTGTCGTAGTCCAGCCAGGCGTAGAAGTCCACCCGCACCCGCGTGCCGGCGGGCAGGGGATTGCCGCCGCTGTCCGTGCCGTCCCACTGGTAGTTGGAGCTGCCGCCCATCCGCTGCTCGTAGCCGTTGTACTGGGACTTCACCAGCCAGGGGCTGTCCTGCACCGCGTAGACGGCCCCCGTGTCCTGATCGGACACCAGCATCACCGCCCGGGCGGCGTTGCGCAGGGTGAAGAGCTCTATGTTCAGCAGATGTCCGGCGCTGTACATGGCCTGCACGTCCTTCCGGGACAGGCTGTTATACAGGTCGCTGTGGCGGCCCGGGTTCAGGCCGCTCTCACCCAGGAGGCGATCTGTGGTCTCGCCGGACCGGCCCAGGCGGGGCAGGTTGGCCCCCATGTTCACCGCCAGCAGGTCCCAGTAGTCGTCCTTCCCGCCGGAGGGGAGCAGCGCGTCCTGCACGTCCCGGAAGTCCACCGGCTCCAGGAGGGGGGCGGCGCTCCAGTCGCCGCAGTAGCCCAGGAAGGTGGCGTGGACCGCCTGACCCTCCCCGGCGTCGGCGGTGATGTAGCCCTCCACGAAATAGCCGTTGGAGAACACCGAACGGAGGCGGGGCAGATCAGCGGAGATTGCCACGGTCACGGTCTTCTCCCCTCTGGCGGGCACGGTCACCGGCTCCAGGCCGGAGACGGTGACCTCGCCAGTGATGTCCATGGGGGTCATGCGGCTGTAGTAGGTATCCCCCTGCTTCTCATAGGCGTCGGTGACCACCTCCGCCGCCAGCTGGACGGTCAGCTCCCGGTCCGAGAGGTTGCGCAGGGTGAAGGAGGCGGTAAAGCTGCCCGTCTCGCTGTCCCCCAGCTCCAGCAGGGGGTCCAGAATGGTGAGATCGCTGGCCGCAGCCGCCGCCGGGTCCACCAGCCCCGCCCCCTGCTTCCGGGGGGAGAAAGGAACGCCGCTGTTGTCCCGAAGGATCTGCGCCGCGCTCTCCATCAGGCTCTGGGCCAGATTGGCGGCCTCCTGCCGGTTGGTGACGCCCCGCTCCCGCAGCGATTGCAGCAGCACCGCGAAGGCGCCCGCCGCGCTGCCGGAGGCCATGGAGGTGCCGCTCTCCTGGTAGAAATAGCTGTCGTCCCGGCTGCCGGCGGACAGGGTCATGCCGCCGAAGGCGGTCAGCTCCGGCTTCAGGCGCAGGTCGGAGGTGGTGCCCCAGTTGGAGTACCCGGCTGTCACCGGATTGCTGCCCACGCCGGCGCTCCACTCCGCCGCGCCCACGCCCAGGGCGCCGATGTAGGAGGCCGGGGAGCAGAGGGTGCCGTAGTCGGTGTAGCTGGCGGTGGGCAGGGAGGAGCCCTCCATCTTCATATCCAGGGCACCGCCGATGTTGCCGGCGGCGCAGCAGATGATGACCCCCGCCCGGCGCATCTGGGCAAAGGCCTGACAGTACAGGCCGTCCAGCACGTCGTCCTGGGCGTAGCCGTTGGGCGTGCCCAGGGAGAGGTTGACCACGTCCGCCCCCAGATTCCACGCGTCCTCCAGAGCCCGCAGGATCACCGCGTCGTCCGCGCCGCCCACGGTGCCGTCAGGGAACACCTTCATGCTGAGGATCTGCGCCGCCGGGGCCGCGCCCCGGAAGGCCCCCTGCGCCTCGGGGACGTACCCCGCCGCCAGGGCGGCCACGTGGCTGCCGTGGTCGTCTATGGTGGACACGTCCGTGTCCCGGCCGAAGTAGTCGTAGGCAAAGGGAATGCGGGCGGAGAGGTAGGCCCCCTTGGTGCCGCCCTTGCGGGCAAAGGCCTCCACGTCCGCCCGGCTCAGGGCCGGGGACTGGGCCAGACCGTAGTCGGCAAAGGCGTCGTGGGTGACCCGCATACCGCTGTCCAGCACGGCGATGACCATGCCGCCGCCGTCATAGCCCTGGTCCCACATCTCCTCCAGGCCCATCATAGCCAGGCCGCCGTCCTCTCCGGCGGCGCCGCCGCGCTGGGGCAGGGCGTAGGTGCGGGCAAGGCCCACCCCCTCCACGCCCTCTAGGGACTCCGCCGATGCGAGACCCGCCGGGTCCGCCTCAATGGCGGCGCCGGAGAAGAGGCTGTCGTAGGTCCACAGGACCTCCACGCCCTCCAGGGACGCCAGCGCTGCGGTCAGCGCCTCCGGATCGGCCTGCCGGTCAAAGCGGACCACCGCCCGCTCCGGCGCGCCGCCGGCGGCCAGGGCGGCCCCGGAGAGAGCCGCCCCGGCCAGCAGGGCCATGAGGACGGTCAGCAGATGATATGTCTTTTTTCTCATATTGGTACCCCCAGGTGATGAATACCCGCATTATATCATACCCCGGGGCGGAGGGCAACCGCTCTTTCGACGCTTTTCTCTGGCAAATGGGGAGAAGTTTTCCGGACAGGAGGGCGCAAAACAGATCTTTCCATTTTTGTGAAAATGTGGTATACTATCTATATGTATACAAAAATATGCCGCTTACGCGGAGAAACGAGGGGAACTACATGGAGCTGAGCAAAATTCTGTCCACGGTGGACCACACCCTGCTGTCCCAGGGGGCAACGTGGGAGGAGATCCGGGGCGTGTGCGACGACGGGATCAAGTACGCCGCCGCCTCCGTCTGCATCCCCGCCAGCTATGTCAGGCAGGCCAGGGAGTACGTGGGGGACAAGCTGGCCGTGTGCACGGTCATCGGCTTCCCCAACGGCTACAGCACCACCGCCGCCAAGTGCTTTGAGGCCGGGGACGCTGTGGACAACGGGGCGGACGAGATCGACATGGTCATCAACATCGGCTGGGTGAAGGACCGGAGGTGGGACGACCTGCTCCGGGAGATCAAGGCCGTGAAGGAGGCCTGCCGGGGCCACCTGCTCAAGGTGATTATTGAGACGTGCCTGCTCACCGATGAGGAGAAGATCAAGCTGTGCGAGATCGTCTCCGCCTCCGGCGCGGAGTATATCAAGACCTCCACCGGCTTTGCCGGCGGCGGGGCCACCCGGGAGGACGTGGCCCTCTTTGCCAAGCATGTGGCCCCCCATGTGAAGATCAAGGCCGCCGGCGGCATCTCCAGCCTCCAGGACGCTGAGGACTTTATCCATCTGGGCGCGTCCCGCCTGGGCACCAGCCGCATCGTCAAGGCCGTGAAGGGCATCGAGGGCACGGGGTATTAATCCTCCCGCCGGCAGAGAAAAGAACGGATACTATAATAAAAGAAAGGAATTTCCGCCTATGTCCACTCCTCACAACGCCGCCAAGCCGGGCGATTTCGCCAAGACTGTCCTCATGCCCGGAGATCCCCTGCGGGCCAAATTCATCGCCGACACCTTCCTGGAGGACGCGAAGCTGGTCAACAACGTCCGGGGCATCCATGGCTACACCGGTTCCTACCGGGGCACGCCGGTGTCCGTCATGGCCTCCGGCATGGGTATGCCCTCCATTGGCATCTACTCCTATGAGCTCTACAGCCACTACGGCGTGGAGAACATCCTCCGCATCGGCTCCGCCGGGGCCATCAGCAGCAAGCTGAAGCTCCGGGACGTGGTGGCCGCCCAGGGGGCCTGCACCAACTCCCGGTTCGCCCGCCAGTACGGCCTGCCCGGCGACTTCGCACCCATTGCCGACTTCACCCTTCTGGAGACCGCCGTGGCCGTGGCCCGGGAGATGGGCGTGGAGATGCCCGTGGGCAACCTGCTCTCCTCCGACACCTTCTACGACGCCTCCGGCTCCACCATGAAGTGGGCGGAGATGGGGGTGCTGGCCGTGGAGATGGAGGCCGCCGGCCTGTACATGACCGCCGCCAAGCTGGGCAAGCGGGCCCTGGCCATCTGCTCCATCTCCGACAGCATTGTCACCGGCGAGGAGCTGCCCGCCGAGGAGCGCCAGACCACCTTCACCGCCATGATGAAGATCGCCCTGGAGACGGCGGTGCGCATGGCCGGCCGGTGACTGCCGGTCTCTCCTCATCCCGGCTGAAATTCGTCATATTCACAAAAATTTTTCAGTCTGGCCACAAATCCTTCCCATTTTCACCCCTTTTTCTGGTTGCTTTATGGGAGGAGATAGGGTATAATGGGGCTGTCCATTCCGGGAACCGGGCCCCGTGTTCGGCTCGTCTCTTTGCGCCGGGAGGGACAAATCATAAAAGAAAGGTTGATTGATTCCAATGAAGAAGTTATTGGCCCTGCTGCTGACCCTGTCCATGGTTTTCGCCCTGGCGGCCTGCGGCGGCAACGACAACAAGCCCAGCGACAACAGCAACACCCAGACCAATACCCCCGCACCTGACGCCAACACCCCCGCACCCGACAGCACCACCCCTGCGCCCGCCGGTCCCGTCAACCCCGACGAGATTGACGACACCATGACCAGCGCTGACAACAAGTACGTCATCGCCATGGTCACCGACGTGGGCCAGCTCAAGGACAAGTCCTTCAACCAGGGCACCTGGAACGGCGTGAAGCTCTACGCCAGCGAGAACGGCAAGTCCTACAAGTACTATCAGCCCGCCAATGGCGACAACGCCACTGACGAGGACCGCTATCAGGCCTACAAGGCCGCCATTGACGGCGGCGCTGAGGTCATCGTGGCCCCCGGCTTCCTCCAGGAGGCCGCCATGGTCAAGGCCGCCAGCGAGTACCCCGACGTGAAGTTCATCTTCATTGACGGCTATCCCCTCTCCGACGCCAGCGGCAACACCCTGGCCAACGTGGTGGGCGTGGCCTTCCATGAGGAGCAGTGCGGCTACCTTGCCGGCTACGCGGCCGTCAAGGAGGGCAACACCAAGCTGGGCTTCACCGGCGGCGGCGGCGGCACCAACCCCGCTGTCAACCGCTACGGCTACGGTTTCGTTCAGGGCGCCCAGGCTGCCGCCGCTGAGGACGGCGTCAACGTGGAGATGAACTACAGCTACCTGTACGGCGACGGCTACTCCGCCTCCGCTGAGCTCCAGACCCAGATCAACGGCTGGTACTCCAACGGCACCGAGATCGTCTTCGCCTGCGGCGGCTCCATGTGCAACAGCGTGTTCGCCGCTGCCGCGGCCAACAACGCCCTGTCCATCGGCGTGGACGTGGACCAGTCCGGCGAGTCCAACACCGTCATGACCTCCGCTGTGAAGGGTCTGGCCGAGGCTGCCAGCCTGATGCTGGGCCGGTTCTATGACGGCAAGTGGGACGAGGTCGGCGGTCAGGCCGTGAACCTGGGCGTGGATGACGACGCGGTGGGCCTGCCCTTCGCCTCCTCCCAGTTCGAGGTCATCACCGAGGATATCTACAACACCCTGGTGGACGGCATGAAGACCGGCGGCTCCCTGGAGGTCAAGGGTGAGTACGACACCTTCCTGGCCGGCGGCGAGACCTTCGCCAACGTTGCTGTCAACTTCGTGAAGTAAGTATTTTCCATCAAAAGCCAAAGAGCCGCCCCGCCGGGTATCCCGGCGGGGCGGTTTTATGCTTTCATTTACTTGGCCAGGTTTTCCCGCAGGGCGGCCACCTGCTGGTCGGTCATGCCGTGGCTGGTGAGGTAGGTCTCGGCCCCGGCCTGGAGGTCCGCGCCCTCCAGGGAAGCGCCCTTCTCCAGTCCGGCGATGGTGCGGAGCATGTTGGCGATGTTGTTGCTCACGATCAGCTCATACTTCTCGCTGTCGCTCTCCTTGGTCACGCCGTAGTAGTTGGCATAGGAGACCATGTAGTCCGCCACAACCTCCTCCTCTGTCGCGCCCATCAGGCACTCCAGCAGGGCGGAGGTGAACCCGGCCCGGTCCTTGCCCTCGGTGCAGTGGACCAGATAGGGACCCTCCAGGGCGGACAGACGGGCCAGACCGCCGGCCAGGGTCTCGGCAAAGCTGTCGGAGGTGTAGTCCACAGGCATCCCCAGGGCCACCACCTTGCCCGCCTCATAGAGGTCCTTGTAGTAGCCGGAGGCAAAGTCCTCCTCGGCGATGAAGGCCTCGATCTCCTCGTCCGTGTCCCCCAGGTTCAGCACGGCGGCCACACCGGCGGCCTCCATGAGATCATTGCCGTAGGCGGCGCGGCCATTCTCGTTGTTCACCGGGCTGGCGGAGCGGTAGAGGGTCCCTATGTCCCCCACAGTCACGGCCCGGAAGTTGGCGAACACCTCGTCGCTCTCGTAGTCCTCCCGGCTGTTGGTGTACACCAGGGAGTTGAGGGTCTGGGTGTCCTTCTGCCCGCCGGCCTGGGCCAGGGTGATGGCGGCAGTATTGCCCACGTTCACCCCCGCCGTCTCAAAGAGCTTGCCGTAATTGATGCACACGGCGATGTTGGTGTGGCCGGGGTAGGCCCGGACCATGGGCTCGCCGTGCTCCACGTAGTAGCCGTCAAAGAAGGGGATGTTCCGGAGGGTATAGCCGTTGTCAAAGGTCACGTTCACCGTGTCCCCCAGGGCAAAGCCCCGGGCCAGGAAGTCCTCGATGGTCACGTCCAGCACCGTGTGGCCGTACTTCTCCACCTCGGTGATGGTCCCCGTCACGGGGCCCTTGGCGGTGTCGTAGGTGCTGCCAAAGATAGCGCCGTTGACGATCCACACGTCCTCAAAGTTGGGCTGGCCGTCCTCGGTGAGGGCACAGACCAGATAGTCTCCCGCGCCGTGGGGCACGCCGGTCCGGTTGGCGTAGAGCACGTCGCCCCAGGCGGTGTCCACCTGGACGGCCACGCCGGCGGGGACGTAGCAGGCGTAGTTGGTGTCCGGCTGGGCTTTGGTCTTCAGCGCAATGTCAGTATCCTTGCTGGCGGTGAAGTCCTCAGCAGTGAGGGGGCTGCCGTCCGGCTTGGTGTAGGTGGAGAGCACCTTGCTCACCTTGGTCACCCACTGCTCGCCCACGGTGCCGGTGAGGATGACGCTCTCATCGTCGTCGGCCACCGTGTAGTCCACGTCCTCCAGCTCGTTGTGGATCTGGGTCTCCTGGGAGACCATGCGGCCGGAGATGGCGTACTCCGTTTTGCCGGTGAGGAAGAACTGGTCCCGATTTTCCTCCAGGTAGTCCTTGAGGCTCACCACCTCCAGGCCGGTGAACACCTGGAACATCTTGGCCAGCTGGGCGCGGGTGGCCAGACCGCCGGGGTTCAGGTTCCCGTCCGGATCCCCGGCCAGGACGCCCATCTTCACGCACCAGGCCACACCCTCCCGGGCGTTCTCCGGGATGGCGGCGCTGTCAGGGGCGTCCGCCTGGCTGCCGTCCGCGCCGGCGGGCAGGTGGGCAAACTGGGCGTAGCGGTAGAGCATGTCCGCGATCTCCGCCCGGGTGGCATCCTCGCCGCCCCGGAAGGGCTTGTCAGCGTCCACCAGCCCGGCCTCTCCGGCCCAGGCGGCCACGTCGGCGTACCAGCGGCCCTCCGCGTCGGCGAACATGTTCTCAGGCGCGTCGGGGGAGCCGGCCAGATTGTAGAGGACCTGGATCACCGTGGCCCGGGTGACCGTGCCGCCGGGAACAAAGGACCCGTCGATGCCCTTCATGATCCCCTTTTCTACGACATAGTCCACGTTCTCCTTGTACCACGCCTCCTGGGCCACGTCAGGAAAGTCCGCAGCCAGGGCCGCCGGGACCGTGGTCAGGGCCATGCACAGGGTCAGAAGCAGTGCCAGCAGTTTTCGTCTCATTTTCGTTCCACCTTCTCTGCCGGTTTGATTTTTCCGGGGACTCCGGAACTCCGGCAGCTCTCCCCAGTATTCTAGCAGTCCCGGTGGGAAATGGCAAGAACAATGGCGAAAAAACGGGTCAAAGGCTGAAAAGCAGGTCCCGCGGAGCGCACACAGCGCTCCGCGGGACCATCCGGTTTTATACGCCGACAAGAAAGGGGCGCCACCACATTAAACACCGGGATACACACCACAAAACCGGCGTTGGTCG
>CANAZG010000021.1 GCA_947365965.1 uncultured Clostridia bacterium
GTCGGTCATACCCCATACGTTCATCATAGTCACTGTCCCTCTTTCTCCATTGCTTTCCGGCGCAGCTGGCCGCAGCTGGCGTCGATGTCCCCGCCCAGGCTCCGGCGCACGGTGGCCGTGACGCCCTGGCTCTCCAGCCGGCGCTGGAACTGCCGGGTCCGGCGGCTGGGCTTGAAGGGGCTCTCGGATACGTCGTTGAGGGGGATCAGGTTCACGTGCCCCGGCATCCCCCGCAGCCGCCTGACGATCAGATCCGCCTGCCAGTCCGCGTCGTTGATGCCGTCGATCATGGCGTACTCAAAGCTGATGCGCCGGCCTGTCCTCTGGAAGTACTCGTGGCAGGCCCCGAACAGCGCCTCCACGCCGTAGGCCCGGTTCACGGGCATGATCCGGCTTCTGGTCTCGCTGTCCGGCGCGTGGAGGGACACCGACAGCGTCAGCTGCAATCCCAGCTCCGCCAGACGGCGGATGCCGGGGATGACCCCGCAGGTGGAGAGGCTGATGTGCCGCATACCGATGTTCAGGCCCTGGGGGTGGTTCACCAGCTCCAGGAACCGCAGCACGTTGTCCAGGTTGTCCATGGGCTCGCCGATGCCCATGAGCACGATGTTGGACACCTCCAGGCCGCTGTCCGCCTGGGTGAAGATCACCTGCTCCGCCATCTCCCCCGCCGTCAGATCCCGCACTCTGCCCCCCAGGGTGGAGGCGCAGAAGGCGCAGCCCATGCGGCACCCCACCTGACTGGAGATGCAGACCGTGTTGCCGTGGCGGTAGCGCATGAGCACAGTCTCAATGCAGTTGCCGTCGGGAAACTCCCAGAGGTACTTTACTGTGCCGTCCGCCTGGGACACCTGCTTTCTGGCCACAGCGGGACCGCTGAGGAAAAACCGCTCCCCCAGCTTCTCCCGCAGGGACTTGGATATGTCGCTCATCTCGTGAAAGGAGCGGACCCCCCGGTGGAGCCAGGCGAACACCTGACGGCCCCGGAAGGCGGGCTCCCCCATCTCCCCCAGGGCCTCCGTCAGCTCCTCCAGGGTCATGGATCGTATGTCTGCGCTCATCTCTTCCTCATTTTACACACATAGAAGCCGTCCGTCCCGTGGCGCTGGGGCCACAGGCGCATCGCTCCATCGTTCTCCTCCTCCAGACCGGGCAGGGAGAAGGGCTCCTTCTGAAATTCCCCGTGGCGGGCCAGGAAATCCTCCGCCACGTCCTCGTTCTCCTCCCGCAGGACCGTACACGTTGCGTAGAGCAGCGCGCCGCCCGGACGCACATACCCCGCCGCATTCTCCAGAATGGCCCGCTGCACCCTGGGCAGTCCCGCCAGGGCGGCGGGGTCCTTATAGCGGATATCCGGCTTTTTCCGGATCACCCCCAGGCCCGAGCAGGGCACGTCGCAGAGGACCACGTCAAAGGCCTCCGTCCACGCCTCCCGCCGCTCCCGGCCGTCAGCCAGCTCTGTATGGACACACGCCAGCCCCAGCCGGGCGGCCCCCTTCTCGATGAGAGCCAGCTTGTGGGGGTGGATATCGCAGGCCATCACCTCGCCCCGGTCCTCCATGGCCATGGCGGCGGCGAAGCTCTTCCCGCCGGGCGCGGCGCACACGTCCAGCACCCGGTCCCCGGGCCTGGGCCCGGCGGCCAGCGCCGCCCCCCGGGCGGCGGCGTCCTGGATCTGAAAGAACCCCTCCTGAAAGGCGGACATGCTCTCCAGATCTCCGCCGCCGGAGAGGAGCCAGCAGTCCGGCAGCCAGGGGTGGGGCTCCACGCGGCCCCCGCTCTCCGCCAGCCGGTCCGTCAGCTCCTGGGCCGTACACCGGAGGGGGTTGCGCTGGATGGCCGTGGGGACGCTCTCGTTGTCCAGGCGGAGAAAGGCCTCCGCCTCCTCCCCGCCCAGCAGGTCAAGCAGCCGCTCCACCAGCCAGCGGGGGTGGCTGTAGCGCAGGGCCAAATCGTCCGCCCGGTCCCCCGCCGGCAGAGGCGGCAGGTTCGCCTTCTCCCGGCTCAGCCGCCGGAGGACGGCGTTGACCAGTCCCGCCGACCGCTGCCGCTTCTTCCGCTTCACCGTCTCCACGGCCTCGTTCACGGCCGCGCTGTCCGGCACCCGGTCCATATACAGAATCTGATACGCCCCCAGCCGCAGCACGTCCCGGATAAAAGGCTCCAGCTTGGCGAAGGCGCAGTAGGAGCCCAGGTAGAAGTCCATCAGGGCCCTGTTTTGCAGCACGCCATAGGCCAGCCGGGCGCACAGGGCCGCCTCCCGCCTGTCCAAACCCCGGCAGGCGGCTTTCATGCTGCCGTCGGACCACGCGTCCAGCCGACGGCAGGCGGTGAGGGCCTCCAGGGCCGCGTCTCTTCCGCTCCCCATCAGCGCCTCCGGTTATCCCGCCCGGCGAAGATGAGCAGGTAGCGCAGCAGCTGCAGCAGGCTCATGAGCAGAGCGGCCACATAGGTCAGCGCGGCGGCGGTGAGGACCTTTTTCGCCCCCTGCCGCTCCTCCTCCTCCAGCAGCCCCGTGCCGTCGATGGTCCCCAGGGCCCGGGCGGAGGCGTCGAACTCCACCGGCAGGGTCACCAGCTGGAACAGCGTGGTAGCGCCGAAGAGGATGATGCCCAGGCCGAACATGGGCTGGGAGTACAGCGCCAGCCCCAGCATCAGGGCTATAAAGGCGAACTTGGACCCAAACTGGGTCACCGGGATGATGGCCGTGCGCAGGCGCACAGGACCGTACCCCATCGCGTACTGCACCGCGTGGCCCGCCTCGTGGGCCGCCACCCCTACCGCCGCCACGGTGGCGGCGTTGTACACCGGCTCGGAGAGATAGATGGCGTTGTCCCGGGGATCGTAGTGGTCCGTCAGCTCTCCCCGGCAGGAACGGATGGCCACGTCGTGGATGCCGTGGGCCTTGAGCACCGCATAGGCCGCCTGGGCCCCCGTCACCCCCCGCCGGTTCCGCTCCCGGCTGTAGCGCCGGAAGCTGGAGCTGACCTTGATCTGCGCGTACAGGGACAGCAGTAATACTGGAATCAGAATGATCCAGTAGATAGAGTCGTAGTAAAAACGCATTTTCCTGTTTCCTTATTATTCTGTTCCTTTTTCCTGCAAGGGAAAGGAATCAAAAAACTTTCAAATGCCCTTTGGGCAGGTTCTATCCCACTTCCACCGGATGCCCCCGCAGGTAGTCCCCCGCGGCCATCCGCCGTCCGCCGTCCGCCTGGAGCTGGGTAATCACCAGACTCTTCCCGTCCCCGCAGGCCACGGCAATGCCGTCCTGGCCGGCGGAGAGGATGGTACCCGGCGTCTTCGCCGTCCCCTCCCCCTCGTGGGCCCGGAACACCTTCCAGCGCACCCCGGCCACCTCCGTGGTGGCGCAGGGCCAGGGGATCAGTCCCCGCACTTGATTGACCAGCTCCCGGGCGGGCCGGGTGAAGTCCATGGGGGACATCTCCCGGGAGAGCATGGAGGCGTACTGGTACTGGGGTCCGTAGACCTGGGGGGTGCGGCCGGCCGTGCCGGCCTCCAGCTGGCGGAGGGCCTCGCTGGCCGCCTCCCCGCCCAGCGCCGCCAGACGGTCATAGAGCTCCCCCGCGTCCTCCTGGGGATCAATGGGGGTGGTCTTCACCAGCAGAATGTCCCCCGCGTCCAGCTGGGGAGCCATATACTGGATGGTTACGCCGGTCTCCTCGTCCCCGTTGAGCACCGCCCAGTTGATGGGCGCGGCCCCCCGGTACTGAGGCAGGATGGAGGAATGGACGTTGATGGTGGCCAGCCGCGGGATGTTCAGCAGCGCCTCCGGCAGCAGCTTTCCGTAGGCCGCCACCACGATCACGTCCGGCGCAAGGTCCCGCAGCTGGTCCAGCGTCGCCTCGTCCCGGCAGGAAACCGGCTGGTACACCGGGATCCCCGCTGTAACGGCAAGCTCCTTTACAGGCGTTGGCAGCAGCTTCATCCCCCGGTTCTTAGGCTTGTCCGGGCCGGTGTACACGGCGCAGACATCCCACTTGTCCTCTACCAGACGGCGCAGGGTTTCCACAGCGAAAGCGGGAGTGCCCATAAATACGATCCGCAGGCTCACTTTCCGTCCTCCTCGCCAAAATACTCCTCCAGCTCCTCCTCGGTGAGGAAGTGGTCAATGTGCTCCACATAGAGGTGGCCGTCCAGGTGCTCGATCTCGTGGCAGAAGCAGCGGGCGGTCAGCTCCTCCCCCTCCCGCTCAAACCAGGCGCCAAACCGATCCTGGGCCCGGACCTTCACCCGGTAGGGCCGGGTGACCATGCCCCACTTGCCCGGGACGCTCAGGCAGCCCTCCGGGCCGGTCTGCTCCCCGGACTCACTCACGATCTCCGGGTTCACCAGCTCCACCATCTGGTCCTCATCGTCCACCACTACCACCGCCCGGCGGAGCACTCCCACCTGGGGGGCGGCCAGTCCCGCGCCCTGGGCCTCTGCCAGGGTGTCCTTCATGTCGTCCAGAAGCTGGTGGAGGCGGGCGTTGAACTCCGTCACCGGCCGGCACCGCTTGGTCAGCAGGGGATCCCCTTGAATCACAATATTTCGGATTGCCATGATTATTTTGTCCTCCTTCGGGCGGAATGAAACCGTTTTCCTCCCTTTTTTTGGTGGGAGGCGGTCAGTCCTCCCCGTTGCAGTCCACAAACAGGTTCATTCCCCTGTTCTCCTTTTGCTGGTGGAACGCCCGGATATAGTAGCCCAGCAGCTCCCGGGTGGCGTGGTCGTTGCGCCCCACCCAGACCAGCCGGTAGCGGTAGCGGTTGTTCACCTTCACCACCGGCGCCGGGGCGGGCCCCAGGATCTCCACCGACATGTTGGCGGCCGTGGGATAGCGCAGGCCGGCCCGCATACCCTCCCGCAGCTGGGCCGCCGCCCGGAGCACCGCCCCCTCCTCCGTGCCCGTCACCGTCAGGGTGAAGAGATCCGAGAAGGGCGGGTACCGCCGGGCACGACGCAGGCGGATCTCCGAGACATAGAAGCTGTTGTAGTCCTGGGCCGCCGCGCTGGTGACGACCTCGTTGTCCGGGGTAAAGGTCTGGATCACCGCCCGGCCGTCCCTGCTCCCCCGTCCCGCCCGGCCCACCACTTGGGTGAGCAGGCTGAAGGTCCGCTCGGCGGCCCGGAAGTTGTCCACATACAGGCTCAGATCCGCCGCCAGCACCCCCACCAGGGTCACATTCTCAAAATCCAGCCCCTTGGCCACCATCTGGGTGCCCACAAGGATGGGGATTCGCTTCCGCTCAAACCGTCCCAGCAGCTCCTCATGGTTGCCGGACACGGTGTCCGCGTCCATGCGGAGCACCTCCGTCCCGGGGAACAGCTCCCGCAGCTCCTCCTCCACCCGCTGGGTCCCCGCGCCCACCTGCTTCATCAGGCCCCCGCACTCCGGACACTTCTCCGGCATCCGCTCGGAGTGTCCGCAGTAGTGGCACATCAGCCGCCGGTTGGCGCTGTGGTAGGTCATGGATACGCTGCACCGGGGGCATTGGGGGGCCTCGCCGCACTCGCCGCACAGCAGCATCCGGCTGCTGCCCCGGCGGTTGATAAAGAGGATGCTCTGCTCCCCGCTGGCCAGATTCTTCTCCAGCTCCCGGCGCAGGGGGGCGCTGATCGTGCCGGCGTTGCCGGCGCGGACCTCCTCCCGCATGTCCGCGATCACCACCCGAGGCAGGGGCTGGCGGTTGTACCGGGAGCGGAGGATCAGCTTCTGATAGACCCCCCGCTGGGCCTGAAAGGTGCTCTCCACCGACGGCGTGGCGGAGCCCAGCACCAGAATGGCGTTTTGCTGGGCGCAGAGGAACTTGGCCACGTCCCGGGCGTGGTAGCGGGGCGGGTTCTCCGACTGGTAGCTGCTCTCGTGCTCCTCGTCCAGAATAATCATGCCCAGGTTCTCCAGGGGCGCGAACACGGCGCTGCGGGTGCCCAGCACCACGTCCACCTCCCCCCGGCGGACCCGCTTCCACTGGTCATACCGCTCCGACATCCGCAGTCCGCTGTGGAGCATCACCACCCGGTCCCCGAAGCAGTCCCCGAACCGGGCCATCATCTGGGGGGTCAGGGCGATCTCCGGCACCAGGATCATGCCCCGCTTTCCCCGGCGGACCACCTCCTGGAGCAGGCGGATGTAGACGGAGGTCTTGCCGCTGCCGGTGACGCCGTAGAGGAGGGCGCAGGCCGCCTGCCCCTGGTCCATGCGGGTGATGAGGCTGTCGTAGGCCGCCTGCTGCTCCTCGCTGAGGAGGATGGGCCCCGTCTCCCGGCTCTCAGGCCGGGGCACCCGAAGCACCTCCTCCGCGGTCATGGTCACCAGCCCGCTCTTCTCCAGGCTCCGCAGGGTCTGGGGCGATGCGCCGGTGAAGTAGCATAGGTCGCTGGACAGGGCGCTGCCAATGGTGCACAGAAGGCGTATCGCCTCGTAGCGCATGGGGGCGGACTTCCGCCTGGGCTCCACGGCGGCCATGGCCTCCTCCACGGACACCGCCAGGGTCACCCGCTTGACCTTTTTGTCCGCCACCTTCCGCTGGGCGGTGGCTCTGATGGTCACCAGCCCCCGCCGCTCCAGGCTCCGGACCACCACCGCCGCCCCCTCTCCGCAGGCGGCGCGGAGCGTCTCCATCTCCGCCTCGCCCCCGTGGGCGGCCAGGGTCTCCAGAGCCCGGCGCTCCGGGCCGCTGCCCCCGGCCTCCAGGGCCGTCTCCCGGTCCACGGCCAGGGTGCAGATCTCCCGCACCCGGTACCACAGTCCGGCGGGCAGCATGGCTTTGACCGCATCGTAAATGGTGCAGAATGTCCGTTCCCGGAGCCACAGGGCCAGCCGGATCTGCAGGGGGTTCAGCACGCTCTCGTCATCCAGAACCTCCCGCACCGGCTTCAGCTCCGGCCGGACGCTCTCCTGGCCCAGCGCCAGGATGACCCCCTCGCTGACCCGGTTGCCCCGGCCAAAGGGGACCGTCACCCGCACGCCAACTCTCGCCCGCTCCGTCAGGCTCTCGCCCACCAGATAGTCGTAGGGCTTGTCAATGCTGTAGGTGGCCGCCGCCACCGCCACCCTCGCTACCAGGGCCACTGCCATCACCTCTCTCATGGGATGCGGAGCGCCGCTCCGCCGGACACACTACATACCCGCTGGGCGGCTCCGCCCAGCGGGTGGACTATTCATCACAGTAGGAAGCTACTCCACTTCCTTAATCATGACATCCGCCCTGGCTACGGAGTACTGCCCCTCCGCCACCTCGTTGATGGCCAGGGTCACGGGCTTGATATCCGAGCCCTCTCCGCTGTCCTCCGCCTCCTGGGCGATCTGGCGGGCCCGGCGGGCCACCACATTCACCAGCAGGTAGCGGTTGGGCACATTGGCGGTCAGCTTGTTCATTGCGGGATAAAGCATCATAATCTCATCAGTCCTTCTTCATTCAATATTCTATGGGCAATCCCGGGGAGGCATTTCCCCGGTCACAGCAAACAAGGTTATGTTGTGCAAATGGATGGATATGCGCCTACTGCCCGATCATCTCCATCCTCTCCTCGGGCCGGCAGTGCTCTGAGAGCATGATAGCCCGGATCTCCTCCACGGCGTGGTCCACCGTGTCGTTGATGACGAAATAGTCAAAGTCTCTGGCAGCGGCGAACTCCTCCCTGCCTCGGGCCAGACGGGAGCGGACCTTCTCCATGTCCTCGGTGCCCCGGCCCACCAGACGGCGCTCCAGCTCCCCCCAGCTGGGGGGGGCCACATAGATGCGCACCGTCTCCGGCCGCTTCTGCCGGACCTGCTCCGCGCCCTGAATCTCAATGTCCAGAAGCACGTCCCGGCCCTGCTCCATGGCCCGATCCACGTACAGCCGGGGCGTCCCGTAGTAGTTGCCCACAAACTGGGCGTACTCCAGGAAGTCCCCCGCCTCCACCCACTGCTGGAAGGTCTCACGGGTCAGGAAGTGGTAGTGTACGCCGTCCTCCTCCCCGGGCCGGGGGGGACGGGTGGTGGCGGACACGGAAAAGTACAGCGCGGGATCGCTTGCCAGCAGTCTGGCCACCACGGTCCCCTTCCCCACGCCGGAGGGGCCGCAGATGATGAATGTCTTGCCTCTTCGCATATCGCACATCTCCCCTAAGCGGAAATTTCCCGCCGCAGCGGGTCAGCTCTCCTCCTCCAGCACCGTGGGCGCGACGCCGAACCGGGGGGCCAGCTTCTCCACGCTCAGCCCCGAGAGAACCACGTGGTCGCTGTCCATAATCAGCACCGCCGCCGTCTTCCGGCCAAAGGTGGCGTCAATGAGCATACTGCGCTCCCTGGCCTCGCTGACCAGACGCTTCACCGGCGCGGAGTCCGGGCTCACCACGGCGATCAGCCGTCCGGCGGACACCAGAGAGCCAAAGCCGATGTTCACCAGCTCCATGCTACTCGATGTTCTGGACCTGCTCGCGGATCTTCTCAATCTCCGCCTTCAGATCCACCACGTCCCGGGCGATTTGCAGGTCGCTGCACTTGGAGCCGATGGTGTTGGCCTCCCGGTTGAGCTCCTGGATGAGAAAGTCCAGCTTTCTCCCCACGCTCACCTCGCTTTGCAGCATCTCCCGCAGCTGGCTCACATGGCTGCGCAGGCGCACGGTCTCCTCGTCCACAGCCACCTTGTCGGCGAAGATGGCCGCCTCGGTGAGGATGCGGGCCTCGTCGATGGACGTGCTCTGGAGCACCTCCCGCATCCTGGACAGCAGCTTCTCCCGGTACTCCGCCACCGTCTGGGGCGAACGGGCCTCCACCAGCTGCGTCAACGCCTCAATGGCGTCCAGCCGGCGGCGGATATCCTCGGCCAGCTTCCCGCCCTCGGTCTCCCGCATGGCGCTGTAGGCGTTCAGGGCCTCCTCCAGAACCTCGCACAGGTCGGCGGACACCGTCTCCAGGTCCTCCTCCCCCTTGGTGACTGTCAGCACGTCGGGCAGGCGGGCCAGATCTGTGACGCACCACTTCTCCTTCACCTCGCCTCCCCCCAGCTGGCGGAGATGCCGCAGGGCGTCGATATAGCTCTTGGCCAGGGCCTCGTTGACCGCCACCACCGTCTCCTCCGCCCCCAGGGCGGCCACGGTGACGAACAGGTCCACCTTTCCCCGGCTCACACGTTTTTGCACCAGTCCCTTCATCGCCTCCTCGGCGAAGATATAGGCCCGGGGCAGCTTCACGGTGCAGTCCAGATAGCGGTTGTTCACGCTGCGGACCTCCACCGTAATATCCCGCCCGTGCAGGGTCTTTCTGGCTCTTCCATAGCCGGTCATGCTCTTAATCAAATGGATCTTCTCCCTCCGTTGATTTGATATAGTCGACACACTTGAGAAGCGGTAAAAAGGAGGCGAGGAAAAATGGCGCGGGACAAGGCGGCGTTAGGCGGCCTTTGGCCGCCATAGCCCTAAGCCGCCCGCAGAGCGGCCCACGGGAGGATGCAGGCGGGCTGACGCCCGCCAAAGACGACAACGCCGCCCTGCGCTATTTTAACCGCCGAACTTTACCGATTTTCAGGTGGGTTGACTATAAATGGCCGCCGTATTCCCCTCCGGGCTCAGCAGCAGAACATCCGCATCCCGCAGGTGTTGAACCCCATGCACACCGCGTAGAAGCAGGCCATCCGGGCGCACAGGTTGTTCCCGCCGCAGCTGCTGGTGAACACCTCATACCCCTCCGGGCGGTAGCCCTCCCGGTTGTTCTCCACGTAGTTGAGGGTCTGGCGGTACTCCGGGTCGCCGGGGTCCATCTGGCAGGCGGTCTGGAAATACCGCCGGGCCTCGTCCACCCAGCCCCGGCGGTAGCAGATGGTGCCCATGAGGTAGTTCCACTCCCCGCAGTGGTCCCCGATCTGGCCCAGCAGCTGCTCCGCCATGCCCAGGTCGTTGCGGTTGATGGCCATGCGCACCCGCTGGAAAGCCGGGTCCGCCCCCGCCTTCTGCTGCTGTTGCTGATATCCGCCGTAGCTCTGCTGCTGGGCATAGCCCCCGGCGCTCCGCCCGCTGCGCTCCTTCTGGATGGCGTCGTAGGCGGCGTTGATCTCCTTCATCTTCTCCTGGGCCAGATCCGCCAGGGGATTGTCGTGGTAGTTGTCCGGGTGGTACTTCCGGGCCAGCTCCCGATAGGCCTTTTTGACCGCCTCATCGGTGGCCGTGCTGGGGACATTCAGGACTTCATAGGGATCGGTCATAGCTTCTCCTTGTTTCTGCGGGCGGCGTGGAATGCCGGCGCGCCCGCTTGGAATGTGCCATCTAACACGGCTTTTCCCACCAGGAAAAGCCCCTCGTAAACCGTGGCGCGGATGATGGGGCTCCACACGCCAAAGTCCCACAGCTCATAGGCGGCCGCCATCAGACGAATGGAGTGGTCCAGGCTCACCGCCAGCCCCTCCCGGGCCTCCTCCGTCAGCGCGCCCCGCTCCAGGCCGTAGCGGCGGATGAGGGGGTTGTAGCTGCCGGAGGCAAAGTCCTTCGCCAGATCGTCCGCCGCGTCCACCAGATAGATCCAGCGGCCCAGGTGGTAGAGCAGCTGCTCCAGCACCCGCCGCTTTACCGGCTGTTCCACCTCCCCCGCCGCCCCGGCCAGCAGCCGGGCAAAGGCGTCCGCCGGCTCGTCCAGGGTGGGGCAACCCGCCTCCTCCAGCGTCCGCAGCCGCTCCAGGTGAAGCCGGGTGGTCCGGTCAAAGGCCGGGCGGCAGGCCCGGGCCCGGCGGTAGGCGCCCCCCAGAGCCGCGGCCGCGGCCCGGTACTTCCCCTTCCCCCGTCCCGGGTCCGCCAAGGCGTCCTGGACCTGCCACCAGGCCAGGATCATCCCCTGATCGGCCGCCAGGGCCAGGGCCGGATTTTCCGGGAAATAGTCCCGTCCCGCCAGGGGGTGGGCCATACAGCCCCGATGGAGGGGCTCCCCCTCCTCCTCCGGCCAGAGGAGAAGGGACAGAAAGGCAAAATCGTAGTTGAGAACGAACCGCGCCGCCTGCCCGTGCCGCCTGCCCATGGTCCTGCACAGGCCGCAGTAGGCCGCGCCGAAGCGGTCCATATCCTCCTCCGTCAGCCGGGCGGCGGAGGGCCGTACATAGCCGAACATACCGCCTACAGCTTCCTTGTGATCTGGTAGGAGATGGTCCGCCGCACCCGGCGGTCGCAGGCCGCCGCGCCGGCGAGGCCCAGGAGGAAGCCCAGACCCCCGCAGGCGTACCGCGCCCCCTCCGGCAGGCCGGCGGGCAGCAGGTAGCCCAGCAGGAACAGCGCCACCGGCCCCAGATACACCAGGGCCGCGAAACCCAGCACCCGGCTGTCGCTGTACACCTCCACCCGGTCCCCTACGGCCAGGGGGATGGCGGCGCTGGCCCGTATGACCACCTTGGCGCTCCTGGTCCCGCACCCGGCGCAGTTCTCGCAGTCGTGGCCGCAGGCGGTCTGCCGGGCCACCGTCACCTCCGCCGTCCCCGGTCCGGGAAGGGCGGTGACAGTTGCGATCTGGGTCATGGCGGGATCCCTCCTCACTTGGATGTGATCTTGCAGGCCACCGTGGGCGGCGAGCCCACCGCGCCCACCTTGTCGTGGCCGTCCACCAGCACGATGGCGTCCACGTTGTAGGTGCCGCTGGAGACAAAGTTGGTCATATCCACCACCACCCGGATGTCCTCCTCGGTCACCTCCTCCAGCTGGGCCGCCGGCCCCCGGAGGAGCACGTCCACGGAGTTGGTGATGCGGCTGAAGCTCTGGCCGTCGCTGAGGCCGATGGGGGTGATGTTGCTCACGGAGAAGGCCCGGGTCTCCAGGTTCCGGAAGCGGATGGTCAGCCTGGTGCTGGTGTAGCCGCTGAGGTTATAGCACCCGGCGGGCATGGTGATGTTGAGCTGGATGTCGTTCCTGTCGGAGAGGATGGCAGTCAGATCCACCTCCCCCAGGGTAATCTCATTGAGGCTCTCCAGGCTGGCGGGCTCGCCGGCCACCTGAATGGTATCGTACTCCAAGTCCCAGCGGGTGTCCGCCTCCATGGACCCGGCGGCCTGCTTGAAGCTGACCACCAGGGGCAGCTCCTTGATGATATACACAGGGGCCGTCACCGTCACCCGCTTGTGGGAGACACGGACGCCGTCGTTCTCCACCACGTTCCCCTGGCTGTCCAGCAGCTCATAGCTGAACTCCTTCTGGATGGTGCTGCTCACATCGGTGAGATCCACCCTGACGCGGACGCTCTCCACCTGGTCCACGTCCTCCTCCTTGCCGCTGAGGGTGATGGCGGCGGGCTCCACGGCCAGCTGCTCGGACATGTGGATATAACCCTCCGCCACGTCCCCCTCCACGCTCACCTGCACAGGCACGCTCTTGGAGTAGAGGGGGGCCACCTGGACGGTGATGGTGGAGCGGGAGCCCTGAATGCTGATATCGTTGATATTGATGTTGTCGGAGGTGGCGTAGGTGTAGGTCATGGGGTGGGTCCCCACCGTGGTGACGCTGGTGAGGTTCACCTGGACCCGCACGTCGCCCCGGCGCATGCTGCTGACAATGGCCCGGGGGCCGGTGACGGTGAGATCAATGGTGGCGTCCTCCCCGTCCACCAGCATCAGCCCCCGGCTGGGCAGGGTGTCCTCCGCGCCGATGAACTCCACAGGCACGGCGTTGAACTCCTTGGGAATGGTATTGCCCTTGACGTTGTCCACGTACAGCCAGAATATGATGGCCAGCAGCAGGGACAGGGCCAGGTACAGGATCTTATTGACCTTTTCACTCATCCGCTTTTCCACCGTCCTTTTTTTCCTTGCCCAGCAGGGCCTTCAGGCCCGTGCGCTTTTCGCCCTCGTCCTCCTCCGGCTGGGGCAGCAGCTCGTTGCGCAGCAGCTGCTCCAGAGTCTCGGTCATCAGGTGGCGCTTGAGCATCCCGCCCACGGCCACGGAGATGGACCCCGTCTCCTCCGACACCAGCACCACCACGGCGTCGGAGTTCTCGCTCATGCCGATGCCGGCCCGGTGGCGCATGCCCAGGTCCCGGCTCAGGTTCACGTTCCTGCTCAGGGGGAGCATACACCCCGCCCCCAGCATCCGGCCCTCCCGGACGATCACCGCGCCGTCGTGCATAGGCGCCTTCACAAAGAAGATGTTCTTCAAGAGCTCCGAGGACACCTCCGCGTCCAGCTTGGTGCCGCTGCGGAGCATCTCGTCCAGCTGGTTGTGGCGCTCAAAAACAATCAGCGCGCCGGTGCGGGACTTGCTCATATCGCCGCAGGCGGAGACCGTCTGGCTGATGGCCTGCTCGATGGTCTGCCTGTCCACCCGGGGCTTGGAAAAGAACTGCAAAAACGGCAGGCTGCTGCTGCCCACCTGCTCCAGCACCCGGCGTATCTCCGGCTGGAACAGCACCAGCAGCGCCACCACGCCCCACTCCACGATGTAGTTGAGCAGGAAATTGAGGGCCCGCAGCCTCCCTGCGGACAGCCACAGGGCGATAATCACCACCAGCACGCCCTTGAGCAGCCGCGAGGTGTTCGTCCGGCGCACCAGCAGCAGCAGGCGGTAGACCAGATAGGCGATGACCAGGATATCCAGCAGATCCCACAGCTCCAGGGACAGGACGAAGCTGCTCAGCCTCTCCACCGTGTTTGTCAGCACTTCCATGGCGTTCCTCCATTGATAAAGAATCCCGCAAGTATCCTATATTTTAATCTAAGTGCGGGAAAAAAGCAACAAATTTACCTGACGATTTTTCGAAAAAAACGGCCTAAACCCAAAAACCGCACTTTTTACAGAGGAACAAGCTGGAAATACCGGACGTACAGGCAAAAGAGGGGAACATTTTCATGGAAATATTCACAAAAAGTTTATAAGGGGGACGCTTTGCCCCGCCGGATACATCCTGCGCGGTTTTTAGGATGGCGGATGAGGGGCAAAGCATACCGGCGCGGACCGCAAAAAAATCCTGCCCAACAGCGCGGCCGCTGTCGGGCAGAATCCTTTAGAGCATCTCCAGCACCTGCTCCGCCTCCTCCGCCGTGTTGAACAGGGAGGCGGAAAAGCGCAGCGTCCCAGTCTCCGCCGTGCCGGCGGTAACGTGGGCCAGGGGGGCGCAGTGGAGCCCTGCCCGGACGGCAACCCCCTTGGCGGCCAGACGGTCTGCCAGGGTCTCCGGGTCCGTCCTCTGGGGCACCACGCTGAGCACGGAGCTCCTGCCGTCAAAGACTTGGTAGCCGCCCTTTTTCTTCAGGCCCGCCGCCAAGGCGGCCATCACCTCCCCCTCCCGGCGGGCGATGCGCTCCACGCCCATCCGGCCCACGAACCGCATTCCCTCCAGCAGTCCCGCCGCGCCGTGGACGTTCTGGGTGCCCGCCTCCAGCCGGTCGGGCAAAAAGTCCGGCATCTCCTGGAGCCTGGAGAGGCTGCCCGTCCCCCCTTCCAGCAGGGCCCTGGGCCTCCGCCCCTCTCCGCACAGCAGAAGGCCTGTTCCCTGGGGGCCGTAGAGCCCCTTGTGGCCGGGCATGGCCACATAGGCCGCCCCCCACCGCCTCAGGCTCACCGGATGGATGCCTGCGGACTGGGAGGCGTCCACAATCAGGGGCACCCCCCTCTCCCGGCAGATGGCCGCAATGTCGTCCATAGGCAGGACGTAGCCAAAGACGTTGGACATGTGGGTGCATACCACAGCGGACACGCTCCTGTCCACCGCCCGACGGAACCCCTCCGCCATCTGCTCCGGGTCAAAGAGCCGGCCGTTGACGATGCGCACAGACACATTGCCGATCGCGTGGAGCGGCCGGGTGACGGCGTTGTGCTCATAGCCGGAGATTACCACCGTATCTCCCGGGGACACCAGACTCTTGATGGCGATGTTCAGCGCGTGGGTGGCGTTGGCGGTGAGGATGACGTTGTCCGGCTGGGACACGTCAAAGAGCTCCGCCGCCTCTGTCCGGCAGCGCAGCATCAGCTCCGCCGCCAGCCGGGCGGCGGGGTGGTCCCCCCGTCCGGGGGTGGTCATGGTATGGATTGCGTCGGCCACGGCCGCCGGTACGGCGGCCGGCTTTTGCAGCGTGGTGGCCGCGCTGTCAAAGTAGATCATCGCGCTCCTCCTGCAAGATCAGAGTAAGAACCTGTATTCATAGCCGGGGAATGCCGGATGGGCGGGGATCTTTCCCGCCAGACAAGAAGATTTTCCACAGCAGTCCATATCGTGCAACGCCCCCATCGAGGGGGCATGCACGATTATATTCTACGCAGTCCCTCGATGGGGCCGTTGCGGAATCCATAACGCAGTATAACGGGGAAAAGACCGGACAGACAGCGTTCAACGGCTGTGAATACAGGTTCTGAAATGGGGGAGGACCCTTTTTCCATGCCAGAGACGGCAGGCGGCCTCCCCCTGTATTTACACTGTTATATCGTAACTTCGCTGAACGATCCGTCGCTGCCCGCGTAAAATACCCGCATGGGCAGCAGGCCCTCCGCCCGCAGCCGCTCCAGGGCAGTGGGCAGATACCCGTCCGCAATGCGCACGGCATAGCTGCACCCCCTGTCCGTCAGCCCCATGGGGGGCCGGAAAAAGCGGGCTGTGATGCCCGCCCGCTCCAGGGTTCGGCTCATACGCTGGGCGTGGGTGATCGAGCGGCTTAATAAAAGATAGTATGGCAATGCCACCGCCTCCCCTGGTGTATTGTATGACGGGCCATGGTCCGGGGTGCTTCGGAGAATCCTCCTCCCCGCCTGACTATTGACACTCCGGTAAAAAATAGTATAATGGGGGCGTAACTGTAGACAGGACCTCTCCCGGCAACTGAGGAGAGTCTCCTCCATAAGATGAATGGGACGCATCCCTCTCAGAGCATCGGAATGGAGATTGCCAATGAACCACGAGCCGAACAAACAGAACAACAGAAAAGGTCTGCTCCTCTCCATTGTACTGATCTTTTGCATTTTGGGCACATTCGTCTACGCCATCTCCCGGAAGATCTCCCGGGAAATGTCGGACTCCGCCATCCAGAGTCTCAGCGAGAGCCTTGATCTGATTGAGTGCACCATTGAGGCGATCCTGCGCAGCGAGGCGGAGTTCCAGGTCCTTATCGCCCAGAAGATCGCCCAGACGGAGGACCCGGAGGCCTACATTCAGGCCTATGAGAAGAACCGGACCATGTCCAAAATATCGCTGATCCTGTCTGGAAAGACAGAGGGCGTCTCCAACAGCGGCGAGCGGTTCACTGCGGAGGATCTGGATTTTTCTGCCGGCGGTACGGTCATGGGGCTGCCGGTTTCCCAGTCCTATGTCAACTACATGGGCACTTGGTCCTACACCATCAAGTGCCCCGTTGTGCGGGACGGACAGGAGATCGGGGTCCTCTATGCCGAGTATATCTACGACGCCATCGACCAGTCCCTGCCGGATGGCTTCTACAACAAGCAGGCAACGCTGTATATCATGGACGCGGAGAGCGAGCGGTTTGTCCTTAAGCCTGAGGGCATGGGGATGCGGAGCGCGGGTCACCTCAATCTGGCCGATTTCTACCGGGCCAACAGCATCCAGGACCCGGACATACAAACCGAGGTGGACGAGTGCCTGAAAAGCGGGCGGAACATCCTCTTCTACCACGATATCCGCAAGGAAAAGGCCCTCAACTATATGTGGGCAGTCAACGGCGGGACCGTCTATCTGGTGGGTTATGTGCCCCTGGAGGCTATCCAGCATGAGGGGCGGAGCATCAACCAGAATATCTTTGTGGTAGTGGCCTCTATGCTGGTGGCCTTCCTGCTGTGCATCTTCCTTTACTACTGCAACTGGCAGCAGCAGGAGAAGTTCCGGGAGGAGCAGGAGCTGGAGCGGCGGATCCACAGCCAGCAGCTCTCGGAGGCCCTTCAGGCTGCCCAGATCGCCAGTGAGTCCAAGACCATGTTCCTCTCCAACATGTCCCACGACATCCGCACGCCCATGAACGCTGTGCTGGGCTTCACCACCCTCCTGGCCAGGGACGCGGAGGATGCGGCCAAGGTCCGGGAGTACACGAAAAAGATTACCTCCTCCGGCCAGCACCTGCTCAGCCTCATCAACGATATTCTGGACGTCTCCAAGATCGAGAGCGGGAAGGTGGCCCTGAATCTGGAGAAATTCTCCCTCAATGACGTTGTTGCCTCTGTAGACGCCATTATCCAGCCCATGGCCAAAGCCAAGGGGCAGACCCTGCACATAGATGTGAACGGCGTCCGGCACGAGAGCCTGCTGGGAGACGAGACCCGGATCAACCAGATCCTCATCAACCTCCTGTCCAACGCCGTCAAGTACACCCCCGAGGAGGGCCACATCTGGTTCCGCATCATCGGCCTCAAGCAGCGCTCCAGCCAGTACGAGCGGATCCGGATCGAGGTGGAGGACGACGGCTACGGGATGACCCCGGAGTACCTGGAGACCATCTTCGACGCCTTCACCAGGGCGGAAAACAGCACCACCAATAAGGTCCAGGGCACCGGACTGGGCATGGCCATCACCAAGAGCATCGTGGAGCTCATGGGCGGAACCATCGAGGTCACCAGCGAGGTGAATCGGGGCTCCCTATTCTGCGTGGAGCTGGAGCTGCGCATTCTGGAGGATCAGACGGACCGGCAGTTCTGGGAGAAGCACGGAATCCGCCGGATCCTGGCCCTCATCGGGTCCCAGGAGTGCCGGGAGAACATCCGGGCCCTTGTGACGGACGCGGGTCTGGAGGTGGAAACCGCCGGCAGTCTGGAGGAGGCGCTGCGTCTGCTGCCTGAAGGGGACTTCCAGCTGGCGCTGCTGGACTGGGAGGCCTTTGACGGCGTACAGACCGCCAGGGATATCCGGAAGGCGGTCCCCTCCTCCCCCATCCTGTTCCTTGCCGAGTACGATGCGGACGGCATCGAGAAGGCCCTGAAAAATGGCCGCGCCGGCGTACTCACAAAGCCCTTCTTCCTCTCAGCCTTCCGGCAGAAGGTGGAGGAGCTGTGGTCCGGCGCGGAGACGCCGGAGTCCCAGCAGGACGCCAGCCTGGAGGGACTCCGGTTCCTGGCTGCGGAGGACAATGAGATCAACGCGGAGATTCTGGCGGAGCTCCTCTCCATGGAGGGCGCCGGCTGCGAGATCGTGGAGAACGGCCAGTTGGCGGTAGAGCGGTTCCAGCAGTCCGCAGAGGGCGAGTTCGACGCAATCCTGATGGATGTACAGATGCCGGTGATGAACGGCCACGATGCCTCCCGGGCTATCCGCGCCCTGTCCCGGGAGGACGCGGGACGCATTCCCATCATTGCCATGACCGCCAACGCCTTTGCCGAGGATGAGAAGGCGGCTCTGGCCGCCGGTATGGACGCCCACGTGGCAAAGCCCCTGGACCTGGGGCTTCTGAAGAAGGTCATCAGTCAGTGCAGAAAGGATGCGCATATATGAAGGTAAACGGCTTTTTCCCCAGGTGGATTGCCCTCTGCCTGACAATCCTGTCGGCAGTGACGCTGGCCTCCTGCGGCGCGGACCACCCCAGCAACCTGCTGCCCCAGGACGATGAGGATCAGCGGATAGTAAATCTGTTCAGCCCCATGGAAAAGACCGATCCTGACGCGGAAAATACCGCCAGAAGCGCAGCGGATCTCACGGTGGCCATGGCGGAGGATAAGCTGGGGGTAACTGTGGCCTACCGGACCTATACGGCGGAGGACTACCAGGACAAATCCTATGACGATGTGGCCCTTGAGCGGGCCCGCAGCGATATGGATGACCTGTACCTGCTCAACCCGGACATCATCCTGAAGCTGGGCATGGAGGGAAAGCTGTTGGATCTGTCGGACATCGACAGTGCCAAAAATCTGCGGGACATCATCCGAATCGCCAACACGGTGGACGGGAAGCTGGTGGCCATCCCCCAGGAGGTGGTGGCCTATGGTCTATTTGTGAACAAGGGCATGTTTGACCAGTACGGCCTCGCCCTGCCGGAGACGCCGGAGGACTTTCTGGAGTGCTGCCGGGTCTTCAAGGAGAACGGGATCGAGACTCCTGTTGGCGCCAACCGCTGGTGGCTGGAGACCTTCGTTCTGGCCCAGGCCTATGCGGACCTATATAACGGCGGGAACACGGAGGCAGAGATCGCGGCCCTCAACAGCGGCGAAGCCCGGTACAGCGACTACATGCGTCCTGGATTTGAATTTCTCAAGGAGCTGATGGACCGGGGCTATATTGATGCGGAAAAGGCCAGTGTCAGCGAGGCAATTGAGGGCGAGGGCCCGGACTTCCTGGCCCAGAAAACCCCCATTGTCATGGCCTACTGGGGTGCGGCCAACACGGAGACTGCATACGGGAAGACTGATTTTGAGATGCAGGTCATTGGCTTCCCCAGCAGCCGGGGGCAGATGCCGGTGATGCCCATGACCGGCCTGGCCGTGGGTGCGGAGGCGGCGCACAAGGAGGATGCTCTCCAGGTGCTGAACGTGATGCTCTCTGACGAGGCGCTTCAGATATACTCGGAGACCAACCGTGTCATCTCCCCGTCCAAAAACGTGAAGGTAGACTGCGTCCCCGCCTTGAAGCCCCTCAACGACAGAATCGAGGAGGGCATTTACGTCCTGGGCTCCAACGCGGGCATGAGGGTGGAGCAGTGGGGCAACACCTGTCTGATCGTGCGGGAGCTGCTGGCCGGGGCTTCGGTGGAGGAGTGTATGGCCGCCTTTGACCGCCTTCAGGATGAGACCTTGGCGAAATAGCGGCCTGTGATAGACAAGAACAAAGCCGTCCGGCGGAGGATGCTTCCCCCGCCGGACGGTTTTTCGGTGTATATTTTTTTTATTTTGGGATTAGGTGGAACCTGGAGAAGCGTTCACCATGGCGGCCGAGAGGAATCCATCATACAGCTATAAGCAAGCGGGGATTCCCGCATCTGTCAACGCCAGTGGCAAGGTTTTCTGACATGTTGCAAGGAGCGCCGCAGGACCAAATCCTGCGGCGCTCCTTTGCGTTATTTCTCAGACATATAGGGGTAATTGATGGCAGAGGAGGGACAGAACGCCTCCTTCACCGTGTGGGCGCTGACCCAGCGGATCATGTTCAGCCAGGTGCCCGCCTTGTCGTTGGTGCCCGAAGCCCGGGCCCCGCCGAAGGGCTGCTGGCCCACAATGGCGCCGGTGCACTTGTCGTTGATGTAGAAGTTTCCAGCCGCGTTGCGCAGGGCCCGCTCCATCTTCACAATGGCCTCACGGTCCTGGGCGAAGATGGCCCCGGTGAGAGCGTAGGGGGAGGCACTGTCACAAACCGCCAGGGTCTCGTCCAGCTTGTCGTCCGGATAGACGTAGATGGACACGATGGGCCCGAAGATCTCCTTCACCATGGACTCGTAGGTGGGCGTCTTGCAGCGGATGATGGTGGGCTGCACGAACCAGCCCTTGCTGTCGTCATAGGTCCCGCCGGCCACGAACGCGCAGTCCGGGGAGGCGGCGGCCCGGTCGATGTAGCCCTTGCAGGTCTCGAAGGAGGCCTTGTCGATGACCGCGCCCATGAAGGTGTCCAGCTCCGACACGTCCCCCACCTTCAGCCCGGCGGCGTGCTCCTTCAGGAGCTTCTCCACCGCCGGCCAGATGCTCTCGGGGATGAACGCCCGGGAGCAGGCGGAGCACTTCTGGCCCTGGAACTCAAAGGAGCCCCGGATGATCGCCGCCGCCAGCGGCGCAATGTCCGCAGTGGGATGGGCGAAGATGAAGTCCTTGCCGCCGGTCTCTCCCACCAGCCGGGGATAGTTGGCGTAGGAGCCGATATTCTCCCCCACCTGCTTCCACACGCTCTGGAACACGGCGGTGGAGCCGGTGAAGTGGAAGCCCGCCATTTTGGGGTGGCTGATGACATACCGGGAGATGTCGCTCCCCGCGCAGGGGACGAAGTTGATGACCCCGGCGGGCAGGCCGCACCACTGGAGCAGCTTCATGTAGTAGTAGTTGGACAGGGCCGCAGTCCGGGAGGGCTTCCACACGGACACATTGCCCATGATGGCCGGGGCCGTGGGCAGGTTGCCGCCGATGGAGGTGAAGTTGAAGGGAGACACGGCGCAGATGAAGCCGTCCAGGGGCCGGTAGTCCTGCCGGTTCCAGATGCCGTCCACGCTCTCCGGCTGCTTCTTAAAGATCTCCTGAGCCTCCCACACGCCGAAGCGGAGGAAGTCCGCCAGCTCGGCGATGTCAATCTCCGCCTGGAACACAGTCTTCGACTGGCCCAGCATGGTGGAGGCGTTGAGCACCTTCCGGTAGGGGCCGGTAATCATGTCGGCGGCCTTGAGGAAGATGGCGGAGCGGTGTTCCCAGGGCATGGCCTCCCAGGCGTCCCGGGCGGCCAGGGCCGCGTCCACGGCCGCCTTCAGCTCCTTCTCCCCGGCCATGCAGCACTGGGCAATGACGTGCTGGTGGTCGTGGGGCATGGTAACGGGGATGGTCTCATCGGTCCAGACCTCTTTGCCGCCGATGATGAGGGGGATCTTGACCACCTCGCTGGCCTGCCTGGCCAGCTCCTCCTTCAGCGCCGCCCGCTCCGGGCTGCCGGGCAGATACCCCAAAAAGGGATCGTTGGCGGGCTTAGCGATGGTGAAATATGCGTTGGACATATTCTCTACTTCCTCCGTTATGTCTGATTAGGAATTGAACTCAGCCTCGAAGCGGGCGTAGTCCTCGGCGGTGTAGGGCACCGTGGAGGTCTCCCAGTTCTTGTAGGTGTTGTTCTGGCAGCCGTAGAGGGCGTACATCTTGGAGTAGTCGTTGATCTTGGTCAGCTGCCAGGAGTTCTCGTAGTTGGAGGGGATGGTCAGGGCGTGGTTGAGCAGGAACGCCTCGGCGTCGGCAAAGGCCTCGTAGCGGGCGTCCATGTCGTCGGTAATGGTCTGGGCGTCCTGCACCATGCGGGTGAACTCCTCAAAGAGGGCGATGCAGTCGGGGTCCGTGATGTCGTTGATGTTGGTGTAGTTCATGGAGAAGTCCGCGCCGTCGTAGCCGTAGATGGTCTGCTCCAGGAAGTTCTCCACGTCGCCGTAGTCGGCGCCCCAGCCGGTGCCGGTGAAGCTGTGGAGCCTGGGGGCGCGAACCTCCTGGCCGAGACTGGAGATGTACTCCTTGATGTTGAAGCTCACGTAGTCGCTGCCCAGAGTGCGCTCAAAGTTCTCCTTGAGTACCGTGGCCGCGTCCAGAGCGGTGGCGGAGCCGGCCTTGATGTAGTAGTCAATGCCCACGGGGAAGGTGACGCCCTTGGCGGTCAGCTCCTCAATGGCCTTGTCACGGTACTCCAGGCCCAGCTGCTCGTTGAAGCGGCGGGCGTGCTCCCCGTCGTAGGGGCGGATGTTGTCCAGCTTCTCGATGACCCGGTCCGTGTAGTCGGTGCCGTCAGAGAAATAGAGGAAGCCCTTCATGGTAAAGCACAGATTCTCCAGTTTCATGGGGTTGGTGGGGTTGACCCGAGCCCAGGTGTTCTCCAGGTTCACGCCGTAGTACAGGCTCTTGCGGAAGTTCTCGTTGGCAATAGCGGTGTTCCAGTTCACATCCGGGGTGCCGTCCTCATTGTTCTTGGCATAGTTGATGAGGTACTGGAAGGAGTACTTGCGGAAGCGGGTCTCCGTCAGCTCCTGGTTGCGGGAGTCGCTGGGGTTGTCGAGAATGGTCTTAAGGCCGTTCTCGCTCAGGGAGCAGTGGTCCACCTCGCCGGTGTCAAAGAGCTGATCGTCCCGGTTGGCGTCGTCGATCATGATAATGGTGACGGTGTCAAAGAGGGTGCAGTCCTTGTCCCAGTAGGCGGGGTTGCGGGTGAGGACCTTCTCGTTGTTCATGATATAGGAGGTGATGGTGTAAGCGCCGTTGTACCACGCGTTCTCGTTGGACATGCCGATCATGTTCTCCACGCCCTTCTCATCAATCTCCGCCTGGGAGACAGAGTACATGGCGGCGGAGGTGCAGAGGGTGTCGAAGTAGGGGTACTGGTCAATGCAGGTGTAGTGGAGGGTGTAGTCATCGGGAGCCTCAATGCCCACCTTGTCAAACTCAGGGTTATTCTCCGTAGACAGGGCCAGGGCCGCGCCGGGGTTGGTCTCGGCCAAGTTCTTGGTGTAGTTGTAGTACTCCTCCGCGCCCTCCACCATGGCCTTGAGCATGGAGGTGTTGGTGGAGCCGTTCTTCTCAAAGTTGAGGATCCACTCCATGGCGGTGACCCAGTCCTGAGCGGTGCACTTGGCCTTCTCGTTGCCCTCCACGTCCACCCAGGTCACATCGTCTCGGAGCTTGAAGGTCCAGGTCTTGCCGCCGTCCTCGGTGCCCCACTCCTTGGCCACCGCAGGCTGCAGCTGGCCCTTGTTGTTGATCTCCAGCAGGGGGGAGTAGGCGTTGCACAGAACGTCCAGGTCAGCGCCCAGCTCGGTGCCGATCATGAAGAAGTTCTCCACCTCGTGGGTGCCGGCGTTGGCAAAGGTCACCAGATCCTTGATGGGCTCGCCGCCGTTGTCGGGCATGGGAGGCGCGTTGGTCTCGCCGTTGGAGGCATTGCTGTTATCGGCCGGGGTGTTGCTGTTGCCGCCGCAGGCGGACAGGACCAGCATAGCGGCCAGCAGCATCGACAGAATACGGAATCCCTTTCTTTTCATCTTCTTACACTCCTGTCTTTTTTTGCACCGTGCGCCCGCTCCCCAGCCGGCCCTCTCCAGACGCCGGGACAGGACCCCGGCAATGCAGATCCTGTAAGGGGCCCCTTCCGGATTCTGCGGGAACTGCCGTCTACGGGCGGCGCAGGCGCTGTACTGCCCTGATTATAGCAATAAACATCTGAGGTTTCCACAACAATTTCTAATGATGTTCATCAATAAATAACAAAATTTCATAATTATGATTTTATTGTGGAAAATTTCGATCAGAAATTTTTTAATCGTGAAATTTATAAAGACAAATCCATGTTCTCTTCGCCCCGCCACTCGCTGGGCGTTTTCCCGAACCGCTTCTGGAAGGCGGCGCAGAAATAGGACACATTGCTGTAGCCCACCATCTGCCCCACCCGGCTCACCTTGACGGCGGTGTTCCGCAGCAGCTTGCAGGCCATGCGCAGCCGGTAGTCCGAGAGATAATTCTGAATGGTCACGCCCCGGGTGTTCTTGAAGATGCAGCGCACGTAGTTGGGAGAGAGGCCCACCTGGGCGGCGATCTCCTCAATGGACACGGTCTCCATGTAGTGTCTGCCCACGTACTCCTCCACATAGGCCGCCACCCGGTGGGCCGTGCTCTCCTTCAGGGGGTGGTACCACTCCAGCAGCCGGTCCGTGTACCAGGAGAGGTATCCCCGGACCTGCCCGGCGGTGTTGGCCTCCATGATCGCCTGAAAGACGGATTGATCCTCCGGCCGCAGCTGCTGGTGGTATCGGGCCAGCTCCCCGTCCGGGGCCGCCAGCTCCTCGCTGACGCAGCAGTACAGGCTGGCGCACTGCTCCCGGAAGACCGCCGGCCGGCCCTGGGCGCAGATGGCGCAGTAGTCCTCCAGCTTTCTCTCCACACACGCCGCCTCCCCCCTGGTCAGGCAGGAGGCAATCTCCCGGCGCAGCTGCCGCAGCTGCCCCATGTCCTCCAGGGACAGCTCCCTCTCCCTTGGGGGCTCCAGCAGCTCCTCCAGAGGGCGGCAGCCAGGGGTCCGGGTGTAGAAGGCGGCATCAGCGGCCCCCTCGAACATGGTCCGCAGGCGGCGGGCCTCCGTCAGCCGCCTACCGGAGAGGTAGGCCGCCTGAACGGCAGTCCCCCGCTCCCCCATCCAGGCCGCGGCCCGCTCCGCCTCCGTCCGGCAGTCCGTCTCCGGCCCCACCAGCACCACCACCAGCTCCGGCAGCTCCAGGCGGCAGAGAACCCCGTCAATGGTCTCCACCGCCCCGTCCCAGCAGGGGGCCTCCCGGTTCCTCCCGTACAGACCGATGAGGCCAAAGCGGAAGGTCTCCTCCGTCACCCCCTCCCTCTGGCAGAATTGCGCGATCAGCTTCCCCCCAGAAAGGGAAGCTCCACGGAATATCTGGTCAAGCAGCATGTCCCGTCCCCTCCTGCTTCTTTTCATTGAACAGATTGTTATTTTCATTATAATGAAAATAACAGGAGATGTCAACGGTCTGAAAATCCAGTTGTGAACAAAGCGGAGCCGCGAAAAATTTTCGCGGCCCCGCAGCACTCATGGGGAAATGATGGATTTGTGCGGGCAGGCGGCTCAGCAACCGAAGTCCTGCTCCGTGCGCTCGATGATCTCGTCCTGGAGCGGCTTATCCAGATTGCGGAAGTAGTCGCTGTACCCGGCCACCCGGACGATCAGATCGCGGTACTCCTCCGGATTTTTCTGGGCGGCCAGCAGAGTCTCCCGGCCCACCACGTTGAACTGGATATGGTGGCCGTCCATGTCGAAGTAGGTGCGGACCAGATCCGCCATCCGGTCCAGTCCCTCCTCCCCTGCCACCACGGCGGGGGTGAACTTCTGGTTGAGGAGGGTTCCGCCGGTCTTCAGGTGGTCCATCTTGGCGCAGGACTTGATAACTGCGGTGGGCCCGCTGACGTCGGCCCCCTTCTCCGGGGAGATGCCCTCGCTCACCGGCTTGCGGGCCAGACGGCCGTTGGGGCTGGCAATCATCACATCGCCGAAGTAGATGTGGCAGGTGGTGGGGAGCATGTCGACCTGGTAAGTGCCGCCCCGCATGTTGGGCCGTCCGCTGACGCTGTCCACGAAGTAGTTGAACACCTTCCGCATGAGGCCGTCCGCGTAGTCGTTGTCGTTGCCGTACTTAGGCGTCTTGTTCCGGACCAGATTCAGAATGCGGTCGTGGCCCTGGAAGTTGTCCTTCATGGCGGAGAGCAGCTCCGCCATGGTGAAGTTCTGGTTGTCGTACACATTATATTTCACCGCAGCCAGACAGTCCGTGATGGTGCCGGTGCCCACGCCCTGGATGACGCTGGTGTTGTACCGGGCGCCGCCGGCGTTGTAGTCCTTCCCCCGGGCGATGCAGTCGTTGGTGAGGATGGACAGGAAGGGCACGGGCATGTACTTGGCGTACAGGGCCTCGATGATGTTGGAGCCCCGGATCTTCACGGACAGGAAATGCTCGATCTGCCGGGTGTAGGCCTCCCAGAGCTGGTCAAAGGTCTGGAAGTCCTCCGCCCTGCCGGTGTGGGGACCCAGCTGCTTGCCGGTCATCTGGTCCACGCCGTCAAAGAGGGTCAGCTCAAAGATCTTGGGCAGGTTGAAGTAGCCCTGGAGGATGTAGGCCTCGTTGCCGAAGGCCCCGGTCTCCACGCACCCGGAGCAGCCGCCCTTCCGGGCGTCCTCCAGGGTCTTGCCGGCGTTCATCAGCTCCTGAATGATGGCCTCCGTGTTGTAGAAGGCGGGCTGGCCCCAGCCCTTGCGGGAGATCTCGCAGGCCCGCTTGAGGAACCGGCGGGGGTTCTTGCGGCTGATCTGCACGTTGGAGTTGGGCTGGACCAGCTGGAGGTCGTCCATGCAGTCCAGGATGATGTAGGACACCTCGTTGACCCCGTCCTCCCCCTCGGGGGTGACGCCGCCGGTGTTGATGTTGGCGAAGTCCGTGTAGGTGCTGCTCTCCTTGAGGGTGATGCCCACTTTGGGCGGGGCCGGCTGGTTGTAGAACTTCACCCACAGGCACTCCATCAGTTCCAGGGCCTGCTCCCGGGTGAGGATGCCCGCCCGGGTGTCCCGCTCATAGAAGGGGCCCAGGTGCTGGTCAAAGTGGCCCGGGGAGTAGGCGTCCCAGGGGTTGAGCTCCGTGGTCACCGCCAGATGGGTGAACCAGTAGGTCTGGATGGCCTGATGGAAGGTCTCCGGCCTGTGGGCGGGGACCACGTCGCAGTTGGCGGAGATCTGGAGGAGCTCCTTTTTCCGCTGCCCGTCTTGGCACTCCGCCGCCAGCTTCCGGGCCAGCTCCCCGTAGCGCCTGCCCAGGATCATGATGGCGTCGCAGGCGATGAGCATGGCATTGAGCTGATCCCGCCGGTTCAGGACCTCCGGGTCCGCGCCCGCGTAGTCCAGCTTGGCCAGGGCCGCCCGGATATCCTCCTGATAGTCCAGGTACCCCTTCTCATAGAGCTTGGCGGAGCCCACGGTGTGGCCCGGGCCCCTCTGCTCCATGAACTCCGTAAAGATGCCCGCGCCGTAGGCGTCCCGCCACTCCTGGGGCATACTGTCCAGAATCCGGCGGCGCATGGATCGATCCTCCCAGTAGGGGATGATCTTCTC
Organism: uncultured Clostridia bacterium; assembly: GCA_947365965.1. GTDB lineage: Bacteria > Bacillota > Clostridia > Oscillospirales > Oscillospiraceae > Pelethomonas. The sequence goes on from CANAZG010000021.1 coordinate 27,200, forward strand.
CTCCTGGATCCGCAGATCCTCCTCCGTGACGGTGAAGTTGACCACCGCCCGGTCGTTCATGTTGCGCATGTCCTCCAGGGTGTGGCAGCACAGCTCTGGGAAGGTGGGGGCGGACTGGGGATCGGTTCCCTTCTCCCCCACGATCAGCTCGCCCTCCCCGATGTAGAGGGTCTTGTGGCTGAAAATGTGCTTGAGGGTCAGGGCCCGCAGCTCCGGCACGGACACCTTGCCCTCGTACATCTGGTAGGCCTCCGTCTCCAGAACGGCCCGCTCTATGTCGATGTGGGGCTGGGTCTCCACGCTCTGCCTTCTCAGCCTCCGGATGCGCTCGTTCATGCCCCGCTCCTGTCTCTCCGCCATTGGTCTAACCTCCTATATGAATGTTTGTCCATCCGCTCTGCCGGAACATGTCCGCCGCCCGTTCCAGCCACTGGTCCTCCGGCGGGGACATACCCGTCTTTTCATAGCTTCTTCGCAGCCTTCCGTATTTGCCGCTTCCGGTCTCGTGGTATTTCAGCAGATTCACCCGGTAGACGTGGATATTCTCCGCCTTGAGAAAGCCGATCATCTGATGGATGTACTCGTCCTCGGCGTTCACGCCCTTGATGAGGGGCAGGCGGAGGTTGATCTTTCCTCCGTCCCCGCTGAGCCGCCGGAGATTCTCCAGGATCAGCCTGTTGTCCACGCCGGTGCAGCGCCGGTGCTCCTCCGGGTCCAGAAGCTTTACATCGTAGAGGAAGGCATCCGCGTAGGGCAGCACCCGCCGGAAGTTGGCGTAGGGTACGTGGCCGCAGGTGTCGAAGTCCACGCTGTAGCCCTTCCCGTGGAGCCGCCGGGCCAGCTCCTCTATGTAGTCCATATCCTGGGCCAGGGCCTCGCCGCCGGAGAGGGTGATCCCGCCGCCGGACTGCTCATAGAACATCCGGTCCTTCTCCAGCTCCCGGACCAGCTCCTCCAGGGGATACTCCCGGCCCACCAGCTCCCGGGCCCCCTGGACGCAGGCGTCGGCGCAGGCTCCGCAGCCGGCGCAGCCCTCCCCGCTTTGGGCCGCCCCTTTCGGGCAGACGGAGACGCAGGCTCCGCAGCCGGTGCAGCGGTCCTTGTGGAACATCAGCTCTCTCTGCCAGCGCTGGCTCTCCGGGTTGTGGCACCAGCGGCAGGCGAGGGGACAGCCCTTGAAAAAGACCGTGGTGCGGATGCCCTCGCCGTCGTGGATAGCGTACTTCTGGATATTAAATACCAGGGGCGTTCCCATCCGCTCCCCTCCTCCATTTTTCATTAATATGAATTTATGTTCACTTTTATTGTACTGCAATCTTTTCGGATGTCAACCACAGAATTTGACGGTTTGTTTTGATATTTAGCGATCATGGGCTGGGGGCGGCTCTGCCCGGTTCCCGCCGGCCCGGCGACTCCTCGTTGACAGCCACGGGAAAATCAAGTATAATGAGGCTATCCAAGGAAACGATTGCAGAGTAGAATGGGAGGCACGGTATGGACCCCAATCAGACCATCGGCGCAAAGATCAAGGCGCTGCGCACAGAAAAGAAGTACACGCTGAAGAACCTGGGGGACCTCACCGGATTTTCCGTAGGCTTCCTGTCCCAGATCGAGCGGGGGATCTCCTCCGTGGCGGTGGATTCCCTGGCGAAGATCGCCAAGTGTCTGGAGGTTCCCCTGTCCACCTTCTTTGATACCCAGCCGCCGGACCGGCAGGACCCGGTGGTCCACAGCTTCAGCACCCACCAGACCATGGTCAGCCCCCAGATCATCCAGAGCGTTCTCAGCCACGACACCCAGGCCTTTGACTTTCTCCCCCGGCGCTTTTTGCTCATGCCCTTCAGCGACCCGGACACCCTGGTGCCGGAGCTGTACGCCCACACGGGAGAGGAGTTCATCTACGTGCTCACCGGGATCGTCTCCCTCTGGGTGGAGAACAGCCGCTACACCCTCTACCCAGGGGACAGCGTTCAGATCCACTCCAACCAGCCCCATAACTGGGCCAACAATACCAACAAGGTGGCGGAGCTGCTCTCCATCAACTACCCCAACCCTCTGCGCTCCGATACCGCCGGCCACATGCTCTAGGACGGCGCGTTGCGGCGCCTTGTGAAACAGTTTCATTTTTGTGAATATCTTGTAAGAAAGAAGTGATGACGGCCACATGTCGATCAAGGATAAGCTGACGGCGCTTCTGCGGGGTCAGCAGCCCTCCGGGAAGCCCCCGGACGGGGAGGCCTACGAGGACCTGGCGTCCATTCCCCAGCAGGCTCCGGAGCCATCCGGCCCAGGGATTTTCAACCAGTCCCTGCTGGAGCTGAGCGCGGAGCACCAGATCTACCGCCTCTACAACCAGCGTCGGCAGGAGTCCGGGTATCTGCCCGCGCCCCGGCTCTGCCTGGACGAGGACGGCGCACTGCCGCCGGAGATGGTGCAGCGGGAGAAGAATCGGCTGCGGACAGTACTGACCAAGGCCTGCTCCGTGAGACTGAAGGATTCCAAGGGGCGCAGCGGCAGCTCCAGGAAGAAAAAGCCTGCCAAGGGGGAAGAGCCGGAGGATCTGGAGGAAGCAGAGTCTCCGGAGAACGAGGCGCCGGTTCTGGACGCCCTCCCCCTCTTCTTCCTCTCCTCGGATAAGCTCTATGCGTGGGTGATCGCCTTCCCGCCCATCAACGGCGGGAAGGAGCTGTCCCGGGATATGCTCTACGAGGCGATGATTACCAACGAGATCGGCTTCGGCGTGGACACCCGGCTGGCGGACCGGCTGGCCCACGATGAGCGGCGGTACTTCAACCTCTATCTCATCGCCAAAGGGAAGCCGGCCTTTGACGGGAAAAACGGCAACATTGTGGATAACTTCCCCCGGGTCATCGAGCGGGTGCTGGAGGTGGATGAGTTCGATCAGGTGGACTACACGGCCCTCAACCTGATCTACAACGTGGAGGTGGGCCAGGAGATCTGCCACCTCATCAAGCCCACCGAGGGCGAGCCGGGCCGGACGGTGCTGGACCAGGAGATCCCCGCCAAGAGCGGCAAGAACGTGCCCCTGCCCCAGGGGCGGAACACGGAGATCAGCGAGGACGGCACCCAGCTGCTGGCCTCCATCGCGGGGTCCGTGGAGTTCACCGGCCGGAGCTTCCAGGTCAAGCCCGTGCTGGAGATCTCCGGCAACGTGGACTTCTCCACCGGGGATCTGGACTTTTTGGGGGACATCAACATCTGCGGCAATGTGCTCAGCGGCTTCACTGTCCGGGCCATGGGCAACATCCATATCGCCGGCGTGGTGGAGGCCGGCAGCACCATCGAGGCAGGCGGGGATCTGGCTGTTGTCAAGGGCATTCTGGGCGACGGCACCACCACTGTTCAGGTCCACCGGAGCATCTTCTCCAAATACGTTGAAAACGCCACCATCTCCGTGCGGGAGAATCTGCAGACGGACTGCATCATCGGCAGCAGCATCTACTGCGGCGGCGAGGTGCTGGTCCAGTCGGGCCGGGGCGTTATCATGGGCGGCCGGGTCTGGGCGGCCAAGCGGATCTGCGCCCACACCGTGGGCTCCCAGTCCGAGTGCAAGACCTCCATCGTCCTGGGCGGGCGGCCCTGCGCCAGCTTTGAGCGGGAGATCACCCAGCGGGAGGTTAACGCCATGGAGATGGAGCTGGAGCGGCTGGAGTGCCAGCCGGAAAGCCCCGTCAAGTCCAGTCTCCTGAGCAAGGCGAAGATCAAGCTGGCCACGGCGGAGATGAAGCTGCGGCAGCTGGAGGAGCGCCGGGCCCGCATGACTCCGGAGCGGGAGCGGGAGAGCGGACGGATGGAGTGCGGCGCCGTCTACCCGGGCACAAAGGTCCGCATCGGCGAAGAGGTGCTCCGGGTCCAGGAGCTCTCCCGGCACTGCGTTGTTACCATGATACGGGATGAGATTGTGATGATGTAACCGCGCCAGCGCGGCAGAAAGGAGAGAACCCATGGATACTATTATGCAGCGTGAGCGTCTGGCCGGGATCTTCGATCAGGTGGTACGCGATATCATCCAGCGGGAGGCGGGGATTGTACTCCACTCCAGCGACACGGACTTGGAGGGAGAGCTGTGCACGGTATACACCACCTTTGACAAGGGATACCACACCAGCCTGTCCCTGTGCGCGGAGAAGTCCATGTTTATCCGGCTGACCAGGCGGATGATGGAGAAGGAGGACGTCTCCTCCCGGGAGGTGGAGCTCTTCGCCAAGGAGTTCTTCAATGTGCTGTGCGGGCACATTGCCACGCAGCTGTATCAAATCACCAAGGTGCCGGCCCGGTTTCATGTACCCGCCTTCTGTCAGGGCCGGTACATGCCGGAGGACCGGATGTCCCACATTGTTCTCACCTATTCCAGCGATGAAAATGAGAGCGCACAGCTGGTTCACCACGCGCTGTCTGCCAGCGGCGGCGAACTGCTGGGCCAAAAGTGAACAGAAAGAAGGAAGCGCTTTATGAAAAAACGGATTATGGTTGTTGATGATTCCCTCGCCATGGAGATGCAGATCAGCAAGCTGCTGGAGGGATCCGAATTTGAGGTGGCCGACTTCTGCGAGGACGGCGAGACGGCCATCGCCCGCTACAGGGAGGTAAAGCCGGACATCGTCACCATGGACATTATCATGCCCGGAATCGACGGCCTGGAGGCCGCCAAGATCATCATTGAGGAGAACCCCGACGCGAAGATCATCATGGTGTCCTCTCTGGGCTACGACGATACCGTCAACGAGGCCCTGGCCATTGGGGCCAAGGCCCTGCTCTACAAGCCCATTGACCGGGTGAGCCTGCTGGGCGCGCTGGATCTGGCTTTGACCTGAGGGGGACAGGAGGGCCGGATTTTGCTGCACATGCTCCCCACAGCGCAGGCTGGATTCTGTAAAAGCCGCGGTGTGGGGAACATGTCCTTTTCCGCGTCTGCCGGCTTCGCCGGCATCCCCCGTTTTACCCAACAAGAAACCTGTGCTATAATAGACACACCATATCAACAGGAGGATTTGCCATGAAAATCGGACTGGCCTATGCGCTGGAGGGAGAAATCGAGAGCATCCTGCGCACCACGGACGCCAAGCTGCTGGAGACGGTGAGCGGCGTTGCCATCTATGAGATCACGCCGGACGTGCTGGCCTACGTGGGGGGCGTGGGAAAGGTCAACGCCGCCATGAGCGCCCAGCTGTTCATTGACCGCTACCACCCGGACTGGATCGTCAACGCCGGCGTGGCCGGCTGCTTCCGGGACCTGCCCATCGGCGCCGTGGTGCTGGCCGACAGCTTTATCCAGCACGACGTGGACACCACCGCCGCCGGTGATCCCATCGGTTTTGTCTCCACAGTGGACCGGGTGGAGTTCCCCACCAGCGACGTGGAGGCCATGTCCTCCCTGCTCGCCAGCCTGGGGGTGGACCACCTCACCGGCCGGGTGGCCACCGGAGACGCGTTCATGTCCGGCGGCAGTCGTGCCGACTGGGTGGCCGAGACCTTCTCCCCCGTTCTCTGCGAGATGGAGGGCGGCGCCGTTGCCCAGGTGTGTCTGCGCAGCGGCGTGAAGTTCACCGCTCTGAAGTCTGTTTCTGACCGGCTGTGCCAGGAGAACAATGCGGAGGAGTACTTCAACTACCCCCAGGCCATGGAGAAGCTCAACCGCATCGTCCTCCCCTTCGCCAAGGCCCTGGCGGACATGACGGTATAAGGAAAGGAGACCCCACATGGAACGCATTGCCAGTTTTCAGGTGGACCACAACAAGCTGGTCCCCGGAATGTACCTCTCCCGCCGGGACGGACAGGTGACCACCCTGGACCTCCGCTTCAAGAAGCCCAACACCGGCGACCTGCTGACCAACGCGGAGATGCACTCGGTGGAGCACATCATTGCCACCCTCCTCCGCAACGGCCGGGCCAAGGACGCGGTGATCTATTTCGGTCCCATGGGCTGCCAGACCGGCTTCTACCTCCTCTACGACAGCAGCCGCCTCAGCGACGCCGACGCCGTGGAGCTGGTGAAGGAGACCTTCGCCCAGGGCGCGGACTTCAAAGGCGAGATGCCCGGGAAGAGCGCCGTGGAGTGCGGCAACTACATCAATCTGGACGTGTCCCTGGCCAGGACCCAGTGCGCCTTCTACCGGGATATTATCCGGGACTGGACCGTGGAGAAGCTGGCCTACTGATTGCGGCGCGGTTTTTCTCCCTTTTACCTGTTCTTTTTGAAGAAAGAAAAGCTTTAGATGGCTCAACAAACTGCCGGCAGCCTAACGATCGCATCTCGTTGGACTGCCGGCAGTTTGTTGGATTCTCCTGTGGCGAAAAGAAATAACTATTTCACAGAGGAAACGAACCGCAGGAAGGCTTCCCTCCCCTGCTCATCGCACTTGAACACGCCCGCGTGCTCCAGCACCTGGGCAAAGACGCGGCCCACCTCGTCCCGAAGGATGGCGTCCACGTTCTCCGGTGTGAAGGTGTGCCGTTCCCGCAGCTGAGCCGCCCATTCCCCATGCTTGGCCAGCTCCGGATCCGCCGCCGGATCTCCGCCCTGAACCAGGACCTCCCCCAGCCGCTTCAGCTCTCCCTTCAGCCGGGCCGGCAGCACCGCCAGACCCATCACCTCGATGAGACCGATATTCTCCTTCTTGATGTGGTGCAGCTCCCCGTGGGGGTGGTAGACGCCCATGGGGTGCTCCGCCGTGGTGATGTTATTGCGCAGCACCAGATCCAACTCGTATCGCCCATCCCGCATCCGGGCGATGGGGGTGATGGTGTTGTGGGGCTCCCCCTCCGTCTCTGCAAAGACAAAGGCGCTCTCATCCGTGTACCCCCGCCACGCGGCCAGAATCTTATCCGCCAGCTCCACCAGCCGCTCATCGTCCCCACAGCGCAGCCGCAGCACGGACATGGGCCACCGCACAATGCCCGCCTCCACATCCTCAAAGCCCGGGAAGGTCACCGCCCGCTCTACAGGGGCCCGCTCCATGGCAAAGGTGTACCGCCCCCCCTGGAAGTGGTCATGGCTGAGAATGGACCCGCCTACAATGGGCAGATCCGCGTTGGAGCCCACGAAGTAGTGGGGGAACTGGATGACAAAGTCCAGCAGCTTCCGGAAGGCGGAGCGGTCAATCTTCATGGGCACATGCCGACCGTTGAAGACGATGCAGTGCTCATTGTAGTAGACATAGGGGGAGTACTGAAGGAACCACTCCCCGCCGTCGATGGTCACGGGGATGATCCGGTGGTTCCCCCGGGCGGGGTGATTCATCCGGCCCGCATAGCCCTCGTTCTCCCGGCACAGCAGGCACTTGGGGTAGCCGCTGGGCGGCGCGGCCTTGGCTGCGGCAATGGCCCGGGGGTCCTTCTCCGGCTTGGAGAGGTTGATGGTGATGTCCAGATCCCCGTACTCCGTGGCGGTCACCCACTTCACATCCCTGGCAATGCGGTAGGAGCGGATGTAGTCCGTATCCTGGCTGAACTGGTAGTACCAGTCCGTGGCGGCCTTTTTATCCTCCGCAGTCCGGCGGAAAAACTCCCCCATCACCCAGCTGGGCCGGGGCGTCAGCACCGCCATGAGCTTGGTGTCAAAGAGGTCCCGGCTGGTGATGTCGTCTCCCACCAGCCCCCGCTTGACGGAGAACTCCACCAGTGCGCCGAGAATGTCCTCCAGGGGCAGCTCCGGCGTCCGCTCCGGCTCCTCGTACTCCTGAAGCTCCATCACCTGGAGCAGGCTGTTGACGGCCCAGGTCCGGTCTGCGGGCTCAATGAGTCCCCTGCGGACGCCGTAGTCCGCCAGAGCGGCGATGTAGGATGAAATATAGGTGTCAATCATGAATGGCTCTCCCTCCGGTCATGGGCGGCACAGCTGCGGCGCCGCCGGTGATTATCTTCTTATGCCAGCCGGACGCCGCCTACAGGCCGGATGGTCAGCACATGGCAGGCCCCGTCCCCCAGCGCCCGCTCCATCTCCGCTCGGAAGCCGTCCAGCATGTCCAGTGGCACGAAAGCTTGGATGGTGCCCGCGAAGCCGCCGCCGTGGACGCGGCAGGCCCCCCGTCCCCCCAGCAGCCCCTCGCACAGGGCCAGGGCCAGGGCCACCTCCTGGTGGTGGGTGTATCCGGCGGGGACCACGTTTTGCAGGTACCGCCAGCTGGAGAGGCCCGAGGCCCGGATCAGGGACAGAAACGCGCCAAAGTCGTTTCGCCGCAGGGCCTCCACCTGCTTCTCCACCCGCCGGTTCTCCTCGTAGATGTGGATGGCCCGCAGCACAGCCCGGTCCCCGGCCTTCCGGCGCAGCACAGGCAGGGCCGCATAAAACTCGCTCTCCGGCACCTCCCGGAGAACGCTCTTGCCGAAGTGGGCGCAGATCTCCCCCAGCTCCCGGGGTACAGCAGCGTATTCATCCGTCAGATCCGCATGGTCCGCGCCGCTGTCGATGATACATAGAGCGTGGCCGGTGGCGGCGAAGTCGAAGTCCACCCGCTCCACCGCCGGGTTGGCGTTGTCCTTGAAGTCGATGGTCACCATGCCCCCCACAGAGGAGCCCATCTGGTCCAGCAAGCCGCTGGGCTTGCCGAAATAGACGTTCTCCGCGTACTGGCCGATCTGAGCCAGCTGGATGGGGGTGCACCGCCCATCAAAGAACAGGCTGTTGATGATGTTCCCCACCAGCACCTCAAAGGCCGCGCTGGAGCTGAGGCCGCTGCCCTTGAGGACATTGGAGGTGACGTAGGCGTTGAACCCCTCCAGACGGCAGCCCTGGCGCTGGAACCAGGCTGCGGTACCCCGGATGATGGACACGGAGGTGTTCGCCTCCTCCGGCCGCATCTCCAGCTGGGCCAGGTCCACCTGGGCCATGGGGAAGCCCTCGCTCTGGATGCGGATGGTCCGGTCCCCGCTGGGGGCCACGGCGGCAATCACGTCCAGATCCACACTGCCCGCCAGCACCCGTCCGTGCTGGTGGTCCGTGTGGTTGCCGCCGATCTCCGTGCGGCCGGGGGCGGAGAACACCGCCACCTTCTCGCTGGGGCCGAAAGTCTCCTCCAAGCCCCGGAGCAGGCCCCGGTACCGCTCCGTCTGCCCGGGGGCCTGGGCCTCGCCGTAGAGGCCGGCAATGGCAGCCTCCAGCTTTGCAAAATCTTTCACGGGAGAAAATGGGTAGTCCATAGCTGCCTCCTGAAAATCATATGGATTGCAATGTTTTATTGCCTTCATTATAGGATAGGGCCTCCTGGATGAACATAGATATTTCGTTCACTTTCCACCACTTTTTTGTCACCCGCCTCCAGGCCGGAGCAGGGGGCGGGAAAAGAGAAGTAAGCCCCGGCAAAGGCAGGAGCTTACTTCTCTATCCTTATAGGATTCCTGACGCCTCCAGGAAGATGAGCACAGCCACCGCCACCAGACCCAGAAGACCCAGGGCGATGATGATGTCCAGCTGGCGCAGGGTCAGGGGAACCTTGTCGTAGAGCTCCTCCTTGTTCCGCTGCCATGTGGAGCGGGTATCGGGCTCCTCCGGCGCACCGGGGGCCTCCCTTTCCTTCTCCTCCATCACTTCTTGGCCACGTACTTGCGGATATCCATGGCCACGGCGGTGACGATGACGAGGCCCTGGACGATATAGTTGTAGTAGGGGTTCACGCCCAGGAACTGGAGCACGATCTTCAGCAGCTCGAACACCAGCACGCCCACCAGCACGCCGCCCACCGTACCGATACCGCCGGTGGTGGACACGCCGCCGATGGTACAGCCGGCGATGGCCTCCAGCTCGTAGCCCATGCCGGAGCCGGAGGAGGCGCCGCCGCCCTTGGGGGCCAGCAGGTAGCCGGCAATGGCGTACATCACGCCGGCGGTGACGTAGATGAGGATCTTGGTCCGGGCGGTGTTCACGCCGGAGACCTCCGCCGCGTTCTCATTGCCGCCGATGGCGTACATGTATTTGCCGTGGGTGGTCTTGTTGTAGATGAACCAGAACAGCAGGCCGAATACCAAAGCCCAGGCCAGCAGGTAGGGGATGCCGGGGAACTCCTCGCCGCCAATGGTGAAGATGCCCTTCAGCCAGGTGCCGTTGACAAAGTTCTTGTAGCTGCCCTTGAAGTTGCCGATGGGCTGGGCGTTGGTGAACACCAGACAAATACCGTAGACGATGGTCTGGGTGCCCAGGGTGGCGATAAAGGGGGGCACGTTCAGTTTGGAGATGATGAGACCGTTCACAAGGCCGAAGGCAGCGCCCACTGCCACAACGATCAGAAAGGCCACAAGCAGGTTGAACTCAGGCCAGTTGTACATGCGCCCGGTGTAGGTGGGGTCCTGGAGCAGCGTGCCGGCAAGGCAGGCGCACAGACCCACAGCGCGGCCCGCAGACAGGTCCGTGCCCTTGGTAATCAGGCATCCCGACACGCCCAGGGCGATGAGGAAACGGACGGTGGTGTTGCTGATGAGACTGTTGAGGTTGCGGAAGGAGAAGAAGTTGTCAATGGTAAAGCCCACGATGATGCACACAATCACCAGCAGGACCACAATGGGGTTATCCTTGATAACCTTCCAGATTTTCTCAGGTACTCTCTTATTTTCCATATTCGTTTTCCTCCTGTCACACGGTCTACGCGAACTGGGTAGCCAGTTCCATAATATTCTCCTGGGTGGCGTCCTTCCCGTCAATGAAGCCGGTGACCCGGCCGTCGCACATGACCATGACCCGGTCGGACATGCCGATGAGCTCGCTCATCTCGCTGGAGATCATGATGATGCTCTTGCCCTGCTTGGCAAGCTCGGCAATGATGCAGTAGATCTCGTATTTCGCGCCCACATCAATGCCCCGGGTGGGCTCGTCCAGGATCAGCACGTCCGGGTCGTTGGCCAGCCAGCGGCCGATGAGCACCTTCTGCTGGTTGCCGCCGGAGAGGGACTTGATGAGGGTCTTGCTGGAGGGCGTCTTGATGTTCATCTTCTTCACGTTGTCCTGCACCAGCCCCTCCACCTTCCGGCTGTTGATGGACACGCCGAAGTCCAGATACTGCTTGAGGGAGGCAATGGAGATGTTGTCCGCCACGCTGAGCACCCCCAGGATGCCGGTGGCCCGCCGGTCCTCGGTGAGCATGGCCACGCCCTGGTCAATGGCGTTCTTGGGGCGGTTGATCTTCAGCTCCTGGCCCTTGTAGGTGATCCGTCCCCTGGTGTGGGACCGGATGCCGAAGAGGCCCTCCATCAGCTCCGTACGCTGGGCGCCCACCAGACCGCCCACGCCCAGGATCTCCCCCTTGCGCAGCTGGAAGCTCACGTCCCGGAAGCTCTTGGGGTTGATGGAGGTGAAGTCCTCCACCTGGAACACCACCTCCCCCGGGTGGTTGTCACGCTCGGGGAACAGGTTGGTCAGCTCCCGGCCCACCATCTTGGTGATAATCATGTCCGTGGTCATCTCCTTGGCCGGCCACGTGCCGATGTACTGGCCGTCCCGCATGATGGTGACCTCGTCGGAGATGCGCAGGATCTCGTCCATCTTGTGGGATATGTACACAATGGCCACGCCGTCCCGCTTCAGATCCTCCACAATGCGGAACAGGGCCTCCACCTCGTTCTGGGTCAGGGAGGAGGTGGGCTCGTCCAGAATGAGCACCTTGCAGTTGGCGCTGACCGCCTTGGCGATCTCCACGGACTGCATCTGGCTGACGCTCAGCTCCCCCAGCATCTGCCGGGGATCGAAGTCCATGCGCACCTTTTTCAAAAGCGCCGCCGTCTCCTCGTACATCTTCTTATGGTCTACAATGGGGATGAAGCCCAGGGCCCTCTTCATAGGGTAGCGGCCCAGGAAGATGTTCTCCCCCACCGTGCGGGCGGGGATGGGCTGGAGCTCCTGGTGGACCATGGCAATGCCCATCTTCAGCGCCTCCATGGGATCGGCAATGGATACCTTCTGCCCCTCAAAAAGGACCTCCCCCTCGTCCATCTTGTAGATGCCGAACATGCACTTCATCAGCGTGGACTTCCCTGCGCCGTTCTCCCCCATGAGGGCGTGAACTGTGCCGGGGCGGAGGCGGAGCTGTGCGTGGTCCAGGGCCTTGACGCCCGGGAAGGTTTTGCACACGCCCCGCATTTCCAAGCGGTACTCGCTCATAAGCAGACCTCCTATCTATTGTAGCAGTTTCTCCCGCTCTCAGGGGCGGGCGGTTCCGCCCGCCGCCCGCCCCTCAGCGCGGGATGGGGAAAAGTGGGGGGGGCCGCCGCGGGGGGCCCCCCCCGATTTTTGGGGTATAAAGCAAATTAATTTAATAATTTGGGGGCACCAATTACTAGTTAAACCACTAGTATTTTT
>CANAZG010000022.1 GCA_947365965.1 uncultured Clostridia bacterium
GATGTCCTTGTGGGTGGACTCCAGGTTCACCACCACGGTCCGCTTCTCCTTGAGGTGGTCCGCGATCTCGCTGGCGTTCTCAAACCGCTCCGGCTTGACCAGAACCACTTTCAGCTGGGTGGTGGCGTGGATATTGACCACCTTGCCCCGGCGGCTGTCCACCACGCCCCGGTCCATACCCCTGGGCCTCTCCTCAACGACAAAGGGAGACTCCTGCTCGTCAAAGCCCTCATCGTAATCGTCGTCCTCGTCACTGATGGGACTGATGATCCGCTTAATATTTTCCATCCAGCTCATTGTGGAAACCTCCCAAATTGTCTTTAGTGGTACTGTCTATGACCAAAGATGGCCGATCCCACCCGGACCACAGTGGCCCCGGCGGCAATGGCGTCCTCAAAATCGTCACTCATGCCCATGGACAGATAAGTAAATCCATTATCGTACAAATTCCGGCTTATGTCAACATAGAGACGGGCAATTTTTGCGAAAAAAGGCAAATTTCCGTGGGGCTCCCTCTGGATGGGGGGGATGGTCATAAGGCCCCGAACCCTGATATTCTCCAGGGTTTTCGCCCGCTCTGCGGCCTCGCACACCGCCTCGGGGGCAAAGCCGCTCTTGCTCTCCTCCCCGCCCACATTCACCTCCAGAAGCACCTCCTGGACCAGCTCCCGCCGCTCCGCCTGCCGCTGGATCTCCTCCAGCAGGGGCCAGGAGCCCACGGAGTGGATGAGGGAGACAGCGCCCACCACCTGGCGGACCTTGTTGCGCTGGAGGTGTCCGATAAAGTGGAGGGGCGCGCCGTCGTAGGCGTGCTGGCCCAGCTTCTCCGTCATCTCCTGGACCCGATTCTCCCCCAGCGCGTCGATGCCCCCGGCGATGGCCGCCCGGCAGGCCTCCGCGCCGTTCATCTTGCTGGCGCCCACCAGGAGGATCTCCCCCGGGTCCCTGCCCGCCGCCTCCGCCGCCGCAGTCATGCGGCCGCGGATGGCGCGGATGTTTTCCGCGATGCTGTTCATCGTATCACCTTCCCGTCGTATAGATCCGCCGCAGCGGTAATCACCTCGTCCCCCGCCCGCAGGCGGCGGCTCTCCTTGGTCTGCTCCGAGGTGTACTTGCCCAAGGCCTCCTCATCCGGGGCCACCAGGATGTACTCATCCTCCTGCCAGAGGACCTTCACCGGCTTGGACCGGGCCTTCTCCCCCCACAGGCAGTACACGCATGTCAGATTCTGGGTTATGGGGTTGCCGCTGCTGTCCAGCAGGGGCTTGCCGTCCTCATCCGTCAGGGGCTGGGCGTTCACCCGCACAGCGGAGCGGGGCACCCGGATGCCGTCGTAGCTCTCGAAGATGATCTGGGCATTCTGGAGCCGCAGGAGGGTGGTCAGCTGGAGATATCGCTCCGAGGCGAGCACCACCACCCGCCGCCCGTCCTCCTCCGCGCTGACATAGGCCACCTCCATGGCCATGTCCCGGTCCAGGCCCTTCTGAAAGCGGAGGGTGAGGGTATCCCCCGGCTGCATCCGGCCCACGTCCTCCTCACGCATCATGGTCACAAAGGACCAGCCGGTACCGTACACCAGCCGGCCCACGCCGGCCGCTCCGGCCTCCGGGGTGATGGCCCGGTAGCTGGAGGGGGTGAGCCTCAGGATGTTCTCCCGGTTGAGCACGCTCTCGTACCCGTCCACCAGACTGGAGAAGAGGCCCGCCCTGGGGGCGGTGACCCGGGCGGTGCCGGGATCCGCCGAGGCGGCCAGGGCGCTGATGCGCTCCGTCAGCGCGGCGGAGGCGGCGTCCAGGCCCTCGGCGCCGGAGTAGGCGTAGCTGCGCTTGAGCACGGCGGTGCGCAGGGCGGCGCTCTGGTCCCCGGCGGCGGCGAGGCCGCCGCCGGACATGGACTGGCGCACGGCGATGAGCGCGCCGGTGATCTCGTCGTCCAGGCGCACGCTTGTCCGGGATCCGGCGGCCAGGGCGCTGGCGTACTCCAGCTGCTGGGCCTGCTCCTGAAGGGAGCGCAGGGCGTTGGCGTCCTGGAGAGCCTGGGCGCTCTGGTAGATCTGGGCCACAGTGCCCCCGGCGCTGACCCGCTCCCCCTCTCTCCGGCTGGAGTAGACCAGATCTCCGCCTCCCGGCAGCACCTCCTCGTCCCGGACCACGTAGCCGGAGACGGTGACCGCCCGCTCCCCCACAAAGCTGTAGGCCAGGGTGGTGGTATAGGGGTCTGTGAAATAGGAGGCGGCGCTGAAGCCGAAGTAGATAATGACAGCCAGAAAGACGGCCGCCATGGCCAGCTTGGTGGCGAGGGTGCTGTTTTTCATATGTATTGGTCTCCTTGGGAGCGGGGCTTGTGTTTCCAGGGGACTAGGGCTTATCTGATAATTGGCGATATGCCCAACAGCAAGGAATTTTTTTGCCAGACAAGGCAAATTTTCGCAGGCATACTGTCGTATGACAAGAAAATTTAACGCAGTATGGCGGAAAAAGGCCTGCTGTTTGGGCGTGTTGACAATTTTCAAACATGCCCTAGAGGGTGTCCTCCCACTCGGTCAGGTCCACGCTCCTGCTGGGGCTGACGGTGGAGATGGCGTGCTTGTAGATCAGGTTCTGCTTGCCCTCGGCGGTGAGGACCACGGTGAAGGCGTCAAAGCCGGTGATGGTGCCCCGCATCTGGAAGCCGTTGACCAGAAACACGGTCACCTGGGTCTCGGTCCGCCGGGCGGATGCCAGGAACACATCCTGAAGGTTAGGGGATTTTGCCATAGTTGTTCTACCTCTCTTTCATTGGTGAGGGGCATTGCCCCAGGGTCCCGGCCGTACCGGCGCGGGCCCTGGGCCTATTGTAGTCCCTGGGCGGTGAGGATTTCTGTCACAATTTGGAGAGCTGCCTGAAAATCCCTCTTTTTTTCCCAGTAAATCCAGCGGATGTCCTGATTTCGCCGCAGCCAGGTCAGCTGCCGCTTGGCGTACTGCCGGGACCGGCGCTTCACCAGCTCCACAGCCTCCTCCAGGGCGCACTGCCCGTCCAGGGCGGCGAGGAGCTCCTTGTAGCCGATGGCCTGGAAGGCGGTGGCGGAGCGTGGCGTCCCCGCATCCAGCAGCGAGCGGACCTCCTCCAGAAGCCCGGCGGCCAGCATTCCGTCCACCCGCCGGTCGATCAGCTCCCGCATGTCCGCCCGGTCCCGAAAGGCCAGGCCGATGTACACGGGGACATACCTGGGGGGCTGCTCCCGGCTCTCCCGATCGTGCTGGGAGATGGTCTGTCCGGTCTCCCGGTAGACTTCCAGGGCCCGGAGGATCCGCTTGTGGTCCGCCGGGTGGAGCCGCCGGGCCGCCTCCGGGTCCACCCGGGCCAGCTCCTCCAGCAGCGGCCCGATCCCCTCCTCCTCCAGCTGACGCTGGAGGGCATGGCGGACCGCGCCGCCGGCGCTGCCGGGGGCAAAGCTCCGGCCTGCGATGATGGCGTCCAGGTAGAGCCCCGTACCGCCGGCCAATACGGGAAGTTTATTTCTTGATAAAATATCCTGTATGCACTCATCCGCCGCCGCCGTAAACCGGGCGGCGGACCAGCTCTCCGCCGGGTCCGCCACCGCCACCATATGGTGGGGGATTCCCTCCATCTCCTGGGGGATGGGCGCGGCGGTGCCGATGGTCATGCCCCGGTAGATCTGCATAGAATCTACGCTGACCACCTCGCCGTTGAATTGTTGGGCCGTCAGCACGGCCAGCCGGGTCTTTCCGCAGGCCGTGGGGCCGACGATACAGGGGAGGATGGGAGGCATGGCTTCTCCTTTTACGCAGTCGTTTCTATGGAGGCGGCCCCAGGGACTGTGGGCCCCAGGGACTGCCGCAAGGATACGGACTCGTCCATCAAAAGAATATATTGTCCTATTCTACGCCCTTTTGAACATTTTTTCAATCTCATATTTTGACAATTTCACCTTCACCGGCCTCCCGTGGGGGCAAAACTGGACCTCCCCGCTCTGTACCTTGTCAATCAGGGCCCGCAGCTCCGCGGGGTCGCTCCTCCAGCCCCCCTTGATGGAGGCCTTGCAGGCCATGGTGTGAAGCATGGCGTCCCGGGCGGCGGCGGGGTCCGCCCCGCCGGAGAGGAGCTTGTCCGCCAGCTCCTCCAGGGTCTCCCGGATGCGCCCGGTCTCCAGGTCCGCCGGCGCGGCCCGCACCACGATGCACCCCGCGCCGAAGTCCTCGGCCTCAAAGCCAAACTCCTCCAGCAGGGGCAGGTTCTCCAGCAGCGCCGCGTACTGCTCCCGGGCCAGCTCCACCGCCGCCGGGGCCAGCAGCCGCTGGCCCATGATGGGCTCCGCCCCCGCCTTCATCCGGTCAAAGTTGATCCTCTCGTGGGCCGCGTGCTTGTCAATGAGCCACACGTCCTCCCCGTCCTCGGCGATGATATACGTGTGGAGCACCTCCCCGGCAAACCGCCAGGGCGCGGGCTTCTCCGCCGCCAGAACCGTCTGTTCCGGCGGTTGGGACGCAGGCTCTGGTATGGGCTGGGGCGCGGGGGGGATGGGCGAGGGCTCCGGGGCCGGCGCCCGGTCCACAGCCCTGTCCAGAGGCGCAGGCCGCTCCTGGGCCGGCGGACGGTGACTCATGGGTACGGCCTGATCCAGGGGCAGCGCCCGCTCCTGGGGAGCCGGGGGCCTCTGCCGGGGCGGCCGGGCCCCGTCCCGGAAGGTGAGGCGGCCCGGGGACTGCCCCGTCTCCCGCTCCCGGAAGGTCTTGGCGTCCATGGTCTGGTAGAAGTCCCCCCGGGCGGCGGCGGCCAGCGCCTTGGGGGCGGCGGGCGGGGGCGTCTCCTGCCGGGGCTCCCCGGGGGACCGCCCCTGGCCGCCGGGAAGAGAGGCGGTCCCGCCGGCCCGGTCCAGAGCGTCCTTGACCGCATGGTGGACGGCGGAGAACACGGTCCGCTCGCTGACAAACTTCACCACCGTCTTGGCCGGGTGGACGTTCACGTCCACCTGGTGGAGAGGCAGGTCGATATGGAGCACGCACCCGGGGAACTTCCCCTTCATCTGCCGGTTGGCGTAGGCCTCCTCCAGGGCGGCGGTGAGCAGGGCGGACTTGATGGTCCGGCCGCAACAGAAAAAGGTCTGCATGGCCCGGGTGCCCCGTCCGGCCAGGGGCTCGGTGACAAAGCCCCGGACCCCCACGCCCTCGCCGCCTCCGTCCACCTCCGTCAGGCGCAGGGCGAACTCCCGGCCCCTGGCGGCGTAGATGGCGGAGAGGAGCTTGCCGTCCCCCGGCGTGTGGAGCTCCTCCCTGCCGTCCCGTATGTAGCGGATAGACACCTCCGGGCGGCTCAGGGCCAGCTGGCCCAGCATGGCCGCCACAGCGGAGGCCTCGGCGCTGTCGGTTTTCATGAATTTCAGCCGGGCAGGGGTGTTGTAGAAGAGCTGGCGCACCACCATGGTGGTGCCCTCCGGGCACCCCGCCTCCTCCACGGAGCCCGGCGCGCCCCCTTCCAGGGTCAGGGAGGCCCCCATGGGGTCCCCCTTCCGGCGGGTGAGCACCTCCAGGCGGCTGACGGCGGAGATGGCAGCCAGGGCCTCCCCTCGGAAGCCCAGGGTGCCGATGGCGGCCAGATCCCCGGCCTGACGGAGCTTGCTGGTGGCGTGGCGGAGGAAGGCGGTAGGCAGCTCCTCCGGCGCGATGCCGCAGCCGTTGTCGGTGACACGGATGAGGGCCATGCCGCCGTTCTGGATCTCCACCACCAGGGCGGACGCGCCCGCGTCGATGGCGTTCTCCACCAGCTCCTTGACCACGCTGGCGGGCCGCTCCACCACCTCGCCGGCGGCGATCAGGTCCGCCACGTGGGGGGACAGCTGCTGAATATGGGGCATAGCGCCCTCCTTTCCCTGTCTGGACAGGCTGGTTATCAATCGTCGGGACCGTAGTGACGGACAATATAGAGGTGGGTCCCGGTAAAGAGGCCGGCAAAGACGGCCAGGACCCAGTGGCGCAGGAGGGCCGCCTGGAGGAGGAACACCCCGCAGGGGATCAGCGCCAGAGTCAGGGCCAGCTTCCGCCCCGGCCCCTTGACGGCATAGAGGACCCAGCAGACGTAGTAGGCCGCCAGCAGCAGCGCCATGCCGATCACCCAGACAGCCACCTCCTCCAGGGCGTAGAAGCCGAACTCCCCGCCCGGTACGCCCAGGGGGACCGCCATGAAGATCATGGAGCCGAACCGTCCAATCTGCTCCAGGGCGTTGATGGCCCGGTTGGGGCTGGAGATGCCGGCGCTTCCCCGCCGGAGGGCGTAATAGAGGATATTGGGGAGCAGAAGCAGGACCACGATCCCGGCGCTCCACAGGTTAAAAAGACTGTATACCATGTCAAATCCCTCTTAAATCCAGATATCGAAGTCGCCGTAGTCGAACTGCCCGCCGCCGTGGTGGAGGAGACCCCGGGCCGCCAGGGAGCGGAACGCGTCCCGGATCCGGACCAGGATTTCCGACTGAATATCCAGGCTGTGGTGGCCCGGGAACACCCGGTTGACCGGCAGCGCCACCACCCGCTCTACAGAGGCGAGGTAGGCCGCCGGGTCCGTGGAGGGGTAGCTGGAGAACAGCGTCCCCTGATAGATCAGATCGCCGGTGAAGAGGTACCCCCGCGCCCGCTCAAAGAAGCACATGTGGCCCGGGGAGTGGCCCGGCGTGTGGAGGACCTCAATCTGCCGGCCGCCCAGGTCGATGATATCGCCGTCCTCCAGCAGCCGGGCGGGCGCGCCCTGGAAGACCCGGTAGTTTTCAACATGAAAGTCCGGCGGCGGGTCGCAGTTTCTGAGGACCATCTCCCGGACCTGCTCCGGCGTGCGGGGGAAGCTGCCCTGGAGCCAGGGGAGCTCCGCCCGGTGGGCGTAAAACTCCGGGAAATGCCGGTGGCCGCCGATGTGGTCCCAGTGGACGTGGGTGGCTGCCGCCGCCACAGGCCGATCCGTCAGCGCCTTCACCGGGGCGCTGATATCGCAGATGCCCAGGCCGGTGTCAATCAGAAGGGATTTCTCCTGACCCTGGAGGAGGTAACAGTGGGTCTCCTCAAAGTGGCGGTACTCGCTGATGATGTATGTATTCTGGTCTATTGTGTCGATGGTGAACCAGTTGTCCATGATTTGTATCTCCTTTTTGACAGAGTGCCTATCTGGTCGCTTGTCCCGGGGCCTGCGCGGCCCCGGACCCCGCGGGTACTTTTTGTGCAGACAAAAAGTACCCAAAAAGCTGCTGGACCTACGGTCCAGACCCCCTTATTTATTACGGGGGTTATTTTTTGCGCTACGAGCTGTCAGGCGAAGCCTCTCCCCATCTGCTATGGGCCGTTGTGCTGCGGTGCCTTTGAAGGACACTTTCTCAGCAGAGATTGCCGGGGGCGGCGTTAGCCCCCGGGACTGCCGTCAAGATACGCACAATCCCCCAAAAGCTATAGGAACCTGACCACCGCCAGCCCATTGACCACCCCGTGGAGAATCACACTCCCCCACAGGGAGCCGGATCTCTCATAGGTCCACGCCATCACCGCGCCGGGAACCAGATACTGAACCATCAGCAGCAGATAGGTCAGATCCCCCCTGACGGCGGCGAACTGCCACACATGGAGAAGCGCAAACAGCAGGCAGGAGACCAGATACGCCAGCCCCCGGTGGACCTCCCGCAGGTTCCCAAACACGTACCCCCGGAAAAGGGTCTCCTCCACCACCGGCGCCAGGACCACCACAATAAGAATGGTGGTTCTGGGCGCGTCCACCATCCGCCCCACGATGGCCTCGTCGTTGAGATTGACCTGTCCCTCCAGCACCAGTCCCAGCAGGCGGCTGCAAATTTCGTTGAGCCCGTAGAAGGCCACCAGTCCCAGCCCCGCCGAGGCCAGCACGCCCCCGGGCCGGTCCAGAAACGTCCGGGTGGTCCGCCCCAGGTAGCCCCAGAACACGATCACCACCAGGGCGAACACCACGTAGTAGTAGATGGCGTTTCGCACACTCTCCCCCAGGCTTACCCCCAGCAGCCGCTCCAGCAGATCCATCGCCGGCCCGGACACCCAGGGCAGCACCGCCAGATACAGCGCCAGCGCCGCGCCTCCCAGGGCCTTCTCCCTGCCGCTCATGCCGGCAGATACTCCTCTCCTTGCCATAGCCGCCTCCTGTCAGAAGCCTATTTCAGCTTCTCCTTTAATTCGTATAACAGCCCCAGGGCCTCCATGGGCGTGAGCACATTGGGCTCCGTCCGGCGCAGCCGGTCAATGACCTCCGCCTCCCCCATGGCCTCCAGGGACACCTGCTCCTCCCTGGGCGCGGCCAGCAGGGGGGCCGGACGCCCGGACTGGCTCTCCAGGTCCTTCAGAATGGCCCGGGCCTTTCGGACCACCGCCTCCGGCAGTCCCGCCAGCTTGGCCACCTCAATGCCGTAGCTCCGGTCCGCCCCGCCGGGCAGGATCTTGCGCAGGAAGATCAGCTCCTCCCCCCGGCTGCGGATGGCGATGTTGTAGTTGCTCACCCCGGGCAGGGAGCTCTCCAGCTCCGTCAGCTCGTGGTAGTGGGTGGCGAACAGGGTCTTGGCCCCCAGCTTCTTCCGGTCCGCGCAGTGCTCCAGCACCGCCTGGGCGATGCTCATGCCGTCAAAGGTGCTGGTGCCCCGGCCGATCTCGTCCAGAACAAGGAGGCTCCGGCTGGTGGCGTGGCGGAGAATGTCCGCTACCTCCGTCATCTCCACCATGAAGGTGGACTGGCCGGCGCTGAGGTCGTCGCTGGCCCCGATGCGGGTGAAGATCCGGTCCACCGCGCCGATCCTAGCGGACCGGGCCGGAACAAAGGAGCCCACCTGGGCCATGAGGACGATGAGGGCCACCTGCCGCATATAGGTGGACTTGCCGGCCATATTGGGTCCGGTGATAATGGCCACCCGGTTCTCCTGCTCCCCCATGAAGGTGTCGTTGGGCACAAAGAGGCTCCCCTTCAGCACCCGCTCCACCACCGGGTGGCGGCCCTCGCAGATCTCAATGCCGCCCCCCTCGTCCACTGTCGGACAGCAGTAGCTGTTCTTCACCGCCACGGCGGCAAAGGAGCACAGGGTGTCCAGCTCCGCGATCACCGCCGCCGCGGCCTGAATACGGCCCATCTCCCCGGCCACCTGCTCCCGCAGCTTGGTGAAGAGCTCGAACTCCAATGCCACCACCCGGTCGCTGGCCGTGAGGATGGTGCTCTCCAGCTCCTTGAGCTCCTGGGTGATGAACCGCTCGCAGTTGGCCAGGGTCTGCTTGCGGATGTACTCCGCCGGCACCTGGTCGTAGTAGCTCCGGCTGACCTCGATATAGTAGCCGAATACCTTATTGTACCCCACTTTCAGGCTCTTGATGCCCGTTTTTTCCCGCTCCCGGGCCTCCACCTCGGCGATGACCCCCCGGCCGCCGGTGAGGACGTGGTGGAGCTTGTCCACCTCCTGGTCGTAGCCCGGCCGGATGAAGCCCCCCTCCCGGACCGAGAAGGGCGGCTCGTCTACAATGGCCCGGCACAGCAGCGCATGCACGTCCTCCAGCGTCTCCAGCCGCCCGGCCAGCTCCCCCAGCCGTCCGGCGGCAAAGGGGGCCAGACACTCCTTCAGGCGGGGCAGCTTCTCCAGGGCGGAGCGGAGGCTGGCCATGTCCCGGCCGCCGGCGCTGCCGTAGACCACCCGGCCGATGAGCCGTTCCATGTCGCCGATGCCGGTCAGAGCCACGATCAGCTCCTCCCGGCCCACCGTGTCCCGGGTCAGGGCCTCCACGGCGTTCAGGCGGCGCTGGATAGCCGCCACGTTCAGCAGCGGGCGCTCCAGCCAGGACCGCAGCAGCCGGCCCCCCATGGCGGTCTTGGTCCGGTCCAGCACCCACAGCAGGCTCCCCCGCTTCTCCTTGCCCCGCATGGTGGCGGTGAGCTCCAGGTTCCGCCGGGCGTTCAGATCCAGCTCCATGAACCGGCCCTGCTCGTAGTACTCCAGGTCGCTGATGTGGCTTAAATCGGTCTTCTGGGTCTCGTAGAGGTAGCTGAGGAGCCCCCCCAGGGCCATCACGGCGGCGGGATTGGCCTTGGGCAGCCGGGCGGCCGCCTCCCGGCCGTACTGCTTTTCCGCCATCCGCTCCGCCTCCTCCAGGCGGAAGGGCCGGTCCCCCCGGTTCTCCGCCCGGCAGCGGAACTTCTCCCGCAGCGTCTCCACCAGGGCCCGCTCTCCCCAGGCGCACTCGCTGAGCACCGCCTCCACCGGGCTGAAGCGGCCCAGCTCGTTCATCACGTGCTCCACGCGCTCTGGGCCGGTGAAGGCGGTCACGTGGGTCTTGCCGGTGGTGATGTCGCAGAAGCACAGCCCCGCCCGCTCCTGGTCCAGGTAGACGCCGCAGATGTAGTTGGACTGGCTCCCCTCCAGCATGGACGCGTCCACCGTGCCCGGGGTGACCACCCGGATGATGTCCCGCTTCACCAGTCCCTTGGCGGCGGCGGGGTCCTCGGTCTGCTCGCAGATGGCCACCTTGTAGCCCTTGGCGATGAGCCGGGAGATGTAGCCGTCGCAGGAGTGGTAGGGCACACCGCACATGGGGGTCCGCTCCTCCTCGCTCTTGCCCCTGTCCCGGGTGGTCAGGGTGAGATCCAGCTCCCGGCTGGCCAGCAGGGCGTCCTCGTTGAACATCTCGTAGAAGTCGCCCAGACGGAAGAAGAGGATGGCGTCCTTGTTCTGCTCCTTCATCTGGAGATACTGCTGCATCATGGGGGTGGTCTCTGACGGCATGGCTCGTTCCTCTTTTCTTTTGTATCCGCCGCCTTGACAGCGGGCTCTGATTGGCTTATAATAATGAACGGAAGGGCAAGCTGTCAATCAGCGGTTCAGCCCAGGTCTAGTGTTTGAGTTTCCGAGGAAACCGTCACCGTGCCGGGTGGCGGTTTCTACGTTTTACGACAATCGTTACCGTATAGGCTCCGATATGGAACGTAATCCGCATCAGCCTCACCTCCCTCCGGAGGATGTAGCCAAACCGCCGACCGTAAATTACAGCATTGCCCTTCCGGCCCCCAGCCGGGGGCATTTTTTATTATATCCGCTCTGTTGAATTTTGTCAATTATTGAAAAACACAGAACAATCCCCTCTGTTCCGCTCCCTGGCTGGCGCTCCGAACCGGAGGAAGCGGCGGCTCTTTTTTGTCAAAGCTTGACAAGCCCCGGGTTTACGGGTAGAATACGTATCGTATGCAACAGTTCCATATGCGACAATTCAACGATACGGAGGATACGCCCATGGCAGAAGCCGGACAGTCCAGGCAGGACCGCAGGCAGGACATGATGCTCGCGGACCCCCTGCCCAAGGTCATCACCCGGATGGCGGTGCCGTCCATCATCTCCTTTCTCATCACGTCCATCTACAGTCTGGCGGACACCTACTTCGTCAGCTCCCTGGGCACCAACGCCACCGCCGCCGTCAGCGTCAACGCCTCCCTGGACCAGATCATCATGATGGCCGGGTCCATGCTGGCTGTGGGCGCGGCCAGCTACATCGCCCGGCTCCTGGGGGCCCGGCGGGAGGACAAGGCCAACAGCGTCCTGTCCACGGCCTTCATCATCGCCGTGGGCTTCGGGCTGCTGGTGACCCTGATCGGCACCGCCTTCATGACCCCAATGGTCCGCCTGCTGGGGGCCACGGAGACCTGTGAGCAGTACGCCGTCGATTACGCCACCTACGTGGTGCTGGTGGCCCCTTTCATGGCCGCCAGCTTTGTGATGAACCAGTGCCTGCGGGCGGAGGGCAGCGCCATGCTGTCCATGATCGGCATGGGCTTCGGCGGCCTGCTCAACTGCGTGCTGGACCCCATCTTCATCTTTGCCCTGGATCTGGGGGTGGCGGGGGCCTCCATGGCCACAGCCATCTCCAAGCTGGTCAGCTTCTCCATCCTCATCTTCCCCTACCTCACCCGCCGCAGCACCCTGCGCATCTCCCCCCGTTCCTTCCGCTGCGGGGACAGCATCCTCTACCAGATCGTCACCGTGGGCTCCTCCTCCATGTTCCGCTCCGGGCTGGCCGTGGTGTCGGCCATTGTGCTCAACAACATCGCCGGCGGCATCTCCGACTCCGTGCTGGCGGGCATCGGCGTGTCCAACAAGATCATGATGTTCCCCTTTGGCATCATTCTGGGCTTTGGCACCGGGTTCCAGCCGGTGGCGGGGTTCAACTGGGGAGCCCGGCGCTATGACCGGGTCATGGACAGCTACCGCTTCGCCGCCCGCACAGCCATTATCGGCGCCTCTGTCATGGGGGCCCTGCTGTCCCTCTTCGCCGGGGGGCTCATCACCCTCTTTGCCACAGACGACGCCTCCATGCGGGAGATCGGGGCCCTGTGCATCCGCCTGCAATGTCTGGCCCTGCCGGTTCACAGCTGGGTGGCGGTGGTGAACATGCTGTGCGCGGGCCTGGGCAACGCCAAGGGCGCCCTGCTGCTGTCCACCTCCCGCCAGGGCACCTGCTTCCTGCCCATTGTCTACCCCATGACCTACCTCTGGGGGGCGGTGGGCGCGGCCTCGGTGCAGGCGGCGGCGGACATTCTGAGTCTCGCCCTGGCCCTGCCCCTTATCCGCTCCGTCAAGGCCCAGATCAGCCGGGCGGCCCTGGCCGCCGGGGAGGGCCAGCCGGGTCTGTCCGGCGAGGTGTGAGAGATGACGGATCCTGTTCTCTCCAGCCTTGTGCGCATCAACCGCCAGCGAATCCTGGACCTCCGCCGCCGTCTGGCCCCCTGGGGCTATCTGGGGGTGATGCACCTGATCGTGCTCTACGTTCGCCGCCACCCCGGGGCCCGGCAGGAGGACGTGGCCTGCTTCTACGCCGTGGACAAGACCAGCGTGGCCCGGGACGCCCGCCGCCTGGAGGACATGGGCCACCTGCGCCGGGAGGTGGACCCGGACAACCGGCGGCAGTACCAGCTCTACCTCACCGACGCGGGCCAGAACATGCTCCCCCTGCTGGAGGAGGCCCATCAGGCCTTCTCCGCCAAGCTGAGCGCCGGCATATCCGATGAGGACTGGCAGACCCTCCAGACCCTGCTGCGGCGGCTGGAGGAGAACAGCTGCCCCGAGGGGTGAGGAGAAAGAAACGCACAGATTGAAACGGCGCGGCAATTCTGCCGCGCCGTCAGTCTGTCAAACATTTTATCGAAAAAGGTCTCCCTTGGCTGCGGCCCTGCGCCTCTAGCCAAGCAGCCCCGGCACGGCCTCCGCCAGACGCTGGGCCAGCTGGGCGTGGCCCCGGCGGGTCAGGTGCATGCCGTCCAGGCGGTTGAACTCGCACCCGTCGGCGTCCAGGAAGTGGGCCCCGGTCAGCTCCGCGGTCTTCCGATAGAAGGCGGGCAGCTCTCGGGATTTCTCCAGGCAGCCCCGGCCCATGGGCAGGCCGCACTCGCTGCTCTCCATCTCCGGCAGGATGGGCGGCGGGCAGACGATGAGGATGTTGGGCTTCCCCGCGCCCCAGCAGTCCACGCTCTGGGCCTTGCGCACCAGCCGCTCCATGCCGATGCCGATGCAGGAAGCGTTGACCCCCAACCGCTCCTTTGTGTCGTTGGTGCCCAGCATGATAATCAGCAGGTCAATGATCTCGTGGCTCTTGAGCAGGGAGTAGATGACGCTCAGCGCATCCATGCTCTCGTGGAGGGGGTCCGGAAACACGGTGGTCCGGCCCGAGAGGCCCTCCTCCGTCACCAGATATCCCTCCCCCAGGGCCTTCTGAAGCAGGCACGTCCACCGCTCGTCCTCGTTGAACCGGGCCACGCTGTCCGCGCAGTCGCTGGGGTCCGCGCAGTAGCCGTGGGTGTTGGAATCGCCCAGACACAAAATATGCTTTTTCACGATAAAACAACTCCTTTCCGCGTTGGCGGTTTCTCATCCCCTGTAGGCTAACAGTTTTTGATGGAATCGTCAAGGCCGGGAATCGAATTCCCCGGGAAATCAGAGAATCAAATCGCCCAAAAATCGAAATAATTTTTGTGTAATCCCATAAATTTGGAAAAAATCCTGAAAACCTTTTGATTACTATTGACAAGCGGCGGAATTTCTTGTACAATTTCAACAGCAATGTCCTGCTCTGCGGGGCTATTTTTTGCTATTGAGAAGGAGGATATTATGAAGAAGTTTCTTGCACTGCTTCTGGCCATGACCATGGTCATGGCCCTGGTCGCCTGCGGAGGCGACCCCAAGCCCACCGAGCCCACCCCCCCGCCGGCGGATACCCAGCAGCCGGCGGACCCCAAGCCCGCTGATCCCGAGCCCGCTCCCGCTCCTGCCGGCGCCAGCGAGATCACCCTGTGGACCTACCCCATCGGCGACTGGGGCACTGAGGCCACCGTCAAGACCCTGACCGACGCCTTCACCGCCGAGACCGGCATTGCCGTGAAGGTGGAGTATCTGGCCTACGCCGACGGCGACGACAAGGTCAACACCGCCATCACCGCCAAGGGCACCCCGGACCTCATCATGGAGGGTCCTGAGCGTCTGGTGGCCAACTGGGGCGCCAACGGCTACCTGGTTGACCTGAAGGACATGTTTGACGACACCGACATGGCCGAGATCAACGCCGTCAACGAGGGCGTTATGAACGCCTGCACCCACACCAACGGCGCCATCTACGAGTACCCCTTGGTCATGACCGCCCACTGCATGGCCGTCAATCTGGACGCCTTCAAGGAGGCCGGCGCTGACCAGTACCTGAATCTGGACACCCACACCTGGACCACCGACGACTTCATCAAGGCCGTTGAGGCCCTGTACGGCCACTACAACGCCACCGTGGGCGCTGTCTTCTGCGCCGGCCAGGGCGGCGACCAGGGCACCCGCGCTCTGGTGAACAACCTATACGGCGGAACCTTCACCAACGCCGAGCACACCCAGTACACTTGGGACGATCCCCTGAACATCCAGGCCCTGGAGCAGCTCAAGAGCATGAACGGCATTGAGTTTGACGCCTCCCTGGCCGGCGGCGACGAGATCGCCAAGTTCTACCAGGGCGCTCTGAAGATGGCCTTCTGCTGGAACATTGCCCAGCAGCTGGATCCCAACGGCGCCAAGACCGGCGAGGAGAAGACCGTCACCGGCGAGCAGATCGCCTTCATGAGCTTCCCCTCCCAGGACGGCAATTCCAAGCTTCAGGGCGGCATTTGGGGCTTCGGCATCTTCGATAACGGCGATCAGGCCCGCATTGACGCCGCCAAGCAGTTCATCAAGTTCATGTGCGACAGCGCCCACACTGTAGACGCAGTGAAGGCCGCCCGCTATTTCGCGGTGCGCAACTCCGCCGAGGGCACCGATCTCTCCACCATCTGGGCTGACAACGCCATCATGAACGAGTACACCAAGCTCATGCCCTTCCTGGGCGACTACTACCAGGTCACCACCGGCTGGGCCGGCGCCCGCACCGAGTGGTGGAACATGCTCCAGGAGGTTGGCGCTGGCAACGACATTGCCCAGTCCGTAGCCAACCACGTGGCTGCGGCCAACACCGCCGCCGCTGGCTAATTGAACAACGCGTAGCAATACTGAACGGGTTTGCGCGCCCCCACCCCGCCAGCGCGGGGAGGGGGCGCGCGTTTTTCCCCGATTTCCCCAAAACGAGAGAGGTTTGACTGAGAAAGGGGTGTCCCATTTTGGCCAATTCATCCAAGACGAGCATGAGCCGGGCCCTCCAGCGGCGCGAGAACATCGCTGGCTACCTGTTTATGCTGCCCAGCCTGATCTTCTTCCTGGGCTTCGTCATCATCCCCATGTTCATCTGCATCATCACCAGCCTGACCAACACCAACATGCACGATCCCGGCATGTTCGGCGGCTTCATCGGCCTGACCAACTTTGCCAATCTATTTAAGGACGAGGTGTTCCTCAAGGGACTGAAAAACACCTTTGTCATCGTGATTGTCAGCGTTCCCACCGTCTGCGCCTTCTCCCTGTGGGTCTCCTCGGCCATCTACAAGCTGAAGGGGCCTCTGCTCTCCGCCTTCCGCTGCATCTTCTATCTGCCTGTTGTCACCGGCTCCGTGGCCGTGACGGTGGTGTGGAAGTGGATGTATGACAACTACAGCGGCATTCTCAACGGCGTGCTCACCGGCACGGGCATCCTGGAGAAGGGCGTCAACTGGCTGGGCGATCCCAAGACGGCCCTGTGGTGCATCATCCTCATTCTGTTCACCACCTCCGTGGGCCAGCCCATTGTGCTCTACGTCTCCGCCCTGGGCAACGTGGACCAGACCCTGGTGGAGGCGGCCCAGGTGGACGGGGCCACGGATCTCCAGGTGTTCTGGAAGATCAAGTGGGCCCAGATGATGCCCACCACCCTGTATATCCTGGTTATCACCACCATCAACTCCTTCCAGTGCTTCGCCCTGATCCAGCTGCTGACCCAGGGCGGACCCAACCACTCCACGGACACGGTGATGTACTACATCTATTACACCGCGTTCAAGCTCACCGAGCAGGCCGGCCACTTCGGCTACGCCAACGCCATGGGCGTGGTGCTGGCCATCTTTATCGGTGCGCTGTCCGCCATCCAGTTCAAGCTGGCCAAAGAAAAGTAAGGGGTGCGAGTATGAAAATCGAAAATCCGCGCAGCCGCGCATACCGAATTTTTTCCCTGATACTGCTGATTATCCTGGCCTTCCTGTTCCTCTTCCCCCTGTACTGGATCATCACCGGCGCTTTCAAGCCCGCCCAGGACATCTACAATCCAAAGCCGGTTTGGTGGCCCACGGACTGGGTGATTAACAACTTCAGCAATCTTTTCACCAAGCGTACCGCGCCTCTGTTCTCCATCTTCGGCATGGAGGGCCCCACGGCCCCGGCGGCCTTCCGGTGGCTTATCAACACGGTGTTCATGTCTGTCATGGCCATGATCCTCACCTGTATCACCGCAGCCATGGCGGGCTACGCCCTGGCTAAGAAGCGGTTCGCCGGCCGGGCCATCATCTTCTCCCTGATCGTGTGCGCCATGGCCCTGCCCAAGCAGGTCATCCTGATCCCCCTGCTCAAGGAGATGTCGGCCCTGAAGCTGTACGACAGCCTCTGGGCGGTGATCTTCCCCACCGTGGGCTGGCCCTTTGGCGTGTTCCTGATGAAGCAGTTCTCCGAGAGCATTCCCGGAGAGATTCTGGAGGCCACCCGCATCGACGGGGCCAGCGAGGCCAAGACCTTTATAACTGTGGTGCTGCCCATGGTCAAGCCGGGCATCGGCGCTCTGGCTATCTTCACTTTCATCAACTCCTGGAACGACTACTTCATGCAGCTGGTCATGCTGCCCAGCGGCAACAACTTCACCATGCCTCTGGGTATTGCCTCCCTCCAGGCGGAAACCAGTATCGACATGGGTCTGCTGATGGCGGGCGCGGCCCTAGCCTCTGTGCCGATTATCGTCGTGTTCCTGATGTTCCAGAAGTACTTCACCCAGGGCATCACCATGGGCGCGGTGAAGGGCTAGTTATCATTCTTTTCTTTGTGAACAAAGAAAAGAATCAAAAGAAAAACTTTAATCCCGCGAGGAATTTGAATTATGATCTATGCCAAGAACACCGACGCGCTGACCTATCGGGGCATCCACCCCAACCTGGACATGGCCCTGGAGCGGATCAACGACCAGTTTCTCTCCGGCGTGGGCTATGAGCGGCAGGAGATCAAGGGGGGCGACGTGTACGCCACCCGCTTTACCTATGAGACTGTGCCGGCGGAGGAGAGCTTCTTTGAGGCCCACAGGAACTATCTGGACATCCACATCATGCTCTCCGGGTCCGAGGGGGTGGAGATCGCCCCGCCGGCGGACCTGACGGAGTTTGACCGGGTGGAGGCCAACGACTTCTACGCCTACCGGGGCCAGGGCCAGTACAAGCTGGTCCTCTCCCCGGGGGACTTCCTGGTGGTGTTCCCCAACGACGCCCACCGGATCAAGATGCAGGTCAGCGGCCCGGAGACGGTAACCAAGGCCGTCTTCAAAGTGAGAATAAAAGAAAGCGAGTGAGAGTAAGAGTGAAGGATATTGCCAAGTATCAGGGGATCATCCCCGCATTTTACGCCTGCTATGACAAGGACGGGCAGGTCAGCGCCCCGGCGGTCCAGGCCCTGGCCAAGTACCTGCTGGACAAGGGGGTCAAAGGCCTCTATGTGGGCGGCTCCTCCGGCGAGTGCATCTACCAGAGCGTGGCGGAGCGGAAGCAGACCCTGGAGAGCGTGATGGAGGTGGTCAAGGGCAAGCTGACCGTCATCGCCCACGTGGCCTGCAACAACACCGCCGACAGCCGGGAGCTGGCCGCCCACGCGGAGAGCCTGGGCGTGGACGCTGTCGCCGCCATTCCGCCCATCTACTTCCACCTGCCCCCCAGCGCCATTGCCAAGTACTGGAACGACATCTCCGACGCCGCCCCCAACACGGACTTCATCATCTACAACATCCCCCAGCTGGCCGGCGTGGCCCTGACCGTGCCCCTGCTCCAGGAGATGCTGAAAAATCCCCGGGTGGTGGGGGTGAAGAACTCCTCCATGCCTGTCCAGGACATCCAGATGTGGCGGGACGAGGGGGCCGTTGTGTTCAACGGGCCTGACGAGCAGCTCCTCTCTGGTCTGGCCGCCGGCGCGGCGGGCGGCATCGGCGGGACCTACGCCGCCATGCCGGAGCTGTACATGGAGATCGTCAAGTGCTTCCAGGCCGGCCAGCTGGAGAAGGGCCGGGAGATCCAGAACGAGTGCTGCCGCATTATCTACAAGATGTGCTCCGCCCAGGGCAACATGTACGCGGTCATCAAGGAGATCATCCGCCTCCAGGGCGGTCCCGACGTGGGCGGCGTGCGCGCACCCCTGCTGAACCTGATGGAGAGCGACCGGGCCGTAACCGCCCAGGCCGCCCAGATGATCGCGGACGCCATTGCCAAGTACTGCTGAGTCCCTCTTTTTCTCCAAAAAAAGCAAAAGAGGCGTTTTTGTAAAGAATAAAGCGTACAGAGAGCGCTTTAGCGGCTGATTCCTGGGGCCGCCGGCAGTCTGAGAGCAGCTGCCGGCGGTCCGCTGGATTGGCTGTATGCCTCAGTTTCTCTTCTTGACGCGTTTTCTCTGTGAACAGAGAAACGTATGATGACCGCCCCAGCTGCGCAGACTAGGGCGTGTTGACAATTTTCAAACATGCCCTATGTGGAACAGAGAGAGAGCCTGTCGGTAAATTTAAGAAATCCTTAAAAGAATCCTGTTGCGCGCCGGGGATGCCCGTGGTAAAATCCTTAATTGGAATCCGCGCTGCGGACCCGACTTAACAAGGAGGATACCCACCATGAAACACAATATTCTCAGTAAGATTCTGGCGCTGGCGCTGGTCTGCGTGATAGCGGCCGGCTCCGCGCCTGCGGCTTTTGCCTCGGATGCTGAGCTCACCCGGGCCGAAGCCGCAGACATGCTCGTCTCCGCCGGAGATGACTACGGCTCCTCCCGGGAGCCGGTCCTCCAGGGCGGCCGGGAGGACGAGGCCGTCACCCGGATCGAGGTCCTGGCCATGCTCCAGCGGGCCTTCGGCGAGCTGGCCGCCCCCAAGGGGGACAGCGCCCGCTGGGCTGTGGACGCCTCCGCCTTTGACGACGTGCCCAACTGGGCCAAGACCCAGCTGAAAAATGTTCTGGACGCGGGCGTCGCCGCTCCCAATGCTGAGGGGAACCTGGGTCCCAAGGATACGGTGAGCCGTCAGGAGCTGGAAAATCTGATCGGCCACGTCTACGCCCTGGAGGGCTCCAATCTGAAGGATGACTTCTACGCCAGCGTGAACAAGGAGTGGCTGGAGAGCACCCAGATCCCTGCCGGCAGGGCCATGACCGGCACCCTCTACGAGGTCATGGACGCCACAGACGAGCAGCTGGACAAGCTCATCAAGGATATCGTCGCCAGCAATCCGGCGGCCGGCTCCCCGGAGCAGAAGATCAAGACCCTCTATGAGAACTTTCTGGACTGGGACGCCCGGAACGAGGCGGGCATCACCCCCATCCAGCCCTACCTGGACATGGTTGACGGCGCGGAGGATCTGGACGCCCTGATGGAGGTCAGCAATCAGCTGGCCGCAGAGACCGGCGTCTGTCTCCTCTACTTCGCCCCCACCCAGAGCGTGGAGGACAGCGCGGAGAAGGTGCTGCTCTTCGGGGCCCTGGGCTCCAGCCTCACCAAGGAGTTCTACGCCATGGCGGGCGTGGAGGATGTCTTTGCTGTATATGTGGACACCCTCTTCCAGCTGGGCGGCGCCTCTGAGGAGGAGGCTGCGGCCATGACCGAGACCTACGTGGCCATGGACAAGGCCCTGGCGGAGAGCCGCATGTCCCAGGAGGAGCAGGCCGAAATCTCCAAGATTTTCAACACCATGACCGCCAAGGAGCTGGCGGAGCTGTTCCCCAACGTGGATCTGGACGCCATTCTTGCCGCTCAGAGCTTCCATGGCGAGGACAGCTATCTGGTCATGGACAAGGGTCTGCTGGAGAAGAGCGCGGAATACCTCACTGAGGAGCACCTGGAGGAGCTGAAGCTCTATCTGCGGCTGATGTTCCTCTCCGAGTTTGGAAAGACCCTGAATCGTGAGTTCACAACGGCCTCCGAGGCCTACAACGCCGCCCTCATGGGCGTGGAGGGCACTCTCAGCGATGAGGAGCAGGCCTCCAACGCGGTGCAGCTCCGTCTGCCCGACTACCTGGGCCGGGCCTATGTGGAGGAGTACTTCTCCAGCGAGGCCAAGGCGGACGTGGAGGAGATGATCCAGGAGATGCTGGAGGTCTACGCCCAGCGGATCGAGAACCTGACCTGGATGAGCGAGGCCACCAAGGCCAAGGCCATTGAGAAGCTGGAGGCCATCACGGTGAACGTGGGCTACCCCGACCAGTGGGACGATCTCTACGACGATGTGGAGTTCCGCTCCGTGGAGGAGGGCGGCAGCTACTTTGAGAACGTCCTCGCCATGGGCAAGGCCGCCATGGCCGAGCTGGCGGCGGAGCAGGACGAGCCGGTGGAGCGGAACAAATGGCTCATGAGCGCCTACACGGTCAACGCCTACTACTCCCCCCAGAACAACTCCATCAACTTCCCCGCCGGCATCCTCCAGGCCCCCCTCTACGATGTGGAGGCGGACCGCACGGAGAATCTGGGCGGCATCGGCTACGTGATCGCCCACGAGATCACCCATGCCTTTGACAACAACGGCGCCACCTTTGACGCCCAAGGCAACCAGAGCAGCTGGTGGAACGAGGAGGATTACGCGGCCTTCCAGGAGCTGTGCCAGCAGGTCATCGACTTCTACGACGGCGTGGAGGTGGTCCCCGGCATCGCCTGCAACGGTGCGCTGACCATCAGCGAGAACGTGGCGGACCTGGGGGCCCTGGCCTGCATCACCGATATCGAGAGCCAGGAGGAGGAGCCCGACTACCAGACCCTCTACCGCACTGCCGCCCGCACCTGGCGCGGTACCGGCAGCCGGGAGATGCGCTCCTATTCGGCCCTGATGGACGTACACGCCCCCGACAAGCTCCGGGGGAACCGGGCCCTCCAGAGCCTGGATACGTTCTACGAGGCCTTTGACATCCAGCCCGGGGACGGCATGTACCTGCCCCAGGAGGCTCGGGTGCAGATCTGGTAAGAAATTCCATCAACGAATCCATTATAACCACAGGCGGCTCCGCACTCCGGGGCCGCCTGAGAGAGCAAAAGGAGGAAATATGCTATGAGAATTTACATCACCGAGGACTATCAGGCCATGAGCCGCAAGGCGGCCCACATCATCGCCGCCCAGGTGAACCTGAACCCCGCCTGCGTGCTGGGTCTGGCCACGGGCTCCACGCCCATCGGCATGTACAAGCAGCTCATCGAGTGGTACAAGGCCGGGGATCTGGACTTCTCCCAGGTGAAGAGCGTGAACCTGGATGAGTACGCCGGTCTCGCGCCCACTCACGACCAGAGCTACCGCTACTTCATGCAGACCAACCTCTTTGACCACGTCAACATTGATTCCGCCAACACCAACGTGCCCAACGGTCTGGCGGCGGATCCGGCGGCGGAGTGCCAGCGTTACGAGCAGGTGATCCGGGACCTGGGCGGCATTGACGTGCAGGTGCTGGGCATGGGCCACAACGGCCACATCGGCTTCAACGAGCCTGCGGACGCCTTTGAGCTGGACACCCATGTGGTGGACCTCCAGGAGAGCACCATCAACGCTAACGCCCGCTTCTTCGCCTCCCGGGACGACGTGCCCCGTCAGGCCATGACCATGGGCATCAAGTCCATCATGCAGGCCCGCCAGATCCTGGTGGTGGTCAGCGGCGAGGACAAGGCAGACATTGTGAAGGCCGCCTTCACCGGCCCTGTCACCCCCCATGTTCCCGCCTCCATCCTCCAGATGCACCCCAATGTTGTCCTGGTGGGCGACAAGGCGGCCATGAGCAAGCTGTAATTGACTTCTTTCTCTTTCGAAGCAAAAAGAATTGTTCCTTTTTCTTGAAAGAAAAAGGAACCGAAAAAGAACTTTAGCGGTTAGCAACTGACTGCCGGCAGTCTATCGGTTCTGTTTCGATAGACTGCCGGCAGTCCGCATGACACCCTCTAAAGTTTTTTCTTTTGTTCACAAAAGAAAAGAAGAGAAAAAATCTCACCTCTTGCTCTCGGCAAAGGAGGCGGCCTCCCGGACCCAGTCCATAAGCTCATCGTCGATCTCCGCCGGAGAGGCGATGAGCAGGTGGTGGGTCCAGCGGCCGGGGTAGGGCTCCGATACCTTGTCCACCCGGGGGGAGTCCAGGCGGCGGTGCAGGCCCAGGGTCACGGTGATGTAGTCCTCCGGCCGGTCCTTGGCCCGCCGGGCAGGGAGGAAGGAGGCGCAGCCGAACTGGCGGCGGTTGGCGAAGGTGATCTGGGTTTTCTGTACCTTCACCGTCACATCGTCCAGCTCCGAGAGAATGCGGTCCTCCAGGGCCTCGTACAGGGGCAGCGCCCCGGGGCGCTTGTCAAAAAAGAACAGTATATCCGGTCCCATGGCTTTCTCCTACTGCTCCGCCATCATGTCCATCATGAGATCCAGGTACTCCCCGTTCCGGTACACCCGGATGGGCACCTGATCCCCCACAGAGAGATCCCGGCGGATGGCGAGAATCTGCTCCGTGCTGGTGACCCGCTGGTTGTTGAAGGCCACCACATAGTCCCCCTCCCGCAGGCCGGCCAGATCCCCGGTGAGCCCCTCAAACACCTCCTCCACCCGGAGGGCGCTGGCGCCATCGGGCAGGGTTTCGGGGATGCGGGAGATGCTCACCCCCAGAACAGGCTGCGGCTGGAGCTGGCCGAAGGCAATGAGCTCATTGACCCAGCGCAGGGCCAGACTGGAGGGCACGGCGAAGCCCAGGCCCTCGATGGTGTCGTACTCGCTCATCATCTTGATGGTGTTCACCCCCACCACCTGACCGTACTGGTTGATAAGGGGGCCGCCGGAGTTGCCGGAGTTGAGGGCGGCGGTGGTCTGGATAAGGGTCATGGTCACCCCGTCCACGTCCACATCCCGGTTGATGGCGGAGACAATGCCGCTGGTCAGGGTGTTGCGCAGCTCCACCCCCAGGGGATTGCCGATGGCATAGGCCGGGTCCCCCACCTGGAGGTCGTCGCTGACCCCGAATTGGGCCGCAGGCAGGTCCTTTCCGCTGACCTTCAGCACCGCCAGATCCACGTCCTCGTCGCAGCCCACCAAGCGGGCGTCATAGCTGGTGTCCACGCCGTAACTGTCCGTAATCAACACCGTGCAGGCGCTGCACCCCTCAATGACATGGCTGTTGGTGAGCACGTAGCCGTCCTCGCTGAAGATGATGCCCGTACCCACGCTCCGGTAGTTCCCCTGGTGACCCAGCACGGTCACCGTGGAGGGGGTGACCTGCTCGTAGATCTCCGACGGGCTCAGCGCCGGCAGGTCTCCGGCGGGGACCAGACTGAGCCGGTAGGGGCCGCCGGTGGGATAGCGGCGGATCGTGGTCTCCTTTTTCGTTGTCTCCTGGTCAAAGTAGTAGTAGTCCCCCTCCGGGGGGCCGTAGCGGTAGTCGTCCGGCTCCTGGCTTTCCTCGGGGAGGGCCCAGCCGTACTGGCTCACATACCAGATCCCCGTGCCCAGGCACACCAGGGCCACCAGCAGGGACACGCCCACAAAGAGGCGCACCCCCCACCGGCCCTTTCTCTCTCTCTCCGGCGGGCTCTCCCTCCGGGGCGGGGCCTGCTCCCCCTGAAAGGGATCCCGCATACAGGGCGGCAGCTCCCGCTCATAGCGCAGGATCACCGGCTGGGCCAGATTTTCCTGCTGGCGGTAGGTGAGCACCACCTCCAGGTCCTCCCGGCGAGTCAGATTGTCACACACTCTTTGTCCCCCCTTTTTCTTCGGCCAGCTGGACGGTGAAGGAGAAGGTGGTCACCCCGTCCTGGCTGGCGGCGGTGATCTTCTCCCGGTGCTGCTCCAGAATGGTGCGCACGATATACAGTCCCAGGCCCACCCCGTCCTTGTCCTCGCTGCGGGACTTGTCGGACTTGTGGAACCGCTCGAACAGCAGCGGAAGCTCCTCCGGCGGAATGGTCTGCCCGGTGTTGCGCACCGTAACCAGAGCCTTTTCCCCCCGCTTCTCCAGGCCCAGGAAGAGGGTGCTGCCCTGGACGGCGAACTTGGCCGCGTTCTCCAGGAGGTTGTAGACCACCTGGGTGAGCAGATCGTTGTCCCCCAGCACGATCACCGGATCCTCGGGAATCTCCACGTCCACGTCCAGCCCCCGGGCGGTGATCTTTTTCTCCATGCTCACCAGCACCCGCCGCATGGACTCGGAGAGGTCGAAGGCCGTCTTCTGCTTGATGAGGTCCAGGCTCTGGAGCTGGCTCACGTCCAGCATCCGCCGCACCAGACGGCTCAGCCGCCGGCTCTCGGCGGAGATGATGGAGAGGTACTGCCGCTCCTCCTCCGGGGAAATGACTCCGTCCAGAATGCCGTCGGCGTAGCCGGCAATGGTGGTCATGGGGGTCTTCAGCTCGTGGGAGATGTTGGCAATGAACTCCCGGCGCTGCTGCTCGGTCTTTTGCAGGGAGTCCGCCATGGCGTTGAAGGCGTCGATGAGCTCGCCGGTCTCGTCGTCCCGGCCCGTGTTGTGGACCCGGGCGTCAAAGTTGCCGTCCGCGAAGCGCCGGGCTGCGGCGGCCATATCCCGGATGGGCTTGGTCTGCTGCATGGCGGTGGTGGCGGAGGCCACAAAGGCGATGAGGAGCACGGTGATGGCGGTCATGCCGAAGATGCCCATGAAGGCGCCCCACATTTCCGTCATGGCGTTGGGCTCGGCCATGGCCATGATGGGACCCACCACGGAGCCGCTCTCGGCCTTGCGGGCGGGAAGGGCCACCACGAAGCGGGGCTTCTCGTAGATGCCCAGGTCCGTGACCCCGGCGTAGACCTCCCCGCGGACCAGACGGCCGTTGATCTCCTCCGGCAGGGGGAGCTCCAGGGTCTCCAGGGTCTGATCTGTGGTGATGAACTGATTCAGGCCGGGGAGGATGATGATGAAGTCGGTGCCGCTCATCTTCTCGGCCACGGTGAGGATGTCCTTCATCTCCCGGCGGGTCTGGTCCCAGGAGTGGAGGAGGGAGGGATCGTCATAGGCAGTCACCGCCAGCTGCGCAATGGCCTCCACCTTGTCCTCCAGCTCGCCCCGCTTCTCACTCATGATATAGCTGTATGTGAGGGCGAAGAAGGAGGCCCCCAGCAGCACCAGGGTCAGGGCCACCATGCCCACGGTGACCGTAAAGGTGCGCCAATAGATGCCTTTGAATCTGCTCATCGCGGTTCCTTTCTGATCGGATGGCGGCCTGCCGGCGGCCCCGGGGGATGCGGCGCTTTTGGGCGGAGCGCCTATTTTCCCGCCACCTCGAATTTATACCCCACGCCCCAGACGGTTTTCAGGGCCCACTGGGGGGACACGTTCTCCACCTTCTCCCGCAGCCGCTTGATATGAACATCCACGGTGCGGCTGTCGCCGAAGTAGTCAAACCCCCAGACCTCGTCCAGGAGCTGATTTCTGGTGTACACCCGGTTGGGGGTGGAGGCCAGATGGTAGAGCAGCTCCAGCTCCTTGGGGGGCGTGTCCACCTTCTTCCCGTCCACGGTGAGCTCATAGGAGTCCAGGTTGATCTCCAGCTTGTCAAACACCAGCCGCTTGCGGGTGTCCTCGGGGATCTCCGTGCGCCGCAGCACGGCGTTGATGCGGGCAATGAGCTCCTTCATCTCAAAGGGCTTGACAATGTAGTCGTCCGCCCCCATCTCCAGGCCCTGGATGCGGTCAAAGACCTCGCTCTTGGCGGTAATCATGATAATCGGGGTCCGGCTGGTCTCCCGGATCTTGCCGCACACGGCCCAGCCGTCCATCACCGGCAGCATCAAATCCAGCAGCACCATGTCCGGCTGCATGGCCCGGAAGGCCTCCACCGCGCTGCCGCCGTCAAAGACGGCCTGGATCTCAAAGCCCTCCTTCTCCAGATACATCCGGATCAGATCGGAGATATTGTGGTCGTCCTCCACCACGAGAATCTTTCTTGCCATAGGCTTCCTCCCGCCCCGCAGCGGCAGCATACGGGGACTTCAATGTGGTAATCACCCCAATTATACCCCAAAAGGGGAATTATACTTGAACTTTCTGTAAATTAGGCGGTCAGCCGCCAGGCGCTGAGCCGGTAGCCCCCGGCGTCCAGATCCTCCAGAAGGGCCTCCAGGCCCCCCAGGCCGCTCCCATCGCCCCCCAGGCCCACCGCCACGTCCTCCCGGTACCGGCTGATGGACCGCAGAAGGGCGGCGGCCTGACCGGCCCGGTCCAGGTCCCCGGAGGCGGCGATCTGGGCCGTCACCCGGACACAGCCCAGCTGGGAGAGGAGATCCTCCGCCTCGTCCCCGCACCACACCAGCTCCAGCCAGGAGCAGGCGGCCTGCCACAGGAGCTCCCGGGCCCGGATGATCTCCTCCTCCATCTCCGCCTCCGTCTCCCCCAGGGGCTGGAGGGCCACGCCGTGGCCCCCGGCCACCAGGGCCCGGACCAGATCCGCCTGCTCCATCTCCTGGGCCGTGAGCAGGAAGGTGGCCTGCCGGTCCCCCAGGCGGTCCAGAAGCGCCAATGTCTCCTCCGGGGACTGGCTGTCGATGATGAGATAGATCTTCTGTCCCTCCGCCGCCAGGGGGGGATCCTCGGTCTGGGACGGTCCGCCGCCGGGTCCCTCCTCGGCGGCGGTGACCGCCCGCTCATACTCGCTGTAGCGGGTCCGCATCTGGCTGGCCGCGTCCACGAACTCCCGGTCCGTCAGCACGGCGCTGGCGCTGGTGACCCGGATAAGGGGCACGATATCCGTCTCCGTCTTGCTCCAGCGCAGGCCGAAGCGGCTGCACACCAGGGGCAGGGGGAAGAAGATCACGCCGCCCCGCTCGATGGCGTAGCCGTTGTAGGAGTTGCCGTAGCGGTCCGTGGTGGTCTGGGCTTCCAGGTCAAAGCGGAGGTCGATCTTGGCGTTGTAGAGCATGGCCTGATTGGCGTTGTAGATGCGGGCGTAGTTCACCCCCAGGTCTGTGCCCTCGAAGAGGCGGCTGGACACGTACCACACCCCGCCGTAGAGAAAGGGCATGGTCTCGCTGTTCAGCTCCAGCAGCTGCTCGTTGACTGCGGTAAAATAGACCCCTGAGAGCACCGCGCGTCCCTCTTGGGGCCCCAGCCCCAGGGCCAGGAGCAGAACCAGGAACCAGGCCGCCAAGCGGCGTTTCCAGCGCTTCATACCGTCCCTCCAGAAAAATCAGAAGTAAGAACCCGCACGCACAAGGGCCGTCCCGGCGGGAGACAGCCCCGCCGGCATCCCCCGGTGTGCATACAGATTCTGAGAAAAAAGTCTTTCCCGCAGTGTATCACAAGATGCTGTTTGTCAAGGGGGCTTTCACCCAAAAGATGAAATCCCCCGACAAACCGGAAACCGTCTGCTTTTTCCTGTGCCAAAATCAAGGAAGCTCAGGATTGGCGGTATTTTGCCGCCATTTCTTGACAGCTCTCTGCAAAAAGTGACTGGGCAGCTGTCTGCACCGTCTCAACAGGGATTTCAACCAGTCTGCCGCGGTCTCTTTTTTGACGTATCTCAAATTCTCTTACAATGCGTTCAGCGGACAGTCCATGCCCGTTGTCTGCTCTTGTTGTGTCGGCCTGACCCAAGAAACGCTCCAGCATCCTCCGTTCTCGGGAATAAATCAGCTCCACCAGCTTGGCCCGGTATTCCAGCTCCTCGTTTGTAATGCCCTTATAATGGGTCTGGTCCATGGCATGCTGGGCCTCGTGCTTCAGGAGGGACACTTGGAAATTCTCTGATTCCAGATCATAGGCAGTTCTGACACAGTGAATCAAACCGTCGCCGTTGGACCATCCGCCGGTACCTGTTTCACCGAAGGAAATGTAATCCAGCCAGCTTTTCATGATGAACCCGTCCAGAAATTTAACAGCATAGTCCTGCGTGCCCTCCGGCAGCTCCACCTTGTAGCGCCTCAGTTCCTCGTCCTTCCATATATAGGGACCGTAATACCCGCTGGTTCGTCCCATCAGGGCGTGGAAGGACTTCTGACGGAACGCGTCCCCGGCCATTTCCTCCAATTTGTCCAGCGAAAAATCGGACACAGTCTGGAACAGTTCTGCCAGCCGTTCCCGCAGCCGCTGGGCGGCCTCCTCAGCAGAGAGCTCCAGATAAAAGACATCCCGGTAATACTTCTGATAGACCAGGAGAATCTCGTTCAGCTCCGCATCTGCATCATAAGTCAGGTAGTGCTCTTTTTGAAACAAAGCCACGCCCTTTTCATAGAGCGCCGCCGTCTCCGGGAACTGCTCCCAATACGTCATTGCTGCCCGAAGGTTCCCCTTTACCAGCATCCCGCGCAGGGTATCCTTCTCAAATTTCTCCATAGCACAAATTCTCCAAATCCGCATTTGCCATGAGCCAAGTATACCATCAATACGGAGGACATTCAACCCTCATTTGCGGGGCAGGCATTGCTCACCCCTACAGGAGGCCACGTTTTTGAGAGGATGGATTTCCCCCGGGATTTCCTCGGCTCAGCCATCCCCTGCCGTCTCCGCCGCCAGGGCAAAAAACTCCTCCCGGGTGTACAGCACGTTCACCGCCTCCAGCAGGGCGTTGGTGCTCATCCGCTGCGGCAGCCTGAGCCGACGCAGAAGAGCCTCCCGCTTTGCGCCGCTGTTGGGCGCGCCGGTAAGGCCCAGCTGGTAGAAGTCCGCCTTGGTGACGCCCCGGCGCTCCGCCGCCGGGCCGGCCTCCTCCTCGAAGGTGGCCCCCGCCCGCTCCAGGGCCTGGAGCAGCACTGCGGGGCCCATGCCCTCCACCCCCAGCTTCCCCTCCCGGCCCGGGGCGGACTTCCGCCGCTCCTTGCCGTACACGTCGGGGATGTAGGCCTGCTTGAGCCGGTCTTTGGGGATGGCCCCCTTGAGGAAATTCCGGATGACGAATCCCGCCCCGTCGCTGTCTGTGAGCAGGATCAGGCCCCGCTCCTCCGCCAGCCGCCGCAGAAGGGCCAGCCGCTCCCTGTCGTTGAAGACGCCGAATCCCCGGGTCTCCACCACGGTGGCGTCCACCACCTGCCGCAGGGCGTTCTTGTCGTACCGGCCCTCCACCACGATCACCTCACGGACCCGCCGCATGTCTACTCCTCCTTGCTGTGCAGTTCTCACCATCAGTCCACGGCTGTCTTGGCCAGCTCCATGAGCAGCAGCTTCAGCTCTCCGGCTCCGTCCGCGCCGCTCACGCTCTTGATCCGCAGATCCGTCTCGCAGCACCGCCGCACCGCCCGGGCGCACCAGGCCCGGCTCACCCGGCGGGCGTTGTCCAGCAGGAGCTTGGCCGGATAGTCCGAGCGCATGTTCCACTGCTCCATGAGCCAGTACCGATCCCTGCCGGTATCCAGGGCGATCCGGGCGCTGTGGAGGCGGCGCAGCTCCCCGCCCATGAGGCTCAGGAGCATAAAGGGCTCCTGCTGCAAGGTAAGCAGCTGTCCCAGCAGCTCCGCCGCCCGGTCAAACTCCCCCTTGGACACCGCCCGGGTCATGTCGTACACCTGGGCCTCCACCACCGGCGAGGCCACCGCGTCGATGTCCTTCACAGTGATCCGCTCCCCCTGGGCGTAAGCGGCGATTTTGGCGATCTCCGGGATCAGCTGGTTCATGAGGGAGCCGCAGGTGAAGAGCAGGTGCTCCGCCGTGGGAACGTCAATGGTGTGGCCTGTGGCCTTCAGGCGGCGGGCCACCCAGCCCATCAGCTGGTTCTGGTTCAAGGGCTGGAATTTCACCTCCCGCACATGCCCGGAGAGGGCCGCGTACAGCTTTTTATAGGTCTTGTTGGGCTTGTACTCCAGAAGGTCGTACACCAGCACCAGACAGCAGTAGGGGGGCAGGTCCTCCAGCAGGGCGATGAG
The DNA here is from genome assembly GCA_947365965.1 of uncultured Clostridia bacterium. Lineage (GTDB taxonomy): Bacteria > Bacillota > Clostridia > Oscillospirales > Oscillospiraceae > Pelethomonas. The sequence goes on from CANAZG010000022.1 coordinate 30,486, forward strand.
CCCTTTGCGCTGCTCCTCCGGCAGCTTGTACACGTCGTAGTCCACCACCTGCACCATGGTCCGCTCCGCCATCATGGGCATGGCCTCCACGGCCTCCGTCAGAGCCTGGACCGTCAGGCCCTTGCCCTCCAGCTTATGGAAGTTAAAGGCCTCGAACCCCTCCGGCACCAGCTGGCGGCGGATCTCCGACAGGCAGAACTCCCGCAGGTAGCTCTCCTCGCCGTAGAAGAGGTAGGCCGGGGCCAGGGTCCCCGCCGCCATGTCGGCGCGGAGCTGGGTATAGGCCGCGCCCTCGTTCTGACTGCTCTTTTTCACCGCCATGGCCTTATCCCTCCGTCCTTGACGCCACCGTGTGGTTGGCGTAGGTGCTCCAGGTGGGCTCGTAGTCCGCCGTGGCCTGATTGCCCCACAGGTCCCAGCCTGGCCGGCTGCCCCGGGCGAAGAGCTCCAGAAAGGGGGCGGGGGAGCACCGCTCGATAAGGCCGATGAACTCGTCCGGCTTCCGGGAGTGCTCCCGCTTGATGGCCCGGATGAGATTCACCTGGCTCCGCCCCGGGTCCAGGGTCCGGTTCTTCTCCCCCCGTATGCCGAAGAGGAGGATCTCTGTCACATTCCGGAAGTAGAACCCCACCCCCCGGCCGTCGGGCATGCCGTCCTTGCGGACCTTCTCCCAGATGATGTTGGTCTTGTACTCGAATCCCCAGGCCTCCATCACCTCCAGGCCCTGGGGCAGCAGGGCGTTGGGCACCCAGAGGTAGAGGTGGCTCTTCTCGTCCGCCGCCTCGGCCACGGGCAGACGGCAGATCTCCGGCACGGTCATGGTGCTGTAGCGGCTCAGCCGCTTGTGCTCCGGGGCCACCTTGCCGGTCCGGTTCTGGAACTGCCAGGGCGGGTCCGCGTAGATGGTCCTGTACCGCTTTCCCGCCGTAAAGGCCCGGAAATCCGCAATGGTCCGCTCCAGCTCGGTCATCTTTGTGTTCTCCATAGCTTAATACCCTTCTATGCAAGGCTTTCTGATCCCCACGGCCAGAATGGGGCAGCCCCCGTTCCGCCTGGACTTCAGCCGGTACTCCAGCTTCCCCATCCAGGTGGTGCTGGCCCCGTACTTGGCCATGAGGGGCTTGCCCGTCCGGTCCGTCACTTCCCGGAACACGTCGTTGAGCTCCTGGGACCGGGTCACGATGACCCCCACCTCGATGATGCCGCAGTCAAAATAGGTCCGCATGGCCAGCAGGTCCCGGTCAAAGGTCTGGTCCTTGCTGTTCCACTCCAGGTCAAAGGCCACCCCGCCCTTGATAAAGTCGATGTTGTGCCCGTCAATATAGCCCTCAATGACCATCTGCTCGCAGGGGTTCTGGGCGAACCGCCCCCGCTGGCTGGCCCGCCGGGGGTACATGTTCACCACCAGATCCCCGGTGATCCGGATCTCCCGCCAGCCCAGGGGGTAGAGCACGTCGTCAAATTTCTTGGGAATGGCGGTCTCGTTGCCCCCGGCGGCCCGGAGATCATCCAGGGAGATGGCGAACCGCTCCAGGGCGTTCTGGAGCTCGTCCCACTCCCCGGGAAAGGCCTCCCCCAGAATCTCCAGGGCGTGGCCGTAGCTGTAAAACTCGAATTTCTCCAGGAGATTCTCCCGGACATATGCCGTCATTTTGTCTCCCCCTTCCTGTGGACCCGGATGAGAATGTTTCCCTGCCGGTCCGTGCGGTACAGGTCCATGCCCGCGCCGGCCATGCGGCCCATGGCCTCCTCTGTAGGGTGGCCGAAGGCGTTGGGCCCTACGCTGATGACGCCCACCTCCGGCCGGGTTCCATCCAGCAGGGCCTGGGAGGTGGCGTACTTGCTGCCGTGGTGCCCCGCCAGCAGGACCTCCAAGTCCGGCAGGGGGTAGGTCTCCAGGAGGACCGCCTCGGTGGCGCTGTCCATGTCCCCGGTGATGAGCAGGTCAAATTCCCCCAGGGAGCACAGAACCGTGAGCCCCTCCTCGTTGGTCTCTCCGGCGGCCACCGGCGGATACAAGGTCAGCGTCCCCGGGCCCAGGTCCGTCCGGCTTGGCTCCTCCACATATTCCACCGCCACGCCCCGTTCCCGGGCCAGCGCCAGCAGGTCCTCGGCATCCTCCTCCGGGTCTGTCCGGGGCAGCAGGAGCCGCTCTGCGGGGATCTGCTCCAGCAGGGAGGGGATGCCCCCGGCGTGGTCCTTATGGCAGTGGGTCAGGACCACCGCGTCCAGGGCGGTCCAGCCGTAGGTCTCCATGGCCGCGGCCACCGCGTCTCCGGCCCGCTCCGGGCTGCTGAGGCTGCCGCAGTCCACCAGGACCGTGCGCTCTCCGGCGTGGAGCAGCGCCGCCGCACCCTGGCCCACGTCCACCACCACTGCCGTGAGGGCGTCGTTTTTCACCGTCATCCGGGGCAGGGCCCGGGCCGCCTCCAGGCTCACCAGGGCCAGCAGGGCGGCCAGGACATATCCCCGCCCTCCGGGCCGTCCCAGCAGGCACACGCCCAGCAGTCCGTAGACCAGCACCAGCCACATGGCCGCCGCCGGCGTGCTGAACCGGACGCTGTGTCCGGGGATCCGGCACAAAAGCTCCGCCGTCCACAGCACGTACCGGGCCAGAGCCGCCGGCAGGACCGCCAGCGGCGCGGCGGCCGGCAGGAATGCGCACAGGGCTGTGACTATCAAACCCAGGGCGAAGAGCGCCGGGGCCATCCACAGCACCAGGAGGCTGGACAGGGGAGAGACCAGGGACAGGGTTCCGAAGTAGGCTGCGCTCAGGGGCGCGGTAAACAGGGACACCCCGGCGCTGGCAGCCAGGGTCGCCCGGACAAACCGCCGGAGCCCTCCCGGCCGGCTCCCCATGGCCCGGTAGATCCGGGGCGACAGGGTCAGCAGCCCCGCCACAGCGGCAAAGGAGAGCTGGAAGCTCACCGAGGCGATGGCAAAGGGGTTTCCAAGGAGGATCACCAGGGCGGCGGCGGACAGGGAGGTGGGAGCGTCCGCCTCCCGGCCCACCAGCGGGGCCAGCAGAGCCAGACCCACCATCACGCAGGAGCGGACCACCGACGGGGTGGCTCCGGCCATGAGCATGTACACCAGCAGCGCCGGGTATCCCATCAGGGCCGTGAGCCGCTGGCGGCGGAGAGTCAGAATACCCAGCAGGGCGATGAGGAAGCCGCAGTGGAGGCCGGACACGGCGGTCAGGTGCATGAGCCCCGCCTCCGAGAGCTGCCGCTGGCTCAGGCTGTCCAGTCCGTCCCGCTCCCCGGTGAGCATGGCCAGGAGAAGGCCCCGCTCCGGCTGCCCATAGACCTCCCCGGCGGCCATCCGCAGACCCCGGGCCATCCGCTGGGGCAGGTACCGGAGTCCTCCGCCGGGCTCCGCCTCCAGCTCGCCCCGGCCGTACAGGCGCAGAAAGACGCCCCGGGAGGTGAAATAGGCGCTCTCCTCTCCGCCCAGAACCTGGGCGCTTTGATATTTCACATCGGCGGCGGCCCGGTCCCCCGGCTCCAGATCCAGCAGCTCCCGGCCGCCGTAGTACACCGCCCGGCCCAAAAGGCCCTGGACCCGGACCTGACAGCGAGCCCCGAAGTCCGTCTCCTCCGGGTACCCGGTCAGCTCCATCACCGCACTCCCCTCCGTGCCCGCCAGCTGCCGGGCGGGGGCCTGGACCAGGGCGGCGTAGCCGGTGAACCAGAGAAGCCCCGCCGCCAGCCCGGCGGCCCCGATGCGCACCCTCGCCGATGGGGTCAGCCCCACCAGCAGAGCGGCCAGCGCCGCCCACAGCCGCCAGGACTCCGGCAGCAGGTAGCAGCACAGGGCGCATCCGGCGGCGAAGGGCAGGGCAAACACCGTCAATCTCCGCATGGCGGCTATTTGGTGGGATCCATCCGGTCCGTGCGGCCAAGGATGTAGTCGGTGCTGGTGTGGTAGAGGTCCGCCAGACGGATGAGGGCCCAGACGGGGATCTCCCGGATGCCCCGCTCATACCGCCCGTAGACCTCCTTATTCATGCACAGGTATTCCGCCACGTCCTTCTGGTGAAGATCGTGGTCATATCGCAAATCAGCTATGCGCGGGAATTTCATGGGCGTCACCTCTGTAAAAATCCTACCATTCGGTAGTCTTTCGCAGGGCATAACCTATCATTCGGTTGGCCATGCAGGCATTTTGCCGCAGGGGTATGATATCTGTTTTACAGGGTATCATTTTACCGGGAAAAAGTCAAATCCAACAAAACGGTTTTCCCCTCCAGGCTCTCCGCGCCCCATATCCTCCCAAAAGAAAAATTTTAGGTCAAATTCACCCTAAATATAATAGGTCAAACTGACATACTACTCTCGGTGATTGTATGAGCAGATTAAGGCAGCTGCGAAAAGAGCGCGGCTATACCCAAGTGAAAATGCAGATGCTGACGGGCATTGACCAGAGCGACTACTCCAAGCTGGAGACCGGGAAGCGCTACTTTACCTATGAGCAGCTGCGCCGGGTGGCCCTGGCCCTGGACACCAGCATGGACTATCTGGCGGGGCTCACCGATGAAAAGCGGCCCTATCCCCGCACCTCCGGTCCCGGCAGAAAGGAGCGGCTGTGAACATTCTTCTTGATCTCCTCTTTCCGCCCCGGTGCGCCTTCTGCGGCGCTCTCACAGACCGGCCGGGCGTGTGCCCGGACTGCC
>CANAZG010000023.1 GCA_947365965.1 uncultured Clostridia bacterium
TTTTGGACGAGGAGATCTTCCTCTCTATCCTTCGCTTTTTATGAGACGGGCGTGGGGACTCCTTACGGAAATCCATCCCAAGAGGGCACAAAAACCGGCGATTCCCTGGAAGAACAGCGGAATCGCCGTGTTGGGTTCAGCCCCTCCGTCCGGAGAGGTCCTGGCCCAGAATGTATCTCTTGAGGGGCATGTACAGCACCCCGGCAATCACCAGGGCCAGAACCGTGTTGGGCAGCATGTAGGATCCGTTGTACACCAGGGAGTAGATGCTGGGGCTGGTGAGGGTCATGCCCAGCAGCTCCGTGGGGGCGATGATCCGATAGATGGTGACGCCGCTGATGTAGTGGACCGCGAACCGGCAGGCGCAGCCCACCACAGTCCCCGCGAAGATGCCCCAGCTCCTCCCCTTGAAGAGGCCCGCCAGCCCCAGGGGCGTGAAGGCCAGCAGGTAATCCAGGAGCATGGACTGCCAGCCCCAGGCGTAGGCACCGTCGAAGATCAGCTGGAGCAGGCCGAAGGCGAAGCCCGCCAGCAGCCCCGGCTTCACCCCCCACCGCACCGCGAACAGCAGCAGCGGGAACATGGCCGGGGTCAGGCTCCCGCCATTGGGCAGCTCCATCAGCTTGATGTAGCTGAGGACCTGAGCCAGAGCCACCAGGATGGCCGCCTCGCACAGGCAGCGCAGGTTCATGGATGTTTTCGTGTTGGACATGGTACCTTCCTCCTTTGTATTGACGGGAAGTGCCTGCGGACAAAAAAGTCGTATGTCCGCAAGGCGCGGACATACGACAATAGCGCTATACAATCGCATTCCTACGCCGGCATTACCCGGATCAGGTTCGAGGGACCGGACGGCATTGCGTCTCATCTCAGCCGGCGTGCACCAGCGCCCCTTGGATTGTCCCTGAGTATAGCAGAGGCGGGAGGGTTTGTCAAGGGCTGTACAGCGCATGGCACGGAAATCAATTTTGTGAGATAATATTCAAAGCGCACCGTATCAGCAGGAAAAGAGCTTATCTGGGGTCTGTGGTTAGTGATGTTTTTAAGGCAAAAAGAGCCGTTTTCAGAACTTCGCCGCGCAGCAATTTGTATATCCTAAATGTTTATATTAAATATTTTGTAAGACCCCGCAAAACCTTGTGGAACAGCGCATTACCCCGCATTTCCTGATAGGAAACCACCCCAATTACTACGAATTTACTACCAAGGGATGAGCATTGATACGACAAAACACCGGGAAATGCGGACATACGGTTTTGCGCCACACTTTGAACTGCCCCTGAAAATCACATATCGCCCGACTGAATAGGCCGTCTTTTCTGCGTAGAAAAGGCGGCTTTTTCCATGCCTGTACATAGCCGTCTGTCTCGCCACAGGCGGCTAAATCCATGAAAGGAGGACCCCCAAGTGGCGAAACCGAAAGTGATAAGCGTAGCGAATCAAAAAGGCGGAGTTACCCTCCCGCCGAAAAATGACAAAATTTCTTCGGCGTTTTCTTACAATTTCATATTGGCGTTGACATACATCCGTCCAAAACTGGGCAGCGTTCCCCTGAACAAATTGACAACAAATGAGCTCCAGCAGTTTTTCAACTGGATGAAGAAGGACGGACGTACTCTGCATAGAGAGTCCAGGGGCGGCGGTCTCTCGGACAACATGGTGCGCAACTGCCACAGCCTATGCCGCAGGGCCTTGGAAAAAGCTGTGGCAGACCGATTGATCGTAAAGAATCCAATTGAGGAATGCAAGGCCCCGCCAATCAGACGGGAGGAGATGCAGCTGCTCACCAGGGAGGAGCCGCAAAGACTGCTCATCCAGGCCAAAGACGAAGGTTACTGCGAGGTGTTCCTGCTGGAACTGACCACTGGCCTTCGCGTGGGAGAACTGATGGCGCTCCAGTGGGGTGACCTGAATCTCAAGACGGGGGAACTGCGCATTGAGCGTCAGGTCTATCGAACCAAAGAGGAACTGCTGATCCAGGAACCCAAGACCAAGGCATCTATGATATGCAGAGGCAAGCCGCCACAAAAATCGACCGGGGCATTGGTAGAGCGGAGACTCCCACAGAAAGTTCCCAGGCAACCACCAGCCACATCATAACGGACTTCAAGCCAAAACGAGGTAAGAAGCGATATTGGGGCAGCGGATACTTGGGTCAGACCAAAAGTGGGCGCTGGAACGGAAGGTACACGGTGACCTGGCCCGATGGAACAAAACGCACCAGCATTTCGATGGCACCCCGCCCGGTGTATCAGCAGTCAGGGACACTTCAGGAGTGCGACTCGGCACAGGTCTCCTCCGACCGTCCCGGAAGATCCCGCAGGGCCATTTTATAGCCCCAGCAGAGTTTCGCCTCGGTGAGAGCAATGACCTTATGCAGGTATTCTACTGAGGTGCGGGTATCCCCTTTCAGGTAGTAGTAGAAATTTGCCACACCGTAAAGCTGGTTGGCAGTCTCCAGCACATCCTCGGGATCAATCGTATTCAGAAAGTCCTCTGCCGTCATATTCCCTTTGTACATGAGAATGCGTGTCTTATAAGTCTTTTCGGAATCCACGCAGGGGGTCTCCGCTGTGACCTGCTCCAGGCATCCGGCGGCTTCTTCGCCCCTGCCCAGCTTCATGTAACAGTTCCACATCCACTCTACCTCAAAGGGAACCACAGGATCGTTGATGTGGTTGTGGGCTTGGATCGCCCTCTGGAAGGATCCAACAGCGTCCTCGTACCGGTCCAGAAAGTAGAGCACTACTCCCTGGAAGTGCCATTTCCAACCGTCCTCCTGGTCAAGCGCTGTGGCCAGCGCAAAATCCGACAGGGCCTGGCTGAAACGCCCCTGTCCCATGAGCTTTCTGCCCCGGTTATACAGTGTGTGGGGAGAAAAGGGGCGGATGGAGAGCGCCTGCGAATAGTTTTCGATCGCCTGCTCGATATCCCCACAGACAATGGCCCGGGCACACCAGAGGTAGTAGTTCTTGGGATCTGTTTCCAGCTGCTTGTCGATCTTGGCACATTCCTCAGGGTCCGCCGCCAGGCGGCCCTTGGTGGCCAATCCATTGTACATAATTTTCCTTTGCTCTTCTGAGATCATTGCAAGATCCTCCTTGGTGATTCTGCTGACAGCCTCAATAATCTGCTGCTTGGCATGGTGAGTCATCATATTATTTGCATCTACTCTACGAGTGTAGAACGCATTTGGGCTATTTTTCTCTCTTTTTCTTGTTAGTTCTCCAAAAAAATTTTTCTCAACAAGTAGTGACAAATTTTGATTTCCATGTTAATATTATTACTGGTAATAATTAAATAATTATTGGTGAAAGAAGACAGAAACGTCCGATATCAGGGGGCACGCCGGTGGAGAGATACACGGCATCATGCCCGCATCAAAATCAAAGCATAAAAGGAAGGGTAACTGTATGAACCACATGATTTCAAACGAACACCTCGCCGTGACAGTCGCGGAGCGGGGTGCCGAGATCCAGAGCATCCGGGCCGCCGACGGCACGGAATTCTTCTGGAGCGGGGACAAGGCTATTTGGCCCAAGCATGGCCCCAACCTGTTCCCTTATCTGGCGAACCTTACGGAGGGGAAGTATACCTTGGCGGGCAAAACCTATGAGATGGGGCTCCACGGTTTCGTACCCTACTCCGAGCTGGCGGTTGAGTCCCGCGAGGACAGCAGAATCACGTTCCGCCTCTCTGCAAACGAGGAGACGATGAAATGCTATCCCTTTTCTTTCATCTACCGGGTGGCTTATACGCTGGAGCAGTGCCGCCTGTTGGTCACCTACAGTGTGGAGAACACGGGCGATCAACCGATGTATTTTGGTATCGGCGGCCACCCCGGCTTCCATCTGCCCATCGAACCCTGCCTCGCCTTTGAGGATTACCGCCTGACATTCGATACCCCCGGCAGGACTGCCCGTGTTACCTTCTCTGAGCGGGGCGGTGTCACCGGAGAGACCGATTACCCTCTCCCGGACGGACAGCTCCCGCTCTCACACAGGCTCTTTGACAACGGCGCCATTGTCCTCCGGGACGCGGGCCATCGTGTAAGGATCTCCTCCGAAAAGGGCTCCAAGGCCGTCACGGTCTCCTTCCCCCAGATGCCCTATGTGGGGATCTGGCATACTGCCAAGGCGCAGGTCCCGTTTCTCTGTGTTGAACCCTGGTCCTCCCTGCCCTCCCGGGACGGGGTCATTGAGGACCTCTCCAAACAGGACAACCTCGTCTCTCTGGATGCAGGAAAGCTCTACCGGAATACCTGGTCCATGGAGTTTGCCTTCTGATCGTTCTTTAATCCGATCTGTTCAAAGCAGGGGGACCGGCGTTCTCGCGCCCGGTCCCCCTGGGACGCTCTTTCGGGCTACCGCTGTACACGGCCGGTGCCGTCGCCCCCGGCAAGCTTCTCCACCTCGTCCACCGTGACCCGGTTAAAGTCGCCGGAGATGGAGTGCTTGAGGCAGGAGGCCGCCACGGCGAACTCCAGCGCCTGCTGATGGTCCTGATAGGCCTGGAGCCCGTAGATCAGACCGCCGGCAAAGCTGTCGCCGCCGCCTACGCGGTCAACGATATCCCGGATCTCATACTCCTTTGACACGTGGAAGGAGGTCCGGTCGTTGAGGCAGGCCGCCCAGCCGTTCCAGTCCGCGCTGTGGCTCTCCCGCAGAGTGATGGCGATCATCCTCATGCCGGGATAGGCTTCCAGCACCTTGCCGCTGAGCCTGCGGTATTTCTCCCGGTCCAGCTTCCCGGATGTCACATCCACGTCCACAGTGATTCCCAGGGACTTCTGCACGTCCTCCTCATTGGCGATGGCGATATCCACATACTTCGCCAGCTCGCCCATGACCTCGCTGGCCGATCTGCCGTATTTCCAGAGGTTCTTCCGGTAATTGAGGTCGCAGGAGACGGTGATGCCCCGCCTCTTGGCCTCCTGTACGCTCTCCAGGCTCAGCTCCATTGCCGTCTCGGAGATTGCTGGCGTGATGCCGGTAATATGGAACCATTCCACGCCCACAAAGGCCCTCTCCCAATCGATATCACCGGGCTTCGCCAGGGCGATGGAGGCGTATTCACGGTCATATATCACCTTGGAGGGGCGCTGATTGGCGCCCGCCTCCAGATAGTAGATACCCATGCGGCCCTTGTTGCGCTGGATCCGGGTGGTGTCCACGGCAAATTTCCGCAGCTCCGCCACACACGCGTCACCGACCGCGTTGTCCGGCAGGACGGTCAGAAATCCGGCATCCAGGCCGAAGCCGGCCAGCGACACCGCCACATTGGCCTCTCCGCCGCCAAAGGTCGCCTCAAAGGCGGGCGTCTGAAAGAGGCGCTCTGTGCCGGGGGATTTCAGGCGGAGCATGATCTCGCCAAAAGTTAAGAATTTCACGGCGACTTTCCTCTCTATACTCTTATTTTTGCAGGAGGTGGACAGCAAAGCCGCCGATCTCCTGCTCCAGGTATACCGCGGTCATCCGCCTGCCTTTGTACTTGGCTGTCTCCATATTCACGGCAAAGCCCTTTTTCTGAAGATACGCCACGGCCCGGCCGATGTGGTTAGTCCGAACAGCCAGATGGCCGCTCTCTCCCAAATATTTGCTTTTCATGACCTCGATCCCCGTGCCGGCAAAGGTGGAGCTGCTGCCCTCTTTTACGCTGAAAGCGAATATGTCCGCAAACGCCAGGGCGACCTCCATGGCCGCCTCTCCGCTTTCCGTGTTGATGCCTACATGGGCCAGTTCAAAGCCCAAGGAGGCGGCCACAGCCTCCCTGCACAACCGGGTGATTTTCTCAAAATTCCCCGCAGCGATATCCGCCTTGGTACACACCCAGCTTCCACCCACTGTGTGGACATAGGGCGCAGCGGCATACTCGCCGATATTCTCCCCATTTACACCGCCGGTGGGGATGAATTTTACGCTGCCAAAGGGCGCGGACAAGCTCTTCATCGCCGTCAGACCGCCGTAGACATTGGCGGGGAAGAATTTCACCACGTCCACGCCCAGCCGCAGGGCGGACATGATCTCTGTGGGGGTGACGCATCCGGGCGTCACTGTGATCTCGTTTTCCACGCACCACCGGACCATCTCCGGATCAAAACCGGGGGATACGATGAACTGCGCTCCCGTCTCCACAACGGACTTCGCCTGCTCCAGGGTCAGGACGGTGCCCGCCCCCACCAGCATTTCCGGGCAGGACTCCGCCACGGCGCGGATGGAATCCAGACCAGCTGCGGTGCGCAGGGTGATCTCCATCACGTCGATTCCGCCTGCCAGCAATGCCTTGGCGGTGGGGACGGCGCTCTTCACGTCGTCCAGCACAACGACGGGGACAACGGCATTTCTGCCCAGCCGCTCAGAATGTTTCATGTTCCGCCCTCCTTATGTCAGATTCAGGGGGATCCCCAGATCCGCGCTCATCTCCCGCAGGGACTCCGCCACCGCATTGGGCAGCTCCACAACGGTTTCCCAGCTTCTGTGCTTCTCCCATTCGATCTCACCGGGCAGAAAGATGCGCTCCTTCCCTTTGGCCTTGGGCGCCTCGTGAAGGGCCTCTGCCAGATCACCGGAGCGGGAGAGATACGTATCCATGCCGGAGAACTTGGACACGTCCACGGCGATAAATGTATGGCACACGTTGTTGGGAGTCTCAGGCGCAAAGCACCAGCTCTTGATCTCTCCCGCACTGCTGATACCGCCGCCGGACAGTGCGCCTGTGAGCAGTTCCACCATCAGCGCCAGACCGTATCCCTTGTGGGCCGCCATGGGCTGCATGGCGCCCTCCTCGGGGTAGTGGCTGGGGTCCGTGGTGGGAACGCCGTCCCTGTCCACGATCCAAGTGTCAGGGATTTGCACCCCATCCTTCCGGGCCTGCACCACCTTCAGGGATGCCACGTTGCTCATGGCGATATCCAGAAACACACTCCCGCCTTCCGCCGTCGGGGAGGCGTAGGCAAAGGGGTTGTTGCCCAGGATCATGCCCCTGGCCCCCGGGACTGTCATGTTGGGGTCCACATTGGAAAAGCTGATGCCTACCATGCCGGACTTGGCGGCCAGATTGGCGTAGTAGCCCGCAGCTCCGAAATGTGTACTGTTCTTCACCGTCACCAAGGCGATCCCGGTCTCCCCGGCTTTTCTGATGGCCAGCTCCATGGCCCGATAGCCCGCGACCATGCCCATGCAGCTGTGGGCGTCCATCAGAGCATAGGAGGGCCCCTCCGTCAGGATCTCGGGCTTTGCCCGGAAGTCCATGCCGCCTGCACGCTGTTTTTTTACGTAGCCGTAGAGGTTTTTGGCGCCATGAGAATTGGTGCCAAAAAGGTCTGTCTCGCACAGCACCTCAGCAGTGATCTGTGCGTCTTCCGCACACATCCCCTCGTGCTCACAGCAGGCGGCACAGAACGCCTTGAAGTCTTTTACTGAAATTTTGTTAGACATATGCCCCTCCTTAAATTATACGCCCCAATAGGCGGAAAAGCCGCCATCAATGGGGATAATCGCGCCATTTACAAAGGACGCCGCGTCAGAGCAGAGCCAGATCGCCGCGCCCGCCATCTCCTCCGGCGTTCCATAGCGGCCCATGGGCGTCTTGTCCAGGACCTTTCTGCCCCGCTCCGTCGGCTCTCCGCTCTCCTGCTGGAGCAGATAACGGTTCTGGCTGGTCAACAGGAAGCCCGGCGCAATGGCGTTGACCCGGATGGTCCTGCTGTAATTCTGGTTAAAATGAACCGCCATCCACTGGGTGAAGTTGGCGGCGGCGGCCTTCGCGCCGGAGTAGGCAATCGTATTGCTCAGAGGAAGGATGGAGGCCATGGAGGCGATGTTGATAACAGAACCGTTGGAGGCCACAATGTCCCGGCCAAAGATCTGGGTGGTAAGGATCGCACCCAGCACGTTCAAGTCAAAGACATCCTGGAGCGCACTGAACGGGATGTCGAAAAAGGACATCTCCGAACTGGTGGAGGCGTCCTTCCGGTTGCCGCCCGCCCCGTTGACCAGCACATCTACTCTGCCGAAGCGCTCTGTGACCTGTTCACGGGCTGTCTCCAGTGTCTCCTTGTCCAGCACATCCGCCTGGACGGCAATGGCCTCACCACCGCCGTCCGTGATCTCCTGTGCGATCCTTTGGGCCTTCTCCAGGGTGCGGTTGAGCAGAGCGACGTTCATTCCTGCCTTCGCCATTTCCCGCGCCATGGTGCCGCAGATCACACCGCCCGCGCCGGTGATCACCGCTGTTTTTCCCTGGACGTTGAAAATTTCAGCGTTCATTCTCTGTATCTCCTCTAAATCTTATTACTAGTCATATTTTATTGTTGAAAAAAATAACGCTGAACATTGTGGTAGGATACATCCTCCACCAGTCTCCCCCAGGTCTTCAGATTATCTGACAGCATCCCCTGCTCCATCCAGCCGCCAACCATGTCGCAGAGAATGCGCCGGAAGTATTCGTGCCGGGCATAGGAGAGGAAGCTCCGGGAATCTGTCAGCATCCCAATGAAGTTGCCCAGCAGGGAGTTGTTCGCCACGGCTGTCAGCTGTGCGCGGATGCCGGAGTAGGTGTCGTTGAACCACCACGCGGCCCCCAGCTGGATCTTCCCAGCCATACCGGCCTGCTGGAAGCTTCCGGTCAGCACGGCCAGCAGGTCCAGATCGTTGGGATTCAGGGAGTACAGAATCGTTTTTCCCAGGGCGTCGTCTGCGCTCAGTCCGGTGAGAAGGTGGGCAAGGTGTTCCACATTGCAGCTGCTGCCGATGCCGTCAAAGCCCGTATCAGGCCCCAGCTTCTTCTGCTGGAAAGTGTTCACACCATACGTAGCGCACATGTGGAGCTGCATGACCCAGTTTCGGCTGTGGTACTCCCCGGCCAGAAAACGCATCACGACATACTGGAATTGGGCTGCGTCCTCTCTGCTGACCTCCTCGCCCCGGAGGACTCGGGTCAAAACCGCCTCCGCCTCCGCTTTTGCGGCAGGGCAGGGAGTCCTTTCCAGACCGTGGTCTGAGGCGCAGCATCCGTGAGATGCGAAGAAGTCCATCCGCCGGGACAGCGCCGCAAATAGGGAGTCCAGTCCCGTAATCTCCACTCCAGCTGCCTGGGAGAGCTTCCCCAGATAGGCGGCAGCTCCTTCCTTATGGATGTTGAGCACCTTGTCCGGCCTCCAGGCGGGGATCACCTTCACTTTGCAATCCGGGTCCGCCGCGATCTGCTCGTGCGCGGTCAGCGCGTCAGCGGGATCGTCCGTAGTGGCGATGACCTTGACATGGTACCGGGCGATCATTTTCCGCACGGAGAGGGTCTTCAGCCGTTCGTTGCAGAGCTGCCAAACCTGCTCTGCCGTGTCCTCGTTCAGTTCTCCCTCGTAGCCGAAGTACCGCTTCAGCTCCAGGTGGACCCAGTGGTATACCGGGTTTCCGGCGGCCTTGGGCATAACGGCTGCAAATTTTTGGAATTTCTCCCGGTCCGGAGCTCCGCCGGTCACATATTCCTCCGATACGCCGTTTGCCCGCATCAGCCGCCACTTATAGTGATCTCCACCCAGCCAAACCTGCGTAATATTGTCGTAGATCCGATCCTCTGCAATGTCCTGGGGATCGATGTGGCAGTGGTAGTCGATGATAGGCATCTTCTCCGCATATTGGTGGTAGAGCGCTTTTGCTGCGTCGCTGTGCAGCAAAAAATCATTGTCAATTACTGGCCGCATGCTCTTCTCCTGTTTGTACTGCGAGCCCGGCTGGCCGCTGCCCGGCGGGGACATACAGCAGACGGGTTGGCATGATTTTTTCAGCGGATAAAATTGGTCCTCTTCTGCGGCTCCCGCTGGGGAATGCAGGCGCCAGCTTCCTGCCCGGCGGCAATGCACTGGAGAATCCAAGCCAAGTTGCTGCCCAGCGTCCGCATGGTCAAGGTTCCCTCCTCGTCCTGCGCCACTTCCTCCGGTTTGGTGCCGTGGACCATGTTCCAGTACTGGGCGGTGATAATGGGCATGTTGTTATTTTGGCAGTATTGGGACAACTGCTCCAGGGCCGCTGTAGCGCCGCCCCGGCGGCAGCTGACGACGGCTGCGGCGGGCTTATTTGCCAGGTATCCGCGGCCCACATAAAAAAAATGGTCCATAAATGATTTCATCACTGCGGACATACCGGCATAGTGCACGGGGGAACCGAATACAAATCCGTCGGCCTTCTTAGCCTTCTCAACAGCGCGGTAAACCGCATCATTGTCAAAGGCGCACTGCTTTTCACCGGGCTTCGCGCAGGCGCCGCAGCCGATGCAGCCCTTCACGGGCTGTCTGCCAATGAAAAAAATCTCCGTCTCAACCCCGGCGGCGGACAGGGATTTCTCCACCTCGGCAAGGGCCGTATAGGTGCAGCCCTTTTCATTGGGGCTGCCGTTAAATAAAATGACCTTCATTGTTCTCCTCCCAGAATGTTTTTAGATGTCTTCCCGGCAGTAGGTTTCGCAGGAGTGTACCGCTGTCTGAATCCTGCTGCAGGAGATGTCCGTGGGCAAGGTGCAGTCCGAGCCCAGGATAAAGCGTCGCCCCGCCATTTTGCGGAGGATGGCGTGGACCTCACTCTCGATTTCCCCGTTCGTTCCATCCACCAGCACCCCGGACCGATCATCCAGACCGCCCAGGATCACCTTATCCTTGAAGATCTCCGCTCCCTCCTCCAGGGAGGGGTTGTTTTCATGGATGGCCCAGTTTACCACCTGGGCGGGCAAGTCCTGATAGCGGGAGATATCCAGACCGCTCTTGCAGATGTGCAGTGTATTGACACAGGAGGTCTTTCCCGCCGCCTGGAGCACCCGCATCTCAAAGGGCTTTATGTACGTGTTGTACTCCTCGGGGGTGAACAGGTCCCGCTCGCCGCCCAGGCAGGCGTAGTAGATGCCGCCCACACCCGCGTCGAAGAACCGCTCCGAGAGCTCGCAGAGAACATCGGTGACCATATCGAAGGCGTTTATCAGCGCCTCCCGGTTTTCCGTCATACAGGTGCGGAAGAACATCCTGTTATCCACATAGAGCCCCTTCCGCAGGGACAGGTGGTGGGTAGACACCACAACGCCGTGGAGCGTGGCCTGGACCAGGGAAGTATTCCCCGTCTCGTCACAGATGCGTTTGACGTCATCCAGATGCCGCTCCATGTTCCGCCGGGCCGCTCCGCTCAGCGCGGCGCGGGCGTAGTCACCGGGGGTGCGGATCTCGCTCTCCCCCCGGAGCAGCGCCTCGTTCATGACCTTGCAGATATCCGTACCGCTTTCCGCGAAGTAGCGGAGATGGGCAGATACCACTCGCTCCTGATCCCGGGGGGAAAAGTGAAACCAGAAGCCTGTTGGGATCCGGTCCGGCTTCTCCCCCCGGATCACTGCCATAACTCGTTCTTTCTTGTTCATATTTTTTCAGTGCCTCCCGCCTTAGATCATGCGGTCAATTTTGGCAATCGCTCTCACATAAATTTTGATCAGGTTTTCCAGGGATTCCAGGCACACGCACTCGTCCGGCTGATGGCCACCCCCCCGCCGTGTACCCCCGGGGCGGGCGAGATGTCTGTTCAGCGGTCCGCAGGCCATGGCATTGGGCAGGTGGCGGGCATAGGTGCCGCCGCCCATGGAATAGGGCGCAAAGTCAGCCCGGAGCACCTCCCTGCACAGGTCGTTGAGAAGCGTGGGAATCTCTCCGTCCGGCGCGAAATAGGCCGGCTCGCTGTTTTCAAAGGAGGCGATCTCCGCTCCATATGCGGTGCAGAACGCTGAAAGGCGTGCCCGAATCGTATCCCTGTCGGTTGAGATCGGATAGCGGATATTCAGCGTCACAGTCAAGGCGCCGTTCTCCACCCGGGCCGTTCCGGCCACAGAGGTCAGCGGACCAAAGAAGGCGTCCTCCGCATGGATGCCTATGCCCTCGCCGCGGTATCCCCTGGAGAGCTCGGCCAGAGCCTTCAGAACGCGAACCGTTCCGGTGTTGGAGAAGGGGATCTCCTTCAGGTTGTTCGTCAGCTTGTCGATGGCGTTCTCCGTATTCTCCGGGAATGCCGCGTGGCCGGCGACCCCTTCTGCGTGGACCACCGCCACGCCGTTGGCGAAGGCAACGGTAAGCTCCTCCCGAGCCATAATCTGTGCCGCCTCCCGGGCTGAGCAGGTCAGGGACACCTCCGCGAAATTGGGAACAATATTCTCTCCGGATCCCGCCTGGAAGTCCCGTATCCCGGTCTCCCTCAGATCCATGGTAATCTTCGCGCTGATAATCCCCTTTTCCCCGCAGCAGACGGAGAACCGGGCATCCGGGACCAGGGAAAACGCCGGCGGCTTATTGTGCGCCAGATAATAGTGGATGTCCCCCATGGAGGACTCCTCATCACATCCGAAATACACCATTACGTTGTGCCGCAGAGGCAGCCGGAGATCCCTCAGGCACTTGAGGACATAGAGGGCGGCGACTGCCGGGCCCTTGTCATCTGTGACGCCCCGGCCGTAGAGATAGCCGTCCTTCAAAAACGGCCGATAGGGGGCGAAGTTCCAGCCGTCACCCGGGGCTACGGTGTCGATGTGGCTGAAAATACCTATCGTTTCCTCGCCGGACCCCTCCAGCTGCGCAGTGCCGCAGTGGTAGGCGTGGTTCTGGAATGTGAAACCCGCGCCGGCCACCAGGCGGCCCACGGCCTCCAGGACCGCCCCGCAGCCCGCCCCGTAAGGCATCCTTCCTTCGGCCTTTCCGCTCACACTGGGTATGGAGACGACGGTGAAGATATCCTGTACCATTGTCTCCCTGTTCGCTTCGATCCAGTCCTCCAGGAGCTGCCGCAGGGCCCCATCGGAAATCGATCCGGACTGCGCCGTTACAGCGCGCAAATATCCGTCCATACACCCTCGTTGACTGGAATTCCCTGTTCCAGATTTTCCGTTCTGTACCGTTTCATGGACTGGCCGGGGTAGTGGACTGTCCCGCCGGGCAGCGGCTTTGCGTTCAGGACGCAGTTGACTGCGTTCTCCACAATAGCGGAGAAGGTCTCCTGATCGCCCAGAGCCAGGGGGTTGATCACGATAAAGGTCTGGGAGAAGGAGTGCTCGTCGTTGCCGGGGAGCTTTGCCACCATGGAGGCGCAGTTGCCAAAGGAGGATACAGCGGTGATGAGATCCAGCAGCATGGCAATGGAAGCGCCTTTATGCTCGCCCATGGGCAGAATCTTCTGACTTTTCAGGATGACTGCGGGGTCACAGGACAGCTGGCCGTTCTCGTCATAGCCGCCTGGCTGGGGCATCATCCTGCCCTCCAGCCGTGCGAGCTGCAGCTTGCCGTAGGAGTACTGTGAGAAGGACGTGTCTGCAATGACGTGGTCTCCGTTGGCACGGGGGACCGCCAGCACCAGAGGATTGTTTCCCAGACAGTGCTGCTGGGTGCCCCAGGCGCACATATTGGTGCGGGCGTTGGTGAAATGAATCCCCAGCATCCCGGCCTCGGCCGTCATTTTGCCGTAGGTCCCACCCCGCAGCCAGTGGCTCGTGTTCCGCAGAGACACGCAGGCGATGCCGTGTGTCCGGGCCAGCTCAATGGCACGGTTGGTGCATAGCTGCGCATTGACAATCCCAAAGCCCAGCTTGCCGTCCCATATCTCATAGCCGCCCAGGCCGGCGATTTTTCCGGCAATCTCTTTCGGCATGGTCAGACCGTCTCTGATATTGTTGATAAGCCGCATATAGCGGTTGATGCCGTGGGTATAAACGCCCTCCAGGGAGTTCTCCGCCATGACATAGGCCACCTGTCCGGCGTAGTCCTCCGGAGAGCCGTATTTGATCAGCTTTTCCTTTAAGGTCTCCGTCACCTCTTCAAACGGGATCCGCATAACCGTTCTCCTTTCCAGATGCTGTGACTATTTTTTGTTCTTCTCCAAGATGTCGTCCAGACGCCATTTTGTGCCTACGATGGAGCACTTCTCATCCAGCTTGCCGTTGTGTATCAGGCGCTGGTAGTATACCGTGTAGATCGAGCCGTCCTCCAGCTCCGTGGAGCAGGGGAAGCCCAGATCCGGGTGGGGCGTCACATCGGTCAGAACGATGTCCTTGATCCAGGTCTCACCGTCATCCAGACTGACCATGGCCCGCTCGCCCAATGGCTGCTCGCGGCGACCGTACACGCAGACGATTGCACCGGAGGAGTGTCGGAGCAGATGGGGCGGAGAACCACTGACCCCCAGGCAGCTGGGGATGCTCCAAGTTCTGCCCAGGTCATCGGAGATTGTCTGGAATACAGTGAATTTGCCGTAGGGGTCCGGATTGGCATTTTGATAGCGGAAGTGAGCCAGAATGCGGCCGGAGGGGAGTTGCAGGGCACAGGGATCCACAAAGTTCCGGTTGGTCACGCCCTCGGGAATGGGCATCTCGGTGAGTATCTCCCAAGTCTTGCCCTCGTCTGTGCTCTTGCAGGCGTAGTTGGCCCCGCCGGTCTCCTTTTTGTTGATGTCCTTGCCCACGTACAGAAGGCTGCCGTCCGCCAGTTTGATGGGGCCGTGGCAGGAGCAGATCGGCGCTCTGTGGGCCTCGCCCCAGGTGTTGCCGTTGTCCTCGCTGACGCTTGTCCAGGAGCCGAAGTCCGCCGCCTCCTGCTCCGGCGTGACAGAGCGGAGATGGGTGGCGCAGAGGAGGAAGTCCTCGTTATTCATCTGCTCATAGATCATCTGCATAAAGGGGCGGTCAAAATACATCCGCAGGGGCCAATTGTACCAACTGCACAGGAGCCGGCCGTTCCCCAGGTTCAAAAGGCTGGGGTCCCGGTCGTCCAGCCGGGAGTCCCGGAGGACCTGGGGCAGGGACCAGTTTTCCGCATTTTTGTCGCCGTAGAGCAGCACGACCTTGCCGAAGGGGCACATATGGTGCAGCCGCAGGCCGGAGGTGCTCACCAGCACTCGGCCGTCGTCTAGGCGGGTAACGTTGGGAAAGCCAAAAAAGCCGAACTTATCCTCCGCGCGGCGGATGACGGTCTCGCTTTTTGCCTGAATATCATAAGTCATAAGTCCATCTCCTCATAATTTGTATAGAAACCGCTGACAATTTCGATCAAAAGCGCCGTGATCTTCTTCATAGACTGTACAGAGACAAATTCGTACCGGCTGTGCCCGTTGGAGACGCCGGTGCAGATATTAGGACAGGGGATGCCCATGAAGGACAGCCGGGAGCCGTCGGTGCCGCCCCGGGTCACAATGAGCTGTGGGGAGATTCCCTGCCGCTCCATGCTCTTCTCGATCAACTCCACGATCGAGAACATGGGAGCGATCTTCTCTGCCATATTCCGGTACTGCTCCTCCACTTTGAGCTCTACCGTCCCCGCACCATAGCGGTCATTGAGATACCGGCTGATTCGCTCCAGGAACGCCAGCTTCTCCGCCATCCTGCCTGCATCATGGTCTCGTACCGCATAGGACAAGACCGCCTTCTCCACATCGCCCTGGAAGCTGCTCAGATGGTAGAATCCCTCCCGTTCGGCGGTGTAGGCCGGGCGCTGCTCCACCGGGAGCATCCTGTCAAATTCCATGCCGATGTGCAGGGCGCTGCGCATCCGCCCCTTGGCGGATCCGGGGTGAACAGATCTGCCGGAGATCGTGACTGCGGCGGAATATGCGTTGAACGTCTCATAGGAGTAGGTCCCCAGTGCGCCGCCGTCAACGGTGTAGGCGAAGTCCACAGGGAATCCCGCCGTGTCGAAGTGGTCCACGCCGCGGCCAATCTCCTCATCGGGGGTGAAGGCGATCCAGATCTCGCCGTGTGGGATTTCGGGGTGATCCCGGAGGACCTGCGCCATTTGCAGGATCTCCGCCGCACCGGCCTTGTCATCAGCGCCCAGAAGGGTTGTGCCGTCTGTGACCACAAGGTCCTGCCCCAGGAAGGTATCCAGCTGGGGAAATTCCTTCCGGAGCATGGTGATGCCGGCCGCCTCGTTGAGCAGGATGTCACCGCCGGGATAGTTCTCCACGACCCGGGGCCTGACGCCCCGGCCGGAGACATCCGGCGCGGTATCCATGTGGGCAATCAGTCCGATTTTGGGCACATCCTTGTCCCCATTGGCCCGGATCATTCCATAAACATAGCCGTATTCATCCTGGCGCACCTGCTCCGCACCCACCTCGCGCAGATCCTTTGCCAGCAGCTGCGCCAGATCTTTCTGGCAGTCCGTGCTGGGGCATTGGGTCCTGGGCGCCCGGGGGGAGGATTCTGTGTCAATCTGTACGTACCGAAGAAAGCGGCCTAAAACAGGGGCAATGTCCGCCTCGCTCCATCTCTTCTCACACATGGCAGCAGGCGACAAAGTGGCCGGGCGTTACTTCCCGCAGGGGGATAGAGGCGCCGGTACAGCTCTCGGTGGCATAGGGACAGCGGCTGGCGAACCGGCAGCCAGGCTTGGGGTCAATGGGGCTTGTGACCTCGCCTTGGATGATCGTCCGCTTTTTGCTCCTGCTGCTCAGGTTGGGCACCGGAATGGCCTCCAGAAGAGCCCGGGTGTAGGGGTGGAGAGGATTGTCGAAGAGCTCCTGTTTGTCCGTCAGTTCCACGCACTCACCCAGGTAGAGCACCGCGATCTCGTTGCTGATATGCTTGACAACGCTGAGGTCGTGGGTAATGAACATGTATGTCAAGCCCATCTGCTCCTGGAGGTCCATCATCAGGTTGAGGATCTGGGCCTGGATGGACACATCCAAGGCGGAGACGGGCTCATCACAGACAACAAATGCCGGATTGAGCGCCAGAGCCCGGGCTACGCCGATGCGCTGCCGGCGGCCGCCGTCCAGCTCGTGGGGATAGGTGTTGACAAACCGTTCCGCCAGACCCACGGTCTCCATCAGTTCAAAGACCCGGTCGTTGATCTCCGCCTGGCTCTTGAGAAGTCTGGTGACCTTGATCGGCTCTGCAATCAGCTCGCTGACGGTCAGCCGGGGATTCAGGGAGGAATAGGGGTCCTGAAAGATGATCTGCATCTTCTGGCGCATCTTGTTCATCTCGCCGCTGCTGTACTTGAGGATGTCCTCGCCGTTATAGAGGACCTGCCCCGCGGTCGCGTCGATCAGCCGGAGGATCACACGGCCCAGCGTGGACTTTCCGCAGCCGGACTCGCCAACGACGCCCAGCGTGTGCCCCTTGGTAATCTTCAGGTTGATGTCGTCCACAGCGTGCAGTTCCCCGCGGGAGGTCTTAAAATATTTCTTCAGTCCAACTGTTTCAATCAAAGGTGTTTCCATGTCGCTTGTACCGCCTTTCCTTATTTCCACAGATGGCACTTGACCATATGCGTTCCATGGAGCACCTCCGCAGGCTTCCGGGATCTGCACTGGTCGGCAGCCTTGCCGCACCTGGGCGCGAAGGGGCACCCCTCGGGGAGCTGCGTGGGATCGGGCATCAGACCGTCGATGGGATGGAGGCGCCGCTCACTCTTGGTCATGTCCGGGATGGAGCCGAACAGGCCCTCGGTGTAGGGGTGGTTGCCCTCCCCCTTGAAAATGTCCTCCACGCTGCCAATCTCGATGATTTCGCCGGCATACATGATTGCCACCCGGTCGCAGGTCTCCGCCACCACGCCCAGATCGTGGGTGATCAGCAGCATGGCGGTGCCCAGCTCCTCCTTCAGCCTGCGCATCATCTCCAGCACTTGAGCCTGGATCGTGACATCCAGGGCTGTGGTCGGCTCGTCCGCCAGGAGGAGACGGGGCTCGCAGGCCAGTGCCATGGCAATGACCACGCGCTGCTTCATACCGCCGGAGAATTGGTGTGGATACTCATTTTTTCGGGCCGGAGGCAGTCCTACCAGCTCCAGGATTTCGTCTACCCGCCGTCCAATCTGGTCCGCTCTCATGCTCTTTCCGGACTTACCCGGGTTCCGTCCGGACGCCGAATCCCCTTTGTCCTCCTTTGCGTGGATTTCCAACACTTCGGCAATCTGCTCACCGATGGTGAGCGTGGGGTTCAGGCTGGTCATAGGGTCCTGAAAGATCATAGACACCTCGGCACCCCGCATCTCCCGCAGCTGGGAGGGACTGGCGTGGAGCACGTCCAGATCCCCCAGCTGAATCTCGCCCTTGGTGATGAATCCCAGGCGGTCAGGCAGCAGATTCATGACGCTCAGTGCCGTGGTGGTCTTTCCGGCGCCGGTCTCGCCGACCAGCCCCAGAGTCTCACCCTTGTACAGGTCCAGATTCAAGCCGTTGACCGCTCGGACCACGTCGTCTTCCGTGTGGTATTCCACGTGAAGATCTCGAATTTTCAGTAAGTTTTCCATTCACTGTTCCTCAATTCTTCATCTTCGGGTCCAAGGCGTCCCGCAGACCGTCGCCGATCAGGTTCAGCGCCATAACGGTGCAGATGATCGCCAGGCCCGGGAGCAGGACCAGGTGGGGGTAGTAGCGCATCTGCTCGCGGCCCTCTGCCAGCATGGAGCCCCACTCAGGCGTGGGGGGAGAGATCCCCAGGCCGATAAAGCTCAAGCTGGAGACCGTGATGACGGCAGTGGCCACATTCAGAGATGCCTGGACAATGATGGGGCCAATGGCGTTGGGGAGAACGTGGCGCATAATGATGCGGGCGTGTTTGGTGCCGCAGGCCCGCGCCGCCTCAATGTAATCCTGTCCGCGGATGGAGAGGATGGAGGAGCGTACAATACGCGAGAACCGGGGGATGCTGGAGAGGCTCATGGCCAGCAGCAGATTGATCATGTTGGGACCCAGAACGGCCACAATAGTGATGGACATCAGCAGGCTGGGGATCGCCAGGAACACATCCATGATCCGCATCAGGACATTGTCCACAGCGCCTCCAAAGTAGCCTGCACAGGAGCCGATGATCAAGCCCGCCACCAGGGAGATGGACACCGAGGCGACGCCTACAAACAGGGAGATCCGTCCTCCGTAGATGATACGGGCGAACATATCGCGGCCATTGGCGTCCGTACCAAAAATATGCTCGGCGCAGGGGGGCATCAGGCGCTGGTCCATGTGCATGGTGATGGCATCCGCCTCATAGTCCGCAACCAGCGGGGCGCAGATGGCCAGCAGGAGCATGGCAGCAAAGAGCGCCACGCCAAGAACAGCGGGCTTGTTCCTGAAAAAGCGGCGGAGAATGGACGCCGCCTGGCTGCGCTTTTTCACGCGGGTCTTGCTTTTGGTGATTTCAACAGTTTTCTTCATATCTCTACCCTCACGCCTTTTTCACATACTGCGACTTGATACGGGGATCCACGTATGCATACAGGATATCCACGATCAAGTTGATGATGCCGCCCATAAAGGCAACGAACATGACGGCTGCGACAACAAGGGGCGTGTCCTTCTGACGCACCGCCTGAATGACCAGGGAGCCCAGGCCAGGCATGGCGAAGACGCTCTCGATGATCATGGTGCCGCCCAGCAGGGAGCCAAACTGCAGACCCACGATCGTGATAACAGGGAGCATGGCGTTGCGGAGGATGTGCCTGCGGACAACGACGCCCTCCTTGCAGCCCTTCGCCCTGGCGGTACGGATGTAGTCCTGCTTGGTGACCTCCAGCACACTGGAGCGGGTCATGCGGATCAGGTTGGCCATCATGCCAGCGCCCAAGGTAACGCAGGGCAGAATATAGTGCTTGAGGGTATCAACCCCCTGCGCCGGGAGCAGGTGGAGGTTCAGGGAGAACACCAGCTGCATCATCAGGCCAAGCCAGAACACCGGCATGGAGGTGAGCAGAAGGGAGATCATTAGGGTCACACTGTCGACCCAGGTGTATTTTTTGACTGCGGAGATAATCCCTGTGGGCAGACCGAGGAGCAGCATGACAAAGGTGGAGCCGATTGCCAGAGCGACCGTACTGGGCATTCTGGCGATGATCTGGTCGAATACAGGGATGTTGAATATCCAGGAGGTCCCCAGGTCCCCCTTTAGCATATTCAGCATATGGCGGCCATATTGGATCAGGAAGGGATCGTTTAATCCCATCTCATCCCGCAGCGCTTCGACAGCCGCCAGGTCCGCGTTTTCACCCAGGATCATCCGGGCGGGATCACCGGGAGATATGCTCATCAGCGCATAGATGACAAATGAGATGCCCAGCAGAACAGGGATCATCATCAGAACTCTTTTGAAAATATATTTGTGCATCCTATTACCCCATAAATCAGTTGTGGCAGGTCATAAGCAGCGGGCCAAAATCCGTTATGGATTCCGGCCCGCTGCAGCCGGTCCGATCGTATGGTCCCTGCGCTGAAACACAGGGCTCATACCGCTTTGCTGCGTTGAATTACTCCGTCCAGCTTAGGTCCTTCAGATACAGACGGCGCGAGGGATTGGCGATCACACCCTGGAGCTTGATGTTGTAAGCAGAGCCGTTCATGGGAACGTACAGAGGAATGGTGATGGCCTCTTCCTTCATGAACTGGCAGATATCACGGTACAGCTGCTCGCGCTGCGCCTGGTCGTTGGAGGTCCTGGCGGTCTCCAGCATCTCGTCCAGCTCCGGGTTCGAGTTGCAGTGGTAGTTCCGGCCGGCGCCGCCGGTGGCATCGGTGTGATAGAGTGCGTAGATGTAGTCGGCGTCGGGATAGAAGGCGGTGGCGGACATGATGGAGATCTCATACTGCTTGTCGTCACGCATTTCC
The DNA here is from genome assembly GCA_947365965.1 of uncultured Clostridia bacterium. GTDB lineage: Bacteria > Bacillota > Clostridia > Oscillospirales > Oscillospiraceae > Pelethomonas. The sequence continues at coordinate 20,607 of CANAZG010000023.1, forward strand.
TGGAGGAACTTGGCGCGCTCCATCTTCTCAATGTTCACCGTGATGCCGATCTGGCGCAGCTGCTCCTGGAGAATCTCGGCGGGCTTGGAGTAGGCGGCGGATTCCATGCACTTCAGGGTCACTGTGACGCCGTCGGGATAGCCGGCGGCAGCCAGATGCTCCTTGGCCTTCTCCAGATTCTGCTCGTTGTTCTTGAAATCGGAAGGCCAGCCTTGGGTGATGGGGGACATGGGGGTCTCGCAGGGGCTGCCCACGCCGTTCATAGCGCCGTCGATGAACTCCTGCCGGTTGACCGCATAGGACACCGCCAAGCGCAGGTCCCGGTTGGCAAAGGGGCCCTCCTTGTTGTTCATAGAGATAAAGTAGGTGGATGCGGAGGCGCCCTCTACATAGCCCAGGGACGGGGTGTCGATGATGTGCTGGCGGTCCGCCATGGAGACGCCCTCCAGCAGGTCGATCTCGCCGTTCTCCAGAGCGATGGCCTGTGTGGTGGAGTCGGGGATGATCTTATAGGTCACCGTCTTGAGGGCGGGAGCACCGTTCCAATACTCGTCAAACCGCTCAAGGGTAATCTTGTCGCCGCTTTCCCAGGAGGACAGCTTGTATGCGCCGGTGCCGACAGGATTTCTGGTGAAGGCATCGGGATCCTTCTCATAGGCGGATTTGCAGACGATGCTGAACTGGGAGGAGCCCGCGCAGTACTCAACAGGGCCGAAAGGATGCAGCAGGGTCAGCTTCACGGTGTAGTCGTCGACCTTCTCCATGGACTTCATGGCAGAGTTGACATTCTGCGCCGCAGCGTAAGGGATGACCTGCTCGTAGGTGAAGACCACATCGTCGGCAGTCATGGCAGAGCCGTCGTGGAACTTCACTCCCTGACGCAGGTGGAAGGTGATCTCTGTGCCATCCTCGGAATAGTCCCAGCTCTCGGCCAGGCCGGGGGTCAGGCTTCCGTCCGTATGGAATTCAATAAGGCTGTCATAGATGTTGTTGGTGATGGACCAGGCGGCAAAGTCGTCGGCCACCAAGGTGTTCAAGGTGCTGGGCTCCGAGCTCATGGCGATAACCAGTGTATCCTTCGTGCTGCCAGTAGTGTTCTCGCCGGAGGGGGTGCTACTACCGCCGGTGCCGGGGTTGCTGCCGCTATCGGTTCCGCCGCAGGCCACCAGGGATAGTACCATGGCGACAGAAAGCAACAGGCTCATGATCTTCTTCATTTTCACGCTCTCCTTTTTCTTTTAAGTAGTTAGGCTCTGCATTCACAGGGGCTGAACACCGGCCGGGCTGTTTTTCCAGCCTGCCGTATGCATGGGGCTTGGAGCATGTCCCGAAGAATGTCCGCGCCCTTTCCCCGACAGGCCGAAAAACTTCGGCCGATCCGGTATTCCTCAGCTGTGGTGCAGCTTTTTACAAAACTGCGGGCCTGGGACTCGCAGGATTGCACGAGTGAGGACGGGAAGGAAGTTTTCCGGATGTTTCCTCTGCTGGTAATGTTATCAATATTATCTCTGATATTATTAACTCGACATCATCATACCATATCCGCGCCCTATATCTATGAACAAATTGTTAACAAACTGTAAATACCGCCGGTTTTGCTCGGATTCGTGGATTCTTGACAAAAATTTATTTATTTTTGTGACATATTGCGTTAATGTATTTTGATTGGATTGACTTTTGATATTATTAGTGATAATATATATAGGATTGCAATTCAGCAGGTTCAATTTATAATGATGAGGAGCATACATATGAGCAAAAAGAACGCAGCCGTGTCCCTGAAGGATCTTGTGTACCGCGGCATCATTGAGCAGATCTGTACCGGCGCACTTCCGCCGAGGTCCGTTATTACGGAGAAACAGATGATTGAGACCTTTGGTGTCAGCAAGTCCCCTGTGCGCGAGGCCCTGATCCAGCTCTGCGCGGAAAATGTTTTGGAGAGCATGCCCCGCTACGGCTACCAAATCATCCCCGTCACTGCCAAGGACGTGCAGGATCTCACGGAGCTGCGCCTCTATCTGGAGGTGTCCAGCCTGCACAAGGTGCTGGAGAATATCACGCCTGCGCAGCTGGAGGAACTGCGGGCACAAAATGAGCGCCGCCACCAGAATGAGGAGTCAAAGACTGTCTGGACCGCTTGGAACAACAACAGGGATTTCCACATGCAGCTCATCAGCTATGCGGGAAACACACAGGTCACGCTGGCACTGAACCGGGCGCTGACCACCTATCGCCGTGCCTACGCCATGGCCTATGTCTCCCAAAGGGAGCAGATGACCGCGATCCACAGCGGCGTCCTGCATGATATGGTTGTAAATGCGCTGGAAGAGCACGACCTGACTGCCGCCCGCAATGCCCTGGGGAAGGACATCGGCGCTGTGGAGATGGACTGGCTCGGATAAACACAAGGGAGATAACTGAAATGTTTGACTACAACGCCCGCTGGGCAAGGGCCAGAGAGCAGATGCGTACCTTGGGAATCGACGCACTGGTCATCTCTCCCTCTCAGGACATGGAGTACATGACAGGCTGCCCTCAGCGGTACATGGGCTGGACTGCCTTCCTGGTGGTCACGGCGCATGATATCTATTTTGTTGTCAGCGCCTTTGAGCTGGACATGTATCTCAAAACACCAGCCGGACAGGCCGAGTGTATTGGTTGGGGGCGGGGAGAGAGCGGTGTGGACAAGCTCAGAGCGCTGCTGGCCCCCTGCCGCACGGTGGCTGTATGCAGCCAGTTCCTGGCCGGTCATCTTTTGACGCTTCAGGAAGCTCTGCCCAATGTCCTGTGGCAAAATGGCGACCAGATCATGAGCCGCCTGCGGGTTATAAAAGATGCGGAGGAGATCCGCATTCTGCGGGAGGCCCAGCGGGCGGCAGAAAAAGCGCTGTACCGCGTTTTTGACGAAGGAATTCGGGGGCTTTCGGAGCATCAAGCCGCGGAAAAGATTATGCGCTGTCGGCTGGAGCTGGGATTTAATTCTGTGAAGCCTGGCATCGTGGCATCTGGACCGGGCAGCGCGGAGCCCCACCACTTCAATTCCGATCGGATCATCCAGTCTGGGGACATTGTAATGGTGGATATCGGCGGCGTCTATCAGGATTACTGCGCCGACATTACAAGGACTGTGGCAGTCGACTACGTGCCTGAGGGATTCCAGAAGATCTATGATCTCTGCCTTTCCGCCCACATGGCTGCTGTGAGAGGCGCTTACCCCAATATGACCTGTGGCGAGTTGGACAGCCTTGCCCGGAAAGTCATTGAGGACGGCGGCTATGGAAGCAGCTATATGCATTCGTTGGGGCACGGCACTGGGTTAAGCCTCCACGAGCTTCCTACGATCAACCAAGGTATCACTGTGCCGCTGGCGCCGGGCACCGTCTTCACCATTGAACCGGGTATCTATCTGCCCGGCAAATATGGTGTCCGTATCGAGGATCTGCTGGTTATGGCGGACCACGGAACGGAGACCTTCAACCTCTCCAGCAAGGAGCTTACCATCGTTCATTAGAGCTCTCACGAAATTAAGAGAAGTGGTCAAAATTGCAGCTACCAGCAATCAAGGAAAAGCAACTTACGATGCTAAGACCAACTTCGTCCGAATCAGTTTGGACAAATCCCACGAAGCGGAGGTGTCAACGCTGATATGAAATTGTAAGAAAACGCCGAAGAAATTTTGTCATTTTTCGGCGGGAGGGTAACAGAATCAGTTATTTCCTTGCTGGAAAAGAGTGTTCACGATTTGCTGTTTCTGGCGCATAAATTCCTTGCGCTCCTTCAGGCGGTAAGAGTCGCCCTTGATGTTAATCACAGTGCAGTGATGCAGTACCCGATCCAGGATGCCAGTATAATTGGTGGTATCTGTGGGCGTGGCGGTCACTGTGATCTGCTGTCCAATATCAGCCGTTGTCAGGGTATAGGTACTCCCACTGGCCCCGCTGATTGCTGTGCTGCCCCGGTTCCACTGATAGGATACCGTTTCGCCGTTGGACGGGGCGTAGCTGGCGGTCAGCGTCTGCCCATAGGCAGCGGTGCCGGTGATGTTGAGTGTACCAGATAGAGGTACAGGCTGTTGTCCTCCGGGTGGTTGGCGGTAATGCCCTGGTTCACGCCGTCCACCAGCACGGAGGCCACGTCCGTCTGCCCGGTCAGCTCGGTGCGGTAGGCGGTCTTGCCGTCCGTAGTCGGGATACTTGCAACCGGCAGTCTGTTCCTGTTTTGCCAGATCGGAAATGTAATCAGCGGCGGTGCTGACTGCAAGTTTATCCTCGTCTACCAGAGCCAGCAGGGGAGGAATTGGTCGGGTTAATGCTATGTACCGGGTCACAGTCAAACCGCAGTTCTCCCCAGCGTCTTGCGCTATTTTCTCCCGTGCGGTCAACTTCGGAACCGCCGGTTCCGAAGTTAGGTCCCGCCGTTTGCCTTGATGCTTTAAGGCTTCCAGTTTCATCTTGTAGGCAAAGGCTTTTTCGCTGGGCAGGATTTTCTCGCGTTGAAGGTTGGAATCGACCATGATAATAGTCGCTTCGTCATCGTCCAGCATCCGAATAAGTACCGGCATAGTAGTCTTACCCGCTAACTCGCTCCCTCGCTTGCGCCGGTGGCCTGCAATGATCTCGTAGCCGCCCTCCGACCGGGGACGAACGATACCAGGAGAGAGAACACCGCTTCTTGCAATGCTCTCCACCGTTTTCTGCATCGCTTCATCATCCCGCACCTGGAAGGGATGATTTTTGAAAGGAAACAACTCTGACAGAGGAACCTCCTGCACCAGATTACCGTTGGCCTCTGCCGGTCGGCTTGTCTGAAACAAAGCGTCATAGCCGGTCAACTGTATCTTGCTGGCGCTGCTTTTCATGCTAGAACCTCCCGCGTCAACGCGGCGTATGCGGCGGAGACTTTACCGGCAGGGTCATGGAGATAGATACTCCGGCCCTCCGCACTGGTTTCTGCCGCTCGGATGGACAGAGGGATAATGCTGTCAAATATCCGCACACCGCTACCGTAGGCGTTTCTCAGCAGCTCCACGATCTCGCGGGAGTAGTTGGTCCGCATATCCGCCATGGTTATGAGAATACCCGCAATATCCAAGCGGGGGTTGATTTTCAGCTTCACTTTTGATATGGTATGGATAAGCTGTTCGAGGCCCTTGATGGAGAGGTAGTGCGCCTGCATGGGAATGACTACTTCGTCAGCAGCGGCTAAGACATTGATGGTCAGCATACCCAGGGATGGGCAGCAGTCCAGCAGAATCACATCGTACTGTTCGTGGACACTGTTCAGGTATTCGCGCAGGATTGTCTCACGGCTCATGGTGTTCACCAGCGTGACCTCCAGACCGGACAACTCAATGTTGGCGGGAAGAAGATCAACGCCCTCCGCCTGATGGATGATACCCATTCCGGGAAGTACAGGCTTATCCGTAATGATAAATCCCAGCACATCGGCAAGGGTCCCTTCAAGCTGGTCCGGGTGCTGATAGCCCAGGCTGGCGGTAAGCGAGCCTTGGGGGTCTACGTCCACCAGGAGGACCTTCTTGCCTTCCCGTGCCAACCCGATTCCCAAATTGACCGTTGTTACAGTCTTGCCAACTCCGCCTTTCTGGTTACAGATTGCCGTAATTTTGGCTGTTTTGCTCATTTTGGCCTCCTTCTATGTTCATAGAATAAAAACAGGACTAAACCAGTGCGCCCCTTGCTGTGGGGTGTTTCTGATTTAGTCCTATTTTAACAGGCCCGTCCTGATAGGTCTTGACCTCGATCCAGCCGTTCAGCATGACGAATTTGGAGAGAATTTCATATTGGTTCTCAATGCTGACCGATTCATCGCTGGGAATATAGCCCTTCGCTTTTGCGGAATTGGAGGCGTCATCTACACTCAGGCGGCAGTAAATACCGACTTTATATTGCTTCGCCATAATCCTGCCCCCCTTCCTGTGCCAGCGCCCCGTCCACATTCCCGGCATAGCGGTAGTACACCTTGACCTCACAAATCCGCTGCCCGTTGATCTTCTGGGTATCGCCAACCTCAATCCGGTCTACCAGCTCAAAGAGAATGGTTTCGTCCAGTTCCGAGATTTCGGTATAGCGCCGGATAATTTCCAGCCAGCGGTCGGTATCCACCTGGTTTTCCAGGTGCGCCCGGACTTTCCTTTCCAGTTCCGGGACTGCCTCCGTCTTTTCTGCCCGTTCCGCTTCATATTTCTGCATCAGGGTCTGAAACACCGTCTGAGGGATGGAACCGGTGCATTTGTCCTCATAGAGATTCTGCATCAGACGTTCCAAATCGGAAATACGAGCCAGGGAGGATTTTAATTCCTGCTCATAGGAGAAAAGCCGGGTGTAGGAGCTATTCACCAATCCACAGCAGCCCTTGGAGAGGGGCTCTAATAACTACTACTCTATAATACAAGGAGCTATGAGAAAGAGAACAGAAGAGGCATGGAAAAAATGCCCGAAATGCGGGAAGATAGAGAACCAGGTCAAGGCAGGGTACAACGCATCAGGAAGCCAACGCTGCAAGTGTAAGGAGTGCGGCATATATTACACGATAGACCCGAAGCGTCACGAGTATCCGGAAGAAACCAGAGAACTGGCGATCAAAATGTACTACGGTGGAATAAGCGGCCGTGGTGTAGGGAAGATACTGGGAATAAACAAATCCAATGTGATGAATTGGATAAAAAAAGGCCAGTCGGACGAAGCGTGAAGAAAAATCCACAACAGGCCTAAAAATTGTGGAATTGGACGAGTTATACTGGTTTCTGGAGCACAAATCCTGGACTGAAACCCGAGAAAATATCTACATCATGACCATGGTGAGCCGAAAGCCACGGCAAATCGTGGGACATGTGGTAAGCCGGAACAAATTATCCAGGACAATCCAGAGGATGGTTGACGCTGCTCCTGAGGGCGAAGCAGATGTTTTCCCAGGAAGCTGGAGAACCTCCAGGCGGTTCTTGCTGTCTTTGTGCAGGCTTACAATCGTTTTGGCCTTCAAAAGCATCGCTATTGTTCCCTTCATTCAGGGGCTTCTGTTCCCTTTTCTTTATTTGACTTCTTTTAACTGCGTATTTGGACACTCCGGAATATCAAGTATACTTGACAAAATAGCAGATATAGTATATAATGGCGACAGAAGGGAGTGATGTGCAATGTCCGAGGGAGCAAAGACCGCCGTACTGCTGGCACTGCTGGTATTCGCCCTTTCGGCCATCCTCTGGCCCCTGGCCATGGGGATCTATCAGGAGCAGCAGGCGCAGAAAAAGGAGCGGAACGGACTGCCCCGCTTTGACGAGCGGCAGAAGCTGGCCCGGCTCCGGGCCAGTGCCCATGCCCTGTATGCGCTGCTGGGGCTTCTGGCGGTCTGGACGGTTCTGGATATGACAGGGCGGGCCGCCTGGACAGACAGCGTCATTGACCTGTTCCTCTGCGCCCTGGCGCTGTTCCACGGCGTGTGGACCCTGGACTGCCTCCTCCACGATGCGTACATCGGCTGGCGGGCCAAGCCCCACGCCAACGGCTTCGCCTCTCTGATCGCCATGTACCTGTTCTTTTTGACCAACGCCTTCCGGGCCGGTGGTGTCACCGCCACGTGGCTGCCGCTTCTGTTTGCCGGCGGTAGCTTCGGGGCGGTGCTGGGCGGCGTGCTCTGGCAGCAGCGCCGGGAAAAGGGACGGACGGAGGGCGCCGCGCTGTGAAAAATCTCCGTCTCCGGGCCGCCCGGGCGGCCAAGGGCCTGAGCCAGCAGGCCCTGGCGGATCTGGTGGGGGTGTCCCGCCAGACCGTCAACGCCATGGAGCAGGGGGACTACAACCCCACCATCCGGCTGTGCGTGGCCATCTGCCGGGCCCTGGACAGGACCCTGGACGATCTGTTCTGGGAGGGCGAGACATGAGGGGGCGCATAAGACGGCCTGGACGGCGGACCGTCCTGCTGGCGGCCGCGTTGGCGGCGCTTCTGATCTGGGGCGCGGCGGCGCTGGGCGGTGATTTTTTCCGCAGCGTCTCCGCCGGCCTCGTCCAGGGGCTGACGCCTGTTTGCCTCAGCGACACGGACCAGGGGATCGTTATGTCCGTCCAGTCTGTCACAGAGAAGGACGGAGCGTTCCACGTCCGCATCGCCTTGCGGGACGAGCTGGGGGACCGGCTCCAGGAGGGGGCGGACCTGTTTGACGTCTACCGCAGCGGCATCCGCCGCGCGGTCTCCCTGACATGCGAGCCCCTGGGCTTTGACGCCAAGACCGGCTCCAGCGGCCTGATTGTCGTCATCCGCCCTGGGGACAGCCGGGATCTGGAGGGGGAGAAGTTCACCCTCTCCGTCACCCAGCTGATGCTGGGGCAGACCGTGACCGAAACCGTTCTGCCCGTGGAGTGGGGGAATCTGCCCCGTGACCACGCAGCGATGCGGCGAAAGGTGAGCCAGCTGGGCTGGACGGACGGGTACAAGCCCGCCGCGTTTGAGGACGGCACGGCGCTGCTGCTCCAGCCGGGCTCCCTTGATCTGCCGGCGGCCCCCGGCGTGACCCTCACTGCCGCCGGATTTCTGGAGGACCAGCTGCGTTTGCAGCTCCGCTTTGACGGGCACAGTCCCTATGACCGGGAAGCGCTGACCCTGACCGCGCCGGACGGGACGGCCTACAGGGCCTGCGCCTTCATCTACACCCAGACGGAGGAGGGGACCGTCTATCGGGACGCCGTCTATGACGTGACCCCGGAGGCGCTGGCGGACTGCGTTCTGGCCGGCAGGTTCGCCACCGGCGGACAGCTGCTCCAAGGGGACTGGCAGGTCACATTCCGGCTGGATTCCTAGCGCCCCGGGGCCGCGGGACCGCCGCGCCACCCCTCTCAGGGGGAGAAGAGCTGGTCCACCGTGACCTGCAATTCCCCGGCAAGGCGAAATGCCAGGGCCAGGGTGGGATCGTACTTGTTGTTTTCAATAGCATTCACCGTCTGTCGGGAGACGCCGCACCGCTTGGCCAGCTCCTCCTGGGACAGGCCCAGCTCCTTCCGCCGCTGCCGGATGATGTTCTCCATATCAGCCTCCGTGCTTCCTTTTATAGTACATGAGGGCGGCGAAATACACGATGGCCGTCACCTCCAGCTGGATCAAAGGATTGGCAATCAGGGGCTGGGCTCTCACGAACCGCTCAATGACCGTGAGTATCTGTGCGCCGGTGGCTGCCAGCAGCGCATACGCGCTGGCCTTCCAGACCACAACCTGACTGCGCTCATCCCCCGGCTTCAGCAGGGATACCACCATGGCGATGTCCAGAGCGGCGAAAATCAGCAGGATACATCCTAAAAACAGTATTGCGGGTATAGGCATATGTTTGCTCCTTTCCGTGTGTTGGCACGTCAAAAATGTCAAAAGCTTTTGACATGCGTATGATAACATAACCGGGAGAATATGTCAAGAGTTTTTGACATCAATTCTTCCTCACGCAGATCTGGAGGTATGACTTTTGGTGGAAGGGGGAGGCCATGGAGACAAAGAAATGGGAGGCCATGCTGACGGCGGTGGAGCTGGGCAGCTTCACCCGGGCGGCGGAGCGGCTGGGGCTGACCCAGTCGGGGCTGACTCACATGATGAACGCCCTGGAGAGGGAGGTGGGGTTCCCCCTGCTCCTTCGGGACCGGCACGGCGTGCGGCCCACGGCCGCCGGTGAGCGGCTCCTGCCGGCAGTCCAGGAGCTGATGGAGGCCAACCGCCGTCTGGAGGGCCAGATCGCGGCCCAGAACAGCCAGAAGCGGGAGAACATCCGGGTGGCGGCCTACTCCAGCATCTGTATGCACTGGCTGCCCACTATTATCCAGCAGTTCCGGTGGGCCTATCCGGACGTGTCTGTGGACATCCGCATGGGCAGCGTGGCGGAGATCTTCCGCTGGCTCCGGGAGGGGAAGGTGGATCTCAGCTTCGCCAGCCGCCAGGACCAGGGGCGCTACGACTGGGTGCCCCTATGGGACGATCCCCTGCTGGCCATTCTGCCCCCGGACTACCCCCTGGGGCCGGTGGACCGTTTTCCGGTGCCAGCCTTTGGAGGCAAGGAGTTTCTGATGCCCTCCCTGGGCTTTGATCTGGACATTCTGGAGGTGTTCGAGGCCCAGGGGGTCCGGCCGGACATCCGCAGCAACACCGCTGTGGAGGACGCTGCCATTCTTTCCATGGTGGAGCATGGCCTGGGGGTGAGCATCCTCTCCCAGCTGGTCCTCCAGGGACGGCACGACAACGTCCGGGCCCTGCCCCTGGACCCGCCCGCCAGCCGCCATATCGGCGTCGCCGTCCCCTCCCTGAAGGAGGCCACCCCCGTCGTCCGCCAGTTTATCCAGTACTCCCAGAGAATTGTGGGGGCGCTGCATGGCGGGAGGTGAGGGGGATTTTCCCGGCAAACGGGAAAAGATACCATAGGGATTGCATTTCCCTCCAAAAGCGTATATAATAAAATCCGCCCCTGTTGGGGCGAAATCCACACCAAAAAGGAATACCATGACATTTAACGAATTAAAGCTGCTGCCCCAGCTGCTGCGGGCGGTGGAGGAGCTGGGATACGTCCAGCCCTCCCCCATCCAGGCGGAGTCCATCCCCCCGGTGCTGAAGGGCAGAGACCTGATCGGCTGCGCCCAGACGGGCACGGGCAAGACGGCGGCCTTCGCCATCCCCATCCTCCAGCAGCTCAACGGCCGGGTGAACAAGAAGCACACTCCCATCCGGGCCCTGGTGCTGACCCCCACCCGGGAGCTGGCCCTGCAAATCAAGGAGAGCTTTGACCAGTACGGCAAGTATCTGAACATCCGCCACACGGTCATCTTCGGCGGCGTGGGCCAGGGGCCCCAGGTGGAGGCGCTGGAGCGGGGCGTGGACGTGCTGGTGGCCACGCCGGGGCGGCTCAATGATCTGTGCAGCCAGGGCCACATCCATCTGGAGGGCATTGAGACCTTCGTGCTGGACGAGGCGGACCGGATGCTGGACATGGGCTTTATCCACGATGTGCGCAAGGTCATTGCCCGCCTGCCGGAGCAGCGGCAGACCCTCCTGTTCTCCGCCACCATGCCCCAGGAGATCGCGGAGCTGTCGAAAAAGATCCTCCGCAGCCCCGTTCGCGTGGAGGTGACCCCCCAGTCCTCCACAGTGGACGCCATTGAGCAGCGCCTTTATAAGGTGGACAAGGGCAACAAGAAGCTGCTGCTCCAGCATGTGCTGGCGGACGAGAGCCTGGACAGCGTGCTGGTGTTCACCAACACCAAGCATGGCGCGGACCGGGTGGTGAAGGAGCTGGGCCGGGCTGGGATTGCCGCCATGGCCATCCACGGCAACAAGGGGCAGACCGCCCGCATCCGGGCCCTGGACAGCTTCAAGAGCGGGGCGATCCGGGTGCTGGTGGCAACCGACATCGCCGCCCGGGGCATCGACGTCAACGAGCTGGCGGGGGTGGTCAACTACGAGCTGCCCAACGTGCCGGAAACCTACGTCCACCGCATCGGACGCACCGGCCGGGCCGGGCGCAGCGGCGTGGCCATCAGCTTCTGCAACTTTGACGAGCTGGCCTATCTCAAGGATATCGAAAAGCTCACCGGCAAGAAGGTGCCGGTGGTGGAGGACCACCCCTGGCCCATGGAGATTCTGGAGGCCTCACCCAAAAAGCAGCCGGGCCAGCGTCCGCCCAGGGCGGAGCGGGGCCGTCAGCCAGCCCCCCAGGGGCCGGCGCCTGTCCGGACGGCGAAGCGCCTCCCCCAGGAGAAGCGGATTCTCCCGGAAAAGCCGGTCATCCGTCCCGAGCGGGCGTTGCTGCGGCCGGAGACGCCTCCGCCGCCTATGCCGGTCCCCCCGCCGCCCCCCAAGCCGGTCTTGCAGAAAATCTCCTCCGAGCCCCCCAGAATGGGGCGGCTGGTGGCCTTTGCCGATGGCCGCCGAAGCCGGAGAAAGCGTCCCCAGGGGCGGTGAAAAAAGAACGGGGGATCTGCCCTCGACGCATGAAAAAGGCTCCCTCGCGGTGAGGGAGCCTTTCGCTATTTCAGCCTATTTCCGCAGCACCGGAGCCGCCTCCCGGCGGTTCCGGTGTTTTTCCCTCTCGGCCGGCCCCTCAGCATCTGGCCTGACCGTCCACGTGGATGATCTCGCCGGTGATATAGGCGGCGGCGTCGCTGGCCAGGAAGAGGAAGGCGTTAGCCAGATCCTCCGGCTCGCCGATGCGGCGCAGGGGGATCTGGGCCGCCAGCGGGGCGATGACCTCCTGGGGCACCGCCCGCATCATGTCCGTGTTGGTGATGCCAGGGGCCACCGCGTTGACCCGGATGCCCAGGGGGCCCAGCTCCCGGGCCAGGGAGAGGGTCATGCCGTTGATGGCCGCCTTGCTGGTGGGATAGGCCACGCCCTTGGGCTGGCCGTAGCGGCTGACCATGCTGCTGGTGTTGATGATGCAGCCGCTCTTCTGGGCGGCCATGGCGTCGTATACGGCGCGGACGCAGTAGAACGCCGCGTCCACGTTCAGGCTCATCACCTTCCGGAACAGCTCCGGGGTGTAGTCGGACAGGGGCTCGGAGGAGGACATCCCCGCGTTGTTCACCAGGATGTCAATGCGGTCGTAGCGCTCCCGCACTCCGTCAAAGGCGGCCTTTACGGACTCGTAGCTGCCCAGGTCCGGGGCGATACCCTCCACCCGCCAGCTGGGATCCCTCTCCTTCAGCGCCGCCACGGCCCTGTCCGCCGTCTCCTGGCGGGAACCGCAGAGGACGACAACCGCGTGGTTGGCCAGGTACTTCTCCACAATGGCGTACCCGATGCCCCGGGTGCCGCCGGTGACGATGGCAATCTTGTCTTTCAGCATACACGTTCCTCCCTGATAAAAAGCTATAGAAATAGTATGCGCCGGCCCTCTCCGGTCTAAACCAGGAGGGCCGGCGCTGGTCTCACTTTATTGCACTGCTTGTACGATTACTTGGCGCACAGCTCGGCGGTGTCCATGGCGATCATCAGCTCCTCATTGGTGGGGATGATGAAGATCTTCACCTTGGAGCCGGCGGCGGACACGTCCACCTCCTGGCCCCGCACGTTGTTCTTCTCCTCGTCCATCTCCACGCCCATGTACTCCAGGCCCTGGCAGATGGAGGCCCGCAGCTCCTTGGAGTTCTCGCCGATGCCGGCGGTGAAGACGATGGCGTCCACGCCGCCCATGGCGGTGGCATAGGCGCCGATGAACTTTTTCACCTCGTAGATGAACTTCTCCAGGGCCAGGGCGGCGCGCTCGTTGCCCTGGGCGGCAGCCTCGTCCAGATCCCGGAAGTCGGAGCTCACGCCGGAGATGCCCAGCACGCCGCTCTTCTTATTGAGGATGTTCAGCATCTCCTTGATGTCATAGCCGTAGCGGCCCATCAGGTACTCCAGGATGGTGGCGTCCACATCGCCGGAGCGGGTGCCCATGGGGAAGCCGGCGAGGGGCCCCAGGCCCATGGTGGTGTCCACGCACTTGCCGTCCACCACGGCGGACAGGGAGGAGCCGTTGCCCAGGTGGCAGCAGATCACACGGCTGTGCTCAGGGTTGCCCAGCATGTCGATGGCCCGGGCGGACACATAGCGGTGGCTGGTGCCATGGAAGCCGTAGCGGCGCACATCGTCCTTCTCATAGTACTCGTAGGGGATGGCGTAGATGTACGCCTTGGGGGGCATGGTCATATGGAAAGCAGTGTCGAACACGGCGACCTGGGGGGTGTTGGGCATGATCTTCTGGCAGGCCTCGATACCCATGAGGTTGGCGGGGTTGTGGAGGGGGCCCAGGGGAATGCACTTCTTGATAGCCTCAATGCAGGCGTCGTCGATGATGCAGCTCTTGGTGAAGGCCATGCCGCCGTGGAGGACGCGGTGGCCCACAGCGGCGATCTCGTCGGTGGAGGCGATCACGCCCTTGGCGGGGTCCACCATGATGTCCAGCACAGCCTGGATGGCCTCGCCGTGGGTGGGCATGGGGATGTCCTGCTTCACATCCTCCCGGCCCGGGACCTTGTGGGTGAGGCGGCCATCAATGCCGATGCGCTCACACAGTCCCTTGGCGAAGACCTGGCCGCCCTCGGACTCCATGAACTGGTACTTCAGGGAAGAGCTGCCTGCGTTGATAATCAGAATTTTCATGTGCGTCAATTCTCCTTATCCCTAGATTGTCATTGTTTTGTTAATTTTTGTTTCCGGCCTGTGGCTTGCATTTTTGGCAGGAGACAGGTAGAATGAATACCGTTATCTATTGTAGACTA
>CANAZG010000024.1 GCA_947365965.1 uncultured Clostridia bacterium
CCTTGCTGCATCATTTGTCTTCCTTTTTCTTCGTTTAACTATTGATTCACACTATCAAATACATTTTTATTTATCATCATTCTATATCATGTATTTACTGAAAATTGGATGAATGGTGGAATTCCTGCTTCGGGCAACAAAAATATAATAATCGTACTCATCACCTGAAGTATAGCAATAAACATAAGCAGATATTCTATTCCATGCTTAAACTTTGAAAAAGGCAGCAACATCCAGCCAGACATCAAAATACATATGATGGAAACAACAGCACAAATTCCAAATGCAATATATACATTGATTTGAGCTATTTTCTCCAATAATCCTGTCAAATACAATATGATATGAACCGCTTGTAGAGCCCCTGCCACAATATATATTCTTTTACTATTTTCAGATTTGAAGGAATTGCGTCTTATCAAAATAAGTAATCCGATGATCGTTAAAACAAGTAAAATTCCAATTCCCGCGTGGACAGTAAAATTTATAATCTCACACCTCTCTTCCAAAGCTAAGCCCCGATATTAGATGCAAATTGTCGCTCCTTACCATGCATGGCGTCCCTAACAAATAATGTATTCCAAATCCTATTGCACAGCCTTAATAATTAAGCCCGAATGTTTATCGATGAATTGATAGAAAATGGAGCTTATTCCGCGCTGCCAATGCTCTGTTTGAACGTATTCCAAATCCTGTCATAAATAGACTGGAACAGTGATCCCCGTTGAACAGCGTCGGTAGCCGCTGTCTCCTGATCTTCCAAGTGAATTTCTTCCCCCTCCTCTACGCAGCCCCGCCGCTTCAACTCAGACAACATGCTGGAGGCCCCCTTTTGGAACGTGGACGTTATGCCATGTGCGGAGGAAAGAGCGCGGTCAATTTCGCTGTAAATATCGTCTGCGGAGGTGTCGATCTGCCAATGGGTATCTTTCGCGCTGTTCTCCGCCCACTCTGCGGCCATGCTGTAAGCCTTGCCCATGTAGCCCTCCTGGGTGGGGTTGTGATCCGATACCCGGTTCAGCTCCGCCGCGCCCTGCTGCATAAACTGCTCACGCGCTGCCTTGGTTGCGTCCAGCAGCTTGGAAACGTCCTCCAGCTTCATCTGCTCCGGCAAAGCCTTGTTGCCGTCCAGCATATCCTGATATTCTTGAATGGTTTGGTCGAAGGCGGAGAGCTGATCCCGGTATTCCATCAAAGACGCTTCATGCTGCTGGCTCAAATACGCGCCCACTTTACACTGGTTTAAGTAGAAGTGCAGCAGGCCCTCCGGCATCTCCTCCAGAGAGGAATTTTTCTTACCCTCCGTGGCCTCCGCCGACAGCTCCAACGTATCAAACCGGGTTTTTATATCTTTTGCCTGATTTTTCGCATCCAGCAAATTTTCGGACAGCCGGTGCAGCGTGTCATTGATCGGCGGCTGAACAAGTTTCTGCCCCAGCGGTTTATTCTGATGGAAGATGCTGTTTTGGTGAAAAAGATTTGCGAAGTTTGTTACATTCATGTTTTCTACCTCATTTCTGCGCCTCATTTTAATCGTCCTAACAGGGACCGCAAATATCTGTAATGCGCCTATTGCACCGCCTCCACGCGCTCCGCTGTTTTGATTAATTCTTCGTCCGAGCAATGCGCTGATATTGCCAAAAAGGCATCTTTTTCATCATCATCCCACACAAGTATGCTTCGTCTTGACACCACGATAATATCGCATCTACATCTGAAGCCTTATATGGACTTATTCTAATCATATGTTTTCCGTACAAATTGGAATCTGTTGAGCCGATTATAGCATAAGACTCCTGTTATATCAATGTACCTTTGTAAAAATCGCCGAAGTGATATCCCAGTGACACCTTCCTGAAAAGGGACTCCGGAGAATAATGCTGTACAGCCGGCGGAATTTATGATATAATCACAACAATCAAGAGATACGGAGGCCGATTTCTGTGCTTCTGTCCAATTTTATCCACCCTACAGACAGGAGGTTGAGGCCCTATGAGTAAAAGTGCAGGCCAGAGCAAAATCCGTGTGGACGCCTTTGACAAGGCCACGGGCCGCGCCAGATACACCGATGACCTCTGCGCCGCCGACGCGCTGGTCACCCGGCTGGTCCATGCGTCCGTGGCCCACGGCCTGGTGAAGGCCATCGACACTTCGGCGGCGGAGCGGGTCCCCGGCGTGGTGAAAATCTTCACCTGCTTCGACGTGCCGGAGTACCGCTTCCCCACCGCCGGACACCCCTGGTCCACAGACCCCGGCCACCAGGACGTGGCGGACCGGCTGCTGCTGAGCCGCCATGTGCGCTACTACGGCGACGACGTGGCCGTGGTGGTGGCGGACAATGAGGTGGCCGCCGCCCAGGCCGCAGAGCTGGTGCGGGTGGAGTACGAGCCCCTCCCCTTTGTGCTGGATGTCCAGGAGGCCATGGCCCCCGGTGCGCCCCAGCTCCACGAGGAGTACCCGGGCAACCTCCTGGCCCACACCCAGATCCGTATGGGCGACTATGCCGCCGCCAGCGCCGAACCGGGCCTCATCCGGGTGGAGGGCTGGTACGACACCCCCACGGTCCAGCACTGCCACATTGAAAACCACATCTGCGCCGCCCACATGGAGGGGGGACGCATTACCGTCGTCTCCTCCACCCAGATCCCCCACATCGTCCGCCGCATCTGCGGTCAGGCCCTGGGCGTCCCCTGGGGGCAGGTGCGCATTGTCAAGCCCTACATCGGCGGCGGCTTCGGCAACAAGCAGGACGCCCTCTACGAGCCCCTGTGCGCCTGGCTCACCACCAGACTGGGGGGCCGGCTGGTGAAGATCGACTGCCGCCGGGAGGAGACCTTTGTCAACAACCGGGTCCGCCACGCCATCCGCACCCACATCGTCTCCTGGGTCCGGCCCGACGGCTCCTTTGCCGCCCGGAAGATCGAGTGCTTCTCCAACCAGGGAGCCTACGCCTCCCACGGCCACGGCATCGCCGCCAAGGGCATGGGGGCCTTCCCCCAGATCTACCCCTGCCCCAACGTGGAGGGGGACGCGTACACCGTGTTCACCAACCGCCCCGCCGCCGGGGCCATGCGGGGCTACGGCATCCCCCAGGCCATGTGGGCCGGGGAGAGCCACATCGACGACGTGGCCCGGGCCCTGGGCCGGGACCCGGTGGAGTACCGCCGCCAGATCGCCATGCCCCGGGGCTACGTGGACGGCTTCAGCAAAAACGAGAACTACTTCGACACCTTCCGTCAGGCCATGGACCGGGGCGAGGCGGCTATCCGCTATCAGGAGAAGCGGAAGGCCTATGAAAACCAGACCGGCCCGGTGCGCCGGGGGGTGGGCATGGCCCTCTTCTGGTACAACACCGCCGTGTGGCCCATCTCCCTGGAGTCCTGCTCCTGCCGGATGGTCCTCAACCAGGACGGGTCCCTCCAGGTCCAGACCGGGGAGACGGAGATCGGCCAGGGCTGCGACACCGCCTTCGCCCAGATGGCGGCGGACGCGGTGGGCGTGCCCTTTGAGGCGGTCCACGTGATCTCCACCCAGGATACCGACATCACCCCCTTCGGCACCGGGGCCTACGCCTCCCGCCAGACCTACGTGGGCGGCTTCGCCATCCGGCAGACCGGGGAGCTGCTGCGGGAGAAGATCCTCACCTGCGCCGCCCAGCTCACCCGGCAGATGCGGGAGAACCTGGACCTTGCCGGCGGCAGGATCCTCCGCATCTCCGACGGCCGGGACCTGATGGGCCTGGGGGAGCTGGCCACCCAGGTCCTCTACAGCCTGGACCACTCCCAGCACATCACCGCCGAGAGTACATACCAGATCAAGAACAACGCCTACTCCTTCGGCTGCACCTTCGCGGAGGTGGAGGTGGACATCCCCCTGTGTCAGGTGAAGCTGCTGGACATTGTCAACGTCCACGACTGCGGAAAGCTCATCAACCCCGCCCTGGCGGAGGCCCAGGTCCACGGCGGCATGTCCATGGGCATCGGCTACGGCCTGAGTGAGCAGCTCCTCTTTGATGAAAAGACCGGAAAGCCCCTGAACAACAACCTGCTGGACTACAAGCTCTCCACCTTCATGGACCACCCCAACCTCCGGGCGGAGTTCGTGGAGAACCCGGAGCCCACCAGTCCCTTCGGCACCAAGGCCCTGGGGGAGCCCCCGGCCTGCTCCCCGGCTCCGGCCATCCGCAACGCCATATTGCACGCCACCGGGGTGGCACTCAACGACGCGCCCATGACGCCCCATGTGCTGTTTGCGCGATTCAAGGAGGAGGGGCTTTTGTAGATGAAATTCACGGCAAGCCCGAAACACCTGCGCCGGGCGGCCGGGGCGGTTCTGGCCGGTCTGGTCCTTCTTGGGATCTGGTACCATGTTCCGCTCCGCCGCACCCTGGAGACGGAGGTCCGCTGCAGCGACGGCACGTCCGCCGTCCTCCGGATGGACATCACCCTCCACCGCTCCTTTTTCCGGGAAACGATGGTGCGGGGGACGATGGAGCTGGACGGCGCGTCCTATGTGTCCGCACCCAGGATGGAGGGACAGCCGAGTTCGTTTCTGGAGGGCCTGCGGGGCAAGTGGTCCGGCAGCATCTCCTCCGGTTACTTTGTGGAGGCTGAGCGGCTGGCCGGACGCGGGACCGCCATCCACATGAAGGAGGATTCCCTCCGGATTTACGACGTATCCTTTCGCGGTTTTTACGAGTCCATTGCGCATTTGTTCCTGATCCGGTGGAGGCCGGACGCGCACAGTGTGGTGTACACAGTCGAGCCACCCACTTACTAGGAGGAATTGTTCCATGTATGATATCAAAGCATTCTACGAGGCCCAGAGCGTCCAGGACGCGGTGCGCCTGCGCCTGGAGCACCCCCAGGCCCAGATCCTGGCCGGCGGCACCGACGTACTGGTCCAGGTGCGGGAGGGGCGGCGGGCCGGGGCGGAGCTCATCTCCATCTACAGCCTGGATGCGCTCCGGGGCGTGACCCTGGACGGGGAGGAGAATATCCGCATCGGGTCCCTCACCAGCTTCAGCCACATCACCCGGGACCCCATCATCCAGAAGTACATCAACGTCCTGGGACAGGCGGTGGACATGGTTGGCGGGCCCCAGATCCGCAACGCCGGCACCATCGGCGGCAACACCTGCAACGGCGTCACCAGCGCCGACTCCGCCTCCACCCTCCTGGCCTGGGACGCGGTGGTGGAGCTGACCGGGGCGGAGGGGATCCGGCGGCTGCCCATTCAGGACTTCTACCTCTCCGCCGGGCGGGTGGACATCCGGCCCGACGAGATCCAGACCGCCCTCCTCATCCCCAAGGCCAGCTATGAGGACTGCTTCGGCCACTACATCAAGTACGCCATGCGCTCGGCCATGGACATCGCCACTACCGGCTGCTCGGTGAACGTGGTCCTCACCCAGGACCGCTCCGCCATTCGCCGCTGCCGGATGGCCTACGGCGTGGCCGGTCCCGTGCCCCTGCGCTGCCCTGCCGCCGAGGCGGCGGCGGAGGGGAGGCCCCTGACCGGGGAGACCGTGGAGACCTTCGCCCGGGCGGCCCTGGAGGATATCCGCCCCCGGGACAGCTGGCGGGCCAGCAAGGCCTTCCGGGAGCACGTCGCGGTGGAGATGGCGCGGCGGTGCCTCATTGAGTCTGTGAAGCTGGCGGGAGGTGTGATGGCATGAGTACCCAGTACAAGCTGATTCGCTGCACCATCAACGGCAAAGCCGTGGAGCGGATGGTGGACGTGCGGGCGTCTCTCACGGACATGCTCCGCAGCGACTTCCGCCTCACCAGCGTGAAAAAGGGCTGCGAGGTGGGGGAGTGCGGGGCCTGCAACGTCATCATTGACGGGGAGTGCTTCAACTCCTGCCTGTATCTGGCGGCCTGGGCGGATGGCAGGACCATCCGCACCCTGGAGGGCCTGCTGGGCCCGGAGGGGGAGCTGTCGGACATCCAGCAGGCGTTCATGGACGAGGCTGCCATTCAGTGCGGCTTCTGCACGCCCGGTTTCATCATGACTGCGGTGGAGATCCTGGAAAGCGGACGGGAGTACACGGACCAGGAGCTGCGCAAGCTCCTCTCTGGCCACCTGTGCCGCTGCACCGGGTACGAGAACATCCTCCGGGCCGTGAAGAAGACCATGCTCAGGCGGCTGGGGAAGGCATAGCCCTATAGAACGAAAACGCGCCCGGCATCCGCTCTCTGCGGATGCCGGGCGCTCCTCTTCGCGCTCCATTTACGCCTCCATGTAGTCCAGGTAGTCGCTCTCGCTGGCGAACAGCATCCAGCGGCCCTCCACGTACCCCATGTATCCGGCGTTGTTGTAATACCCTTTCATAGTCCGCTCCTTTCTCAGAAAACCTGGCGTTTTTTGCTTCTGAGATAAGGATACCGGATATATTGTCCAAAAAAACGGACAGTGACGGGCCTTTCGGGAAAAAGTGAAAATTTCTGCCTATTGGAAAGCTACAAACAGGGCCTCCTCGGCGGTGAAATAGTCGTCCATATTGCTGCTCAGGCCGCTGGCCCTCCAGGCCCGCTCAAAGGGGATATCCCCCACGTTGCTGAGGATGATATAGGTGGTGTCCTTGTTCGCGTTGCGCAGCCTTCCTGTGACCACCAGCCGCTGCTGGTAGATGCGGCCGTCCGCCTGCCAGGTGCCGTCGCTCATCTCGTAATAGGTGCACTGCACGATCTCCTGGCCGTTGGCAAGCAGCTCCTCGCTCTGCTCCAGGGGCGTCTTCTCAATGGTGGTCTTCACCACTGGCTCCCCCTGGGCGCAGCCCGCTGCGGCCAGAATCAGCGCACATGCCAAAATTGCCGTCATCCATCGTCTCATCGGTTCTGTCTCCTTTCGTCGCGTCACAGGTTCCTGCTTCCTACAGCTGCAAGGTGATGCCCCCGTCTTCGTCCTCCTCCGTGTCGCCGTCCGTCTTGGGACGGACCCTGGGCGGCGGATCGTAGCCGAAGTCCTTGGCCGCAGAGGCGGTGTCCCGGTTGAGCATGGCCTCCATCACCTGGATGTCGCTGACCACGTCCATGGCGTCGGAGGAGTACAGCTGGTCCAGCTGGTGCTCAAAGCCGTCCACGATCATGTCCATGGTCTGCTCAATGCGCTCCTTGGCCTGGCGCAGGTGCTCCCCCTCCACTCCCGTCTCCTCGAAGTCGGCGTAGGTGTCCAGCAGCTTCTGGGTGGTGGGCAGGTAGTAGTCAAAGAAGGTGCGGATGGAGTTGCGCTTCTCCGGGTGCTCCTCCACCTCCTTGAAGATGAGGCCGCTGATCTGCTCCAGGCGGTCTATCTTCCGGCTGAGCACCGGGTCCGCGATGCGGTCATTGGCGTGGCGGATGCTGCGCAGAATGCCGGAGTAGCCCTCCTGGGTCTCCCTGGGCTCAGGGACGGTCTCCCGGACCGGCGGCTCCGGCTCCTCCTCCAGGGTGGCCCCGAAGCGGAGGAAGTAGCCCTTCTCGTGGTCAATGTAGGCGTCCTCCCCCAGGTAGCCCTTGTCGATGAGCTTTTGCAGCTCCTTGGCCGCCTTGGCGGGGGTGCGGTTCACCCGCTTGGCGATCTCGTCCAGGGGCATGGCGTCCACGTTGCCGATGGCCAGAATGTAGCGCTGGCTGCGGCGGTTCATCTTGTTGAGGTAGTGGCCCCGGAAGAACATGGCCCCGCCGGAGATCAGGAAGCCCAGTCCGGCGAAGAGCTCATCAAACTCGGTGAAGTAGCCCTGAAAGACGGAGGCAATAAAATCCAGGGTGATTGTGCCGCCCGCAAAGAGGAAGACAGCGCCCAGGATCCGCAGCAGCACGCCGGCGGGCTTGGCCTTGGCCGGCTTCGCCTTCTTGGCCGCCTTGGGGGCCGGCTTGGGAGGCGGCGGCGCGGCGCGCCGCGCCTGCTCCACCTGCCGGGCCGTGCGGTCAATGGTCCGCTCCACCTGGGCCGCGGCCCGGCGGAGGGCCTGATCGGTCTTGTCCACAGCCCGGTCCGCCCGGGCCTCGGCGCTGCGCATGGCCCGCTCCACGGCGCTCTCCCCCTGCCGGGCGGCGGAGGACTGCCGGGTCCCGCCGGGATTCTTCCGCCGGCCGCTGTCGCCGAAGATGTTCAGAAACAGCAGCACCAGGGCCACCGGCCAGATGCCCAGGGAGAAGAGGATGATAATCACCGGCCAGCTGTACCAGCCGGCGTTGTTCTGCTGGGGGGGACGCTGGGGCGGGCGGGGCGGAGGCGGGGTTTTGCCCTGGCCGCCGCCGGTGAATTTGTCCTTGTCAAAGTAGTCGTCCATTTACTGCTCCCCTTTCCACCGCAGCTTGCTCTTGCGTCCCTTCTCGTCCACAACGTAGGTGTTCTCCAGCTCCCCTTTGAGGCTGCCCACCACGGCGTCGATGTACTCCCGCCGCAGCTGCTCCCGCTCCAGGGTCTCCGCCTCTGTCAGGCCCTCCGTCTTGGCCTTCCGCGCCAGGGCGTTGATCCGGTCAATCCTGCTCTGTTCCATGGTGCCTCCTTTGACACTACAAATATCGCTCAATCACGATGCCCACGCGGCCCTTCTTCGTCAGGCCGCCCACCTCGATCAGCTTCGCCTTTCCCAGGCCCCGGGCCGTAAGGACCGCCCCCTGGACCACCTGCTTATCCGGCTTGAGGCAGGCCGCGTGGTCCAGATTCACCCGGCCGGCGGCGATGAGCTCCGCCGCCCTGCCCCGGCTCAGGCCAAAGGCCGAGGCCGCCACCGCGTCCAGCCGCAGGGAGGACACCGTGTCCCGGACCGTCTTCACCTGGGCCTGCGGGACCTCCAGGTCCTCCCGGCCGATCTCCGTCACCGTCAGCTTCACCCGGCCGGCCTCCCCCCACTCCCGCAGGAAGAAGTCCCGCAGGCTGGACGCGGCCACGATGTCCGCGCTGTGGGCGGACACCAGGATGTCCCCCAGCCGGTCCCGCTCCACCCCCAGGCCCATGAGGCTGCCCAGGATGTCCCGGTGGGTGAGGCTGCTGTCCGGGCCGTGGAAGGACGCCCGCAGGAACGCCAGCTCCTCCTCCGGCGGCGTGTCCGCCCAGTCCGGGAGGAACACCAGGATTTTCCGCTCCGCCTCCTCGTAGCCGCCGTCGGAGAGGAAACCGTCCCGGACCCCGGCGGCGGCGAGGAGGGACTGGGCCATGGCCTGCTCCCGGGGGGAGAGGAAGGGCGTGGCGGCGGGGATATTTTTCCGTTGGCACTGCTCATATTTGTCCAGAACCCGGGCCAGCAGCAGCCGGTCCTCCGGCTCCTGGGCGGCTCTGGCGATCAGTAACGTCTTGTCCATGGTCATGCGTGAAGGTTCTGTGTCTGGTAGAGCTGGGCGTAGTCCCCATTCCGGGCCAGCAGCTCCTGGTGTGTCCCCTCCTCGGCGATCACCCCGTCCCGGACCACCAGAATGCGGCTGGCGGAGCGGACCGTCGAGAGGCGGTGGGCGATGATGAGGGTGGTGCGGCCCCGGGCCAGCTCGTCAAAGGCCCGCTGGATCTTGGCCTCGGTGACGCTGTCCAGGGCGGAGGTGGCCTCGTCCAGGATCAGCACCGGCGGGTCCTTGAGGAAGATACGGGCAATGGAGATGCGCTGCTTCTGCCCGCCGGAGAGGAGGGTGCCCCGCTCCCCCACGTATGTATCAAAGCCCTGGGGCATGGCCATGATGTCATCGTAGATCTCCGCCCGCCGGGCCGCCGCCACCACCTCCTCCGTGGTGGCCCCGGGCCGGCCGTAGCGGATGTTCTCCATGATACTGGCCGCGAAGAGGAACACGTCCTGCTGCACCACGCCGATGTTCCGGCGCAGGCTCTGCTGCGTCACGTCCCGCACGTCCAGGCCGTCTATCCTGATGCTGCCGGAGCCCACGTCGTAGAACCGGGGGATCAGGCTGCACAGGGTGGTCTTGCCGCCGCCGGAGGGGCCCACCACGGCGATGGTCTCCCCGGGGGCGACGTGGAGGGACACGTGGTGGAGCACCTCGCTCTCGTCCCGCTCATAGGCAAAGGAGACGTTGTCCACGTCAATGCGGCCCTTCACCGCCGTCAGCTCCTTAGCGTCCGGCTTATCCTTCAGATCCGGCTCCAGCCGCATCAGCTCCACGAACCGCCCCAGACCGGCGATGCCGTCGATGAGCATCTCCGAGAGGTTGGAGAGCTTGCGCATGGGGTTGATGAAGGTGCTGGTGTAGAGGCTGAAGGTGATGAGGTCCTGGTAGTTCATCTCCCCGTCCATGATGAGCCACCCGCTCACGGCGATCACCGCCACGGGCAGGATGCACATGAAGAACTCCATGGAGCACATAAACCAGGCCATGGCCTTGTACCGCTCCTTCTTGGAGGTCTTGAACCGCTCGTTGGCCCCGTGGAACTTCTCGCTCTCCGCCCGCTCGTTGGAGAAGGCCTTGGCGGTGCGCATGCCGGAGATGCTGGACTCGATGTCCGCGTTGATGCCCGCCATATTCTGCTTGACCCGGCGGGAGGCCTGGATCATGTTCCGGCGGTTGAGGTTGACCACGATGAGGAACGTGGGCACCAGCAGCAGCATCACCAGGGCCAGCCGCCACTGGATGGTGAACATGATGGCGATGGCCCCCACCAGGGTGACCCCGGAGATGAACAGGTCCTCGGGCCCGTGGTGGGCCAGCTCCGTGATGTCAAAGAGCTCTGCGGTCATCCGGCTCATCAGGTGGCCGGTGCGGTTCTTGTCGTAGAAGCCAAAGGAGAGGGTCTGCAAATGGGTGAAGAGGTCCTGGCGGATGTCCGCCTCCACCAGCACACCGAAGATATGGCCCCAGTAGCACACCACGTACTGGAGCAGCGCCCGCAGCAGATAGGCCCCCACCATCACCGCGATGACCGCGAAGAAGGCCCGGTAGCGGCTCTCGGGGATGAGCTCGTACATGCACATTCTGGACACGTAGGGGAAGCTCAGATCCACCAGGGATATGGCCAGGGCGCAGACCATATCCAGGGTGAAAAGGCCTAAGTGGGGCTTGAAATAGCTGAGGAAAATCCCCAGCAGGCTCTGTTTCTGGAAATCGCGGGTCACCATGGTTCGTCCTCCGTTTACTCTTCTTGATGGCATTTCTTTATTGTATCATAACTGCATGGGGGATGCAATGGGCGTTTGTCCGCCATTCTTTAATTTTTCTTGATTCTCAGGGCCCCTGAAAAATTGACAGACCGGCCGGCAGATGCTACAATAGCCCCTGAGAACAGGCCCGGCCCCGCCGGGACCGGCAGAACAAGAAGGAGAACAACTGCTATGGATTACGCAAAGGAGTCCCTGCGCCTCCACCAGGAGTGGCGGGGCAAGATCGAGGTGATCGCCACAGTGCCCGTGGAGAGCCGGGACGATCTCTCCCTGGCCTACACCCCCGGCGTGGCCCAGCCCTGCCTGGAGATCCAGAGAGACCCGGACAAGAGCTATGAGCTGACCCGCCGCCACAACCTCTGCGCCGTCATCACCGACGGCAGCGCCGTGCTGGGCCTGGGGGACATCGGCCCCGAGGCGGGTATGCCCGTCATGGAGGGCAAGTGCGTGCTCTTCAAGGCCTTCGGCGGGGTGGACGCCTTCCCCCTGTGCGTGAAGACCCAGGATGTGGACGAGTTTGTCAACGCGGTGTACCTCCTCTCCGGCTCCTTTGGCGGCATCAACCTGGAGGACATCGCCGCCCCCCGCTGCTTTGAGATCGAGCGGAAGCTGAAGGAGCGGTGCGATATCCCCATCTTCCACGACGACCAGCACGGCACCGCCGTCATCACCCTGGCGGGCCTGACCAACGCGCTGAAGGTGGTGGGGAAAAAGAAGGAGGACGTGCGGATCGTCACCTCCGGCGCGGGCGCGGCGGCGGTGTCCATTGTGAAGCTGCTCCTCTCCGCCGGGTACCGGCACATCACCATGTGCGACCGGGCCGGGGCCATCTACGCCGGACGGGAGGGCCTGAACTGGATCAAGGAGGAGATGGCCCAGTCCACCAACCTGGATCGGCGCTCCGGGACCCTGGCGGACATGCTGGCCGGGGCGGACGTGTTCATCGGCGTCAGCGCCCCGGGGACCGTGACCACGGAGATGGTCCGGTCCATGGCCCGGGACCCCATCATCTTCGCCTGCGCCAACCCCACCCCGGAGATCTTCCCCGAGGACGCCAAGGCCGGCGGCGCGGCGGTGATTGCCACCGGCCGCAGTGACTTCCCCAACCAGATCAACAACGTGCTGGCCTTCCCGGGCATCTTCCGGGGGACCTTCGACGTGCGGGCCAGGGACATCAACGAGGAGATGAAGATGGCCGCCGCCGGGGCCCTGGCGGACCTCATCGCCCCGGAGGAGCTCACCGCCGAGTATATCATCCCCAAGGCCTTTGACAAGCGGGTGGGCCCCGCTGTGGCCCAGGCCGTTGCGGAGGCCGCCCGCCAGTCCGGCGTGGCCCGGATATAGGCGCCTGCTGAAAGGACTTGCTGAAACGAATAAGAAAGCATCCCGCCCTCTTCGGAAGGCGGGATGCTTTCTTGATGGAGAAGATTGAGGAAAAACGATACAACTGTTTAGGTTTCTCTCCTAAACTGGCTTTATTTTAACAGTTTCAGTCACTTTTTGTCAACGTAGATATTACCTAAATTTTGTATCGTTTCCCCACCGCTGTCGTGAAAATTGACAAAAGCTTCTCCCTATTTTTGGTGGAAAAGACAGTTGACACTCCTGTTGCCCATCCCTCACGGACGGCCCTCATAGAGTTTCCCGTCCACAAACACGGCCTTCAGGGCCAGATCCTTGTCCAGCACCAGCAGGTCCGCCGCCCTGCCCTGGGCGATAACGCCGGCGTCCAGGCCTGCGGCCAGGGCCGGGGCGGTGGAGGCGGCGTAGACCGCGCCGGCCAGGGGCAGGCCGAAGCTGACCACGTTGCGCACCGCGTCCAGCAGGGAGATGGAGGACCCGGCCAGGGTGCCGTCCAGCAGGGTGGCCTTGTGGTTCTTCACCACAATGGGCTGGCCCCCCAGCTCATAGTCGCCGTCGGGCATCCCGGCGCAGCGCAGGGAGTCGCTGATCAGGTTCAGCTTGTCTCCGAAGAGCTGGTAGGTGACCCGGATGACAGAGGGGTGGATGTGGAGCCCGTCGCAGATGAGCTCCACGCTGGCCCCTGCGTCAAAGGCCGCGCCGATCACGCCGGGGGCGCGGTGGAGCAGGGAGGGCATGCCGTTGTAGAGGTGGGTGGCGTGGCTGGCCCCCGCCAGGAAGCCGGCCATAGCGGTGTCGTAGTCCGCCGTGGTGTGGCCAAGGGAGACGGCGCAGGTCCGGGAGATCTCCCGGATAAAGGGCAGGGCCCCCTCCTCCTCGCAGGCCACGGTCACCAGCTTCACCTGTCCGCCGCTGGCCTCGTTGAGCCGGTGGAAGAGGGCGGGATCCGGCTTGTGGAGGTTCTCCGCCGCCTGGGCCCCCCGCTTGGCGTAGCTGAGGAAGGGTCCCTCCAGGTGGACGCCGGCGCACTTGGCGCCGCTCTTGGGCTTGAAGTCCCGGATGGCGTGCATGGCCGGGGTGAGCACCTCCTCCTTCAGGGTCATGGTGGTGGCCAGATAGCTGGTGACGCCGTGGGCGGCGTAGTAGTCCGCCAGGGGCTGGAGGCCCTCCGGCTTCCCGTCGGAGAAGTCCTCTCCCAGGGCCCCGTGGGTGTGCACGTCCACCAGGCCGGGGATCACGTATCCCCCCTGGGCGTCCAGGTCCGCAGGGCCCTCCAGACGGCCGATGGCGGTGATGGCGCGGTCAAACTGGATGTCCCCGTCCACAAAGGATTTGCCGATGAGTATTTTCCCGTTCTTGATTAGCATGAAAAACAGTCCTCTCCTCGAAGTTCGTTATTGGTCTTTCCCGCCCTGCCGCTTTTGATACGCGATGATCTCCGGGTCAGACCCGCCCTGGCCGTAGGCGCACACCAGCAGATGGGCCTCGTCGGCGGCCAGACCGTAGCACCTGGGGCTGCCGCTCAGGCTCTCCAGCTGATTGCCCAGGTAGATTTTGTCGTCCTCCAGCAGCTTCACCATCTGTCCGTTGGGGAGCGTGTAGGGGAGGTTGATAAAGGAGCCCGGCAGCGGGTTCAGGTCCGTGACCTCCGGCATATCCCTGACGCCCAGGGCGTTAAATTCCGCCGCCAGCTGTGATTTCAGCCGGCAGGTCCCGCCGCACGGTCCGCAGGCGTCCCGTCCCTGGCCGGCGCAGCAGGCCGCCAGGGGGCACTCCCGTCCAAAGGGACGGCCGCCGGTCTCCCGGCACCCGCCGCAGCCGTCCCGGAAGGGACAGCCGGCGCAGTCCGCGCCGCAGATGGTATCGCTCATGGCCAGATCCTACTTTTTCAGCTCCGGCAGGCTGGCGGCGGCCATGGACTGGCCCACCCGGCGGAACTTCTCGTCGGGCAGCTCCGCCTTGAGGGACTTGGCCGTCTCCGGATACTCGTCCTCCAGCACCTTCTGGGCAGTGGCCAGGATGAGGTCTCCGCCCTTTCCGCTCATGACCCGGCCCAGCAGCAGCACGTGGCGGCAGCCGTACAGCTCATGATAGTATGCCAGGGTGTGGCCCAGGTATACGCCGATGGACTCATAGACCTTGGCGGCAGCCTCGCTGCCCTCCTCCATCAGCTTCTGCACCACCTTCAGCTTCTCCGCCGGGCTCAGGCTCTCCTCCAGCGCAATGCCCGCCCGGGGGGCCAGCTTGATGACGCCGTCCTGGGAGAAGTACTTCACGCCGCAGCCGATGTCGCCGCTCCACTCGTCCCGCATGGCGTCCGGCTGGGCGTCCACAGGTACGAAGGCCAGCTCGTTGAGCCAGCCGGTGATGCGCCCGGCCTCGTCCACGTAGCCCACCGCCTCGCTGGTGCCCATGGCGATGCCCAGCACGCTGCTGTCGTCCAGGCTCATGGCCCCGGCCAGGGCGGACACGTCGCCGTCGTTGATGACGGAGTAGGGCACGTCGCCAAAGGTGTCCCGGATGGCCCGGATGTAGATGTCCTTCACCTTGACGTCATAGATGTCCTTGGGGACTTGGAGGAACAGGGAGGCGTTCATGGTCCGGTTGTTGATGAACACGCCGGCGGAGCTGACGCCCACCGCGTCCACCCGGGGCATGTGCTCGGCAGCGGACTTCAGGCCCGCCACGATGCCCTCGTAGTGGTAGTCCGGATCCGCGGTGATCTTGGGGAACCAGACCACCTCCTCGGAGTAGACGGTCTCGCCGTCGATGACCGCGGAGACCTTCCGGTCGCTTCCGCCGGCGTCGAAGCCGATGCGGCAGCCCTCCAGGTGGCCGCCCATGGCCTTGGGATCGTCCTTGGCCGCCGGGATATCGTCCACCAGCACCACCTCGAAGGGGTGCTCGAAGACGCTGGCCATGTAGTCCCAGTCAAACTCCTGCTCTCCGCCGGCGCTGTAGGCCTTTTTCAGGTAGTTGAACACGCCCTCGTCCCCGCTGACGTAGATCTTGAAGCCGCCCTTCATCCACAGGATGGTCTTCACCAGCCGGTTGATATAGTAGTGGTCAGCCTGCTCCATCTCCGGCGTGCCGTGGATGAAGGTGCGGCAGGAGGCCATCTGGCCGTCCGCCCTCTCCACGGCGATGCCCACAGGCTTTTTGGCGTCCGCCAGGAAGGCCTGGTTGTAGCGCAGCAGGGGGATAAAGTCCGGGTCCAGGGACGGGACATGCTTGAGCTGTACCGAGATACCGAATCTGTTCATATCGTTCTCCTCCAAACGCATCAATTTACGCCGGCCGTCCTACGCCGGCAGGAGCGCTTCTCTCTGGCCGGATCCCATATTTTTCATCCGGCTGCCTCCTATTTTACCATAATTTACACCGGCTGTCACCCCATAATAAAAATCTTTTTCGATTGCGCTCCCGTGATTGAAAAATGATTTTGAAAATGGTACAATAGGGAAAACCGAAAAGACAGGATTCGCAACACAATCATCATAGGGAGGAACAATCATGGATCGACAGAAACTGGCGGACGCCCAGGCGTGGGTGCGGGAGGAGCTGAAGAGCTCCGCAGACTTCTGGCTGAAAAACGGCATGGACAGAGAGCACGGCGGCGTGTACACCTGCCTGGACCGGAAGGGGGAGGTCTACTCCACGGATAAGAGCGTGTGGATGCAGGGCCGGTGCGGCTGGATTTACGCCTTCCTGTGCCACACCTACGGCGAGAGGCCGGAGTGGCTGGAGGCCAGCCGCAGCTGCTTGGACTTCATGGAGGCCCACTGCTTCAACCACGCCGCTGGAGACCGGATGTACTTCACCGTCACGGCGGAGGGCCAGCCCCTGCGCCAGCGGCGCTACTACTTCTCCGAGGCCTTCTGCGCTGCGGCCAACGCAGAGCACTACGGCGTGACCGGGGACCGGAAGCGGCTGGAGAGAGCGAGGCAGTGCTATGACCTCTACTGGGACCTGAGCCAGGGCAAGGAGGACCCGGTTCACATGGGCCCCAAGACCATCCCCGAGACCCGCACGGGCCGGGCCTTCGGCATCCCCATGATTATCCTCAATGTCACGGGCATCCTGCTGCGCACGGACCCGGAGCGGAGGGCGCTCTACGAGGAGCGGGCGAGGCAGTGCGTGGAGGACATCTTCCGCTACCACGTGAAGCCGGAGCTCAAGTGCGTGCTGGAGAACGTGGCCGAGGACGGCCAGCCCCGGCTCTTCTACACCGAGGGCCGCACGGTGAACCCGGGCCACGACATTGAGGGCGTCTGGTTCCTGCTGGAGCACGCCAGCCGGACCGGGGACAAGGCGCTGGTGGAGAAGGCGGCCCAGATGTTCGACTGGGCCATCGAGGCCGGCTGGGACAAGGAGTACGGCGGACTGCTCTACTTCATCGACGCCCTGGGCAAGCCGCCGGAGGCCTATGAGCACGACATGAAGCTGTGGTGGCCCCACAACGAGATTCTCATCGCCGCCATGATGCTCTACCGGGACACCGGGAACGAGAAATATCTGGACTGGTTCTATAAGACCCTGGACTACTGCAAGGCCCACTTCGCGGACCCGGAGTACGGCGAGTGGTACGGCTACCTCCGCCGGGACGGCCTGCCCACGCAGCCCTCCACCAAGGGCAGCACCTTCAAGGGCCCCTTCCACATGCCCCGGAGCATGATCCTGGTGGATACGATGATTACGGAGATTCTGGGGAGATAGGATGGTCCCCGACATAACCGGACAGCGCGAAAGCAGCCGGACCGGAGCCCTTCTGGGTCTCCGGTCCGGCTGCTCAGCCTGTTGAAAAGCGCTCCACAAAGGCCCCGCCCCCGCCTCCGGGAGAGAATCAGCAATTTTCCCCTTTACAGACCCCGCCTGTTTATGGCATAATATCCCCAAGGGTCCGGAGCGGGCCCGGAGAAAGACTTTGAAAAGGAATGGAGAATCCCGCTATGTGACGAGAGAGAAGCCAGCTGATAAAACCATAACGACAATTTGGAGGATTCGCCATGCCCATTATTGAATACGACGTCTACAAGCAGAAGCTCACCGCCCTGGGCCCCCGCCTGGACAGTCTGGCTGCGGCCCTGGATCTGGAGGGGGCCCGCCGGGAGGTGGAGGAGCTGGAGGAGAAGACCAACGACCCCAATTTCTGGAACGATGTGTCCGGGTCCCAGAAGGTGCTCCAGCGCACCAAGCAGCTCAAGAACAAGCTGGAGAACCACCAGCGGCTGGTGGGCCAGTGGGAGGATCTGACCACCCTGGTGGAGATGGCCATGGAGGAGGACGACGAGAGCCTCCTGCCGGAGGTGAGCGAGGGCTTCAGCCGCCTGGAGGGGGCCCTGGAGGAGGCCAATCTGGCCACCCTGCTCACCGGCGAGTACGACAACAGCAACGCCATCCTCAGCCTCCACCCCGGCGCCGGCGGCACCGAGGCCCAGGACTGGTGCCAGATGCTCTACCGGATGTACACCCGCTGGGCGGAGCGCCACAACTTCACCGTCAAAACCCTCAACTACGAGGATGACGACGAGGCGGGCATCAAGTCCGCCGCCATCTCCATTGAGGGGGAGAACGCCTACGGCTTCCTGCGCAGCGAGAATGGGGTCCACCGGATGGTGCGCATCTCCCCCTTTGACGCCAACGCCCGCCGCCAGACCTCCTTTGCCGCCGTGGAGGTGATGCCGGAGATTGACGACGACACCAGCGTGGAGATCCGCCAGGAGGACATCGAGATGCAGGTCTACCGCGCCTCCGGCGCCGGCGGCCAGCACGTGAACAAGACCTCCTCCGCCGTGCGCCTCATCCACCGGCCCACCGGGGTGGTGGTGGCCTCCCAGCAGGAGCGCAGCCAGGTCCAGAACCGGGAGAACTGCATGAAGATGCTCCGGGCAAAGCTCATGCAGATGAAAGCCCAGCAGCACGCGGAGAAGATTTCGGACCTCAAGGGCGTGCAGATGAAGATCGAGTGGGGCAGCCAGATCCGCTCCTACGTCTTCATGCCCTACACCCTGGCCAAGGACACCCGCACCGGCTTTGAGAACGGCAACATCAACGCGGTGATGGACGGGGACCTGGACGGCTTCATCAACGCCTACCTCACCGCCAGCGCCACCGGGGAGCTGAAGAAATAAGAAAAATTTCAGAATCCGTCAGACAACTGCCGGCAGTCTTCCCATAGACTGCCGGCAGTTATTAATGGGGTCTGACATCCTTTTTTCTCTCCCGAAAAGGAGCGGCCGCTCAGCCCCTACCGGATGTACTGGGCGGAGGCGTAGCCCACGTAGCCGCCGTAGTGGACCACGTACCAGCCCTCGTACTGGCCGTAAATCTCCACCTTGGCCCCGTCGGGAATCACCGCTACCACAGCGGAGCTGGTGTCCGGCCGGGCCCGCAGGTTCAGGTTGCCCCCGCCGGTCTGGACGGTGGCGGTCCAGGGGTCTGTGGGCCAGATGAAGGGGATGCCGAAGTAGTCCGTCAGGCTCAGGACCAGATTCCGGGCGATCTCCGTGATGTTGTTCTCGATCCAGCGGGCGTCGTCCACGTTGTCGTGATACCCCAGCTCCAGCAGCACGGCGGGGAATTTGGAATCCCGCACCTCCCCCAGGGAGGTGGTGGCCCGGGTGACCACCTTGTCCGGCAGGGGGTAGATGCCCCGGAGGTTGTTGACAAAGATCTGGGCCGCCCGCTTGCCCTGGGTGCTGGAGGGGTAGTAGAAGGCGATGACGCCCCGGACGCCGCCGTAGTTGTCCTCCGCCGCGGCGTTGGAGTGGAGGGCCAGATAGAAGTCGTACCAGCCGCTGTTGGCCTGACGGATGGAGCTGCCGGCGGTCATGTCCGGGGAGTTGCGCCGGTAGCGGATGCCGCAGCTGTTGAGGTAGGGGATCATGGCGTCCGCCAGACGGTTCATCCAGTACTCCTCGCTGCCGCTGCCGGTGACGTAGAGATTGTTCTCCTGGGTGGAGGGGCTGAGGTACAGAATAGGCATACGGTGTCCTCCTCGTTTTTGTTCTATCGTATGCCGGCCAAGAGGGAAGTGTGATGGGGGACAGGGCCTGCCGAACGCCCCTGTCTGCCCAACAGCTGCCGGCGGTCTGATATCAGACCGCCGGCAGCTGTTGGTAAATGATTCTAAAGTTTTCTTTTGGCTCCGTGGACCGCCGTTGCTCGTATTACATCAGCGGCTCCAGATTCAGCACCGGGTGGCCCTTCTCGGTGATGAAGTTCATCAGCTCCTCGGGATCGGAGGTAATGGTCTCGTCGCCGATCATGTCGCAGAAATTCTCAATCCCCAGCAGCTCCTTGGCCGTGGCGTTGAGCCGGGCGGACACGTCGTCCTTAAGCTCCTTGGGCATCCAGACAATCCGGGCAATGCCGCCCTCGGCGGAGGCGAACTTCTTGCTGCCGATGAAATGGCGGCCGTGGCCCATGAAGCCCGGGGTCTGCACGCCGCCGCCGGTCATGCTGGCCAGCTCGCCGAAGGTCATGCCCGTGGGGGTCATGCCCTTGAACTCCCGGTTGCAGATCACCAGACCGTTGCTGATGGGCTCGATGCCGCAGATGCACTCGAAGCAGCCGCAGCTGGTCATGGGGTCCTCCATGATGGAGTACAGGCTCACGTGCTCCACCGCGCCCTGGGTGGCCGCATGGACCATCCGGTCCACGTCCGGGTAGTAGCCCTTCTTCTCGTCCGTGCAGCCCTCCTTGCTGATGGGCTGGCAGGGGCCGGCGTCGTTGAGCTCCTTGGTGGCCTTGGCGTCCAGCCAGCTCACCGCGCCGCACAGGCCCAGCCGCTCCGGCGTGACCACGCAGCAGTGGCTGGGGGCGAAGGACTGGCAGAGAATGCAGGTGTAGAACTGGTCCACGCTCTCGTCGGTCATGGAACTGAGCCTGTCGTCCCGGGCGCTGTAGGCGGGCATGGCCTCCTCGCTGAGGATCCGCGCCGCCTTCTCCGGATCTGTGACCAGGGTGACCTGGCACTTGTCCACCACCGCGTCAAACTCGTCCATAATCATATTGTAGAGCACCTCGCCGAAGTGCTTCATCCGCAGGCCCTTGTCGTAGGCGTCGTTGGACACCCGGATGCGGAACTGGTTGCGCTGGCCGGTGTGCATCACGCCCTCCATGTAGTTGAACCAGGCGTGGATCTTCCGCTCGATGACGGACTCGAAATCCTTCTGCATCTTCGCGCCGGCCACCTCGATGTAGGTTGCCAGGGCGTACTCCGTCTCGCCGCTATCGATGTCCGGGCCGTCCACGGTGATCTTGTGGTCCTCGATCTCGTCCATGGACCGGGTGGTCACCAGCTCGCAGGTGGTGTTCTTGCTGGACCAGAACTCCACCTTCATGTCCGCCTTGCGGATGATCTCCCCCTCAAAGGCGGCGGCGAAAGCCACGGGAATGGGCAGCTCCTTCACCTTGATCTTGATATTGCGCAGGGCCAGGGAGCGCTTGACGGTCTCCTCGTGATTGGTGACCGCCTCCAGTGCGCCGGGGACCTGGAGATCACCGATATCCTGGTCCACGATCACCGGGAAGCCCAGGGCGATAGCCCCAGCGCCGGCGGAGACCACCACCTCGCTGAGAGCCCCGAAGGTGTTGACAAAGGCGGGCACCCGCTCCTTGGTGTACTTGAGAAGGCCGGCCAGATCCCCGGGCTGGATGTTGCCGAAGATGAGGGCCGCGCGGATAGCCACGGTGACCACGTGGATGACGCTGGTAACGTCGTGGCCCAGGGGCACCACCCGCAGCTCCAGGCCCATCTTCACGCCCTCGCCCAGGGCCTGCTCAATGCAGTCCCCGATCATGAAGGTGAGAATGCCCTTGGACTGGTAGTCCTTCACCACCTTGGCTACGTCGGCGGCGCTGTCCGCCTTGCCGATGACCACGGCCACGCCGGGGATGTCGCCGGTGACCAGGGGCACGCCCAAGGAGCGGATCACGGGGTCAGGCACAAAGCCGATGCCGGAGTCCTCAGCGTAGGGGGCCGCGCCGCCCACGTACTTCAGTCCCTCGATGATCTCCGCGCCCACGGCGGTGGCAAGGCCTGCGTTCAGAGCCTGGGCGATGTCGTCCTGGCCGGTAATCAGGCTCTTGAGTACGTCTACGCAGGCGGGCAGATCCCCCAGCGTCTTCACCTTCACGCCTGTGGCGGCGTAGATGGTGGGGAAGAAGTAGGCGGTGTCGGGAAAGGCAACAGGGGTGTCAGCGCCGTGCTTGGCAATGGCATCCTTGACGGCCCCCTCGGTCAGGCCCGCCACAGCGTTGGAACCGGCATAGATCAGATCAGTTAACGCGCTCATTAAAACAACCTCCTGTAAAAAATTGAGGGGAAACAGCTGCCTTTTAATATACCAAAAAAAGCGTCCCTTGTATAGCCTTTTTCCGCGATTGGGCAGAAATTTTTCCATCCCCTCCCGGGGGATGCCAGGGAGCGAAAATGAGACCGCACCTCCTCCTTTTTGCATAACAGGCGGACTTCTCTATGCAGGCCGTCTGATAGTTTAGAAAAAATTCGGGAGATTTTACCTTGAAAATGAAAGTTATATGTGATATACTTGCAAAATAGAAGTGCCGCCCAGGGGAAAGGAGTATGCCGCTATGATCTGGAACGAAAATCGGGAGAACGCCTACTGCGAGATCACGCCCGCCATCATGGCATTGAAGGAGCAGTGGGAGAAG
Organism: uncultured Clostridia bacterium; assembly: GCA_947365965.1. Taxonomy (GTDB): domain Bacteria; phylum Bacillota; class Clostridia; order Oscillospirales; family Oscillospiraceae; genus Pelethomonas. The sequence goes on from CANAZG010000024.1 coordinate 22,127, forward strand.
GAGAATTTCATCGATCCCCGACTGTACCGGGAGTACAACGTCAAGCGGGGCCTGCGGGACGAGGACGGCCGGGGGGTGCTCACAGGCCTGACCCGGGTGGCGGAGATCCAGTCCTACACCGTCACCGCTGACGAGCACATCCTCCCCGCCGACGGCGTGCTCTACTACCGGGGCATCGACTGCCGGGAGATCGTGCGGGGGTCCGAGGCCCGGGGACGGTTCGCCTTTGAGGAGGCGGCGTACCTGCTCCTCTTCGGGGAGCTGCCCAGCCGGGCGCAGCTGGAGGACTTCTGCGGCCAGCTGGCCTCCTACCGCACCCTGCCCACCAACTTCTTCCGGGACATCATCATGAAGGCCCCGCCCAAGGATCTGATGAACACCATGCAGCGGGCCATTCTCACCCTGTACTGCTACGACGACAAGGCCAACGACGTGGGGCTGGAGAACGTGCTGCGCCAGAGCCTCCAGCTGCTCAGCAACATGCCTGTGCTGGCCATCTACGCCTATCAGGCCTGGCGGTACTACGAGGGGGCCAGCCTCTTCATCCACGTGCCCCAGCCGGAGCTGTCCGCGGCGGAGAACTTCCTGTACATGCTGCGGGAGGATCGATCCTACACGGACCTGGAGGCCCGCACCCTGGACGTGGCCCTGGTGCTCCACGCAGACCACGGCGGCGGCAATAACTCCACCTTCACCAACCACGTGGTCACCTCCTCCGGCACGGACACCTATTCCGCCATCGCCGCAGCCATGGCCTCCCTGAAGGGCCCCCGCCACGGCGGAGCCAACAGCAAGGTCATGGACATGATGGCGGACATCAAGGCGCACGTGGAGGACTGGGGGGACCAGGGCGCGGTGGAGGCATACCTGACCCGGATCCTGGATAAGGAGGCCTTCGACGGCAGCGGCCTCATCTACGGCCTGGGCCACGCGGTCTACACCCGCAGCGATCCCCGATGCGAGGTGTTCCGCAGCTATGTGCAGCAGCTGGCGGCGGAGAAGGACCGGGGGGCGGATCTGTCGCTGTACGAGAGCGTGGAGCGGACCGGCAAGAGACTGCTCATGGAGCGGCGGGGCAGGAAGGCCATCTCCACCAACATCGACTTCTACAGCGGACTGGTCTACGAGATGCTGGGCCTGCCCATGGAGCTGTACACGCCTCTGTTTGCGGTGGCCCGGATCGCCGGCTGGAGCGCCCACCGGATGGAGGAGCTCAGCGCCGGCGGCAAGCTGATCCGTCCCCGGTACGAGTGCGTGGAGGCCCACCGCCCCTATGTGCCCATGGAGGAGCGGCAGGGCGGTTTTCCTCCCCCATCCGCTGACTGAGGAATCGAAAAACGCCGGGAGTGCGCATCCACAGGATGTTGTGCGCACTCCCGGCGTTTCTCTGCTCTTTGAGAGCCTGTTTGTTCATATGAGATAAACAGGAGATCATCGCCCTGTCAATCGTTTTTCGTTTTCAATTCCGCCCCTTTTCCAACCGAACAAACAGCAGAATAGAGAATACAGCCAAGAACACCATGGAAAGAGCTCCTGTCGGGTTCGGTCCCAACAGACCGTTTTTCATATCATGCGTCATACAAACAGGGAGCTCGCCTATGACATTCACAACTCCATGCATGATTGCCGCATACATACAGTTGCCTGTCTGTATTGTGATATAGGAAAACATGATGCCCGAAACGATACACACCGCCAGCATCAGCGCCATGTTCGTGTAGGGCGCACCCCAGTTGTTCAGGCTGTAATTGAATCCGAAATAGATGAGGGGAAGATGCGCCAGCCCCCATTCGATTCCGTTCAGCAGGACCGCCTTTCGTGCGCCATATTTTTCGATCTGAAATCCGAGGAGATACCCGCGCCAACCGATTTCCTCGCCTAATTCCAGTAATTGTACCGGCAGCATGATGCCGGCGATCACAATACAGATCAACGCAGTCACCATAGGGGATTGGACAGCCGCTCCCGCATCGGAGCCCAAAAGCAATCCATACCTGAAAACGCCGCTGTACTCATTGGGGAAAATGAGGAAATACAAAACCGCGCCCAATACAATCAATATTCCCGGCGCCAGCGCGGAAAACAACCATGCCCTTGCGTTTTTCCAAACCCTGAACGAAAGATGGAACGTCCCCTTTCTGCCTGTGACGCGCCGTGTAATAAGCGACATTACCACAGGCAAAAACGTAAACGCAACACCTAAAATACGGTAAAACCCTCCCGTTCCGGCCGCAAGCTCAAGCGCTCCAAGCCCATAACATATAAAATAAACCAGGCCCAGATATATTCTGATCGGGCATCTGCTGCTGTTGCCCTTTTCCATTGCGCTATCCCTCCTGTTTTACCGCGCAGGGGCATTGGGGGCGCCCCGATCATGATTTATGAACGGCGGCGGGCGTCTCTCGCTTTTTCTATCAATGCAATGTCCGCGAAATCCTTTTCCCGGCCCAGCTTCCGTTTCATCCGGATCAGTCCGTCCGCGCTCACAACGGGAACGCCGCTGACGATCTCCACGGTTCCCTCGATCCAGTTTTCAAAGATCTCGATATGTTCAGAATAGGAGAATCTTCTGGTTCCGTCCCCACATCGGGCGGCGGCGCAGCCCTGTTGCTCCAGCTGATCCGCCAGGAGCGCGGTACAGCCCAGATCAACATCCTGGGTCTGCGGGCGAAACCCGTGCAAAACCATAGCGCCGCCGGCGACAACCCAGTATTCCTCTTTGGAAAAGGGGAGGGACCGGAGAAGCTGAAGCAGAGAATATCGATCAAACATGCCCTGAGCACCTCCGCATCCTGCGTATTGCGGCGGGAATCGCCGTATCATGGGGTAATGGGCGCATCAGCCGCCCGCCGACGATGCAGCCCGCCTCTGCGCCGCCGCGGCCCGCTTCATCTTGTAGAGCTCCTCTGTGGCAAAGCTCAGCTTGGTCACCACGTTCTGCCGGACGGGATAGCAGTAGAGGCTGTCGTTGTCTGTGGAGATGTCCACGCAGTCGTCGGGCCGCACGTAGCAGTAGTCGTACTCCACATGGAGGCCGTACATGCCCAGGGGCGGCCGGTGGATCCGGTAGGGCTGGCCCCGGTAGCTCCCCTCCACCACGAACCCCTGGTCCATGTCGTGGATGAGCCGGGCCCGGCCCAGCTTCTGGAACCGCCAGGCGTTGGGCAGGGAGTACACCTCCACCTCGTCCTCAAAGCGGTAGCTCCCCTCCTCCAGCTGCCGCCGCACCTGCTCCCGCTCCCACTCGAACCAGTCCGGGATGTGGGAAAACTCCGTCTCCCCGGACAGGGCCCGGAGACGGCCCAGGGTGTCCATCTCCCACCGCTTGCCGCAGGCGGCGCAGGAGAGTTCGCTTCCCCGGCTCTCCATCTGGCTCTCGGTGCGGCAGCTGGGGCACTGGTAGAGGATCTTGTGGAGGCCCTCCGCCCGGAAGGGCTCGGTGATGTGGATCTGGTTCTCCGCCTGCCAGCGGTACTCGTCGTAGGTCATGGCGGCGCGGATGATCTCCCCGATCTCCCCGGCGGACTTCTCCGCCACGTCCTGGGCCGTGAGCACCTGGGTCATGGTGGTATATAGGGGCACCCTTCGGGGGCGGCGGTAGTTCCAGAAGGGGGTGTGGAGGTAGTTGCCGTGGTGGAGCAGCACCACCACCGGCACCCCCTGCTTCTTGGCCAGCTTGCCCAGGGAGTCCGGGAGGATGGCAGTGGTGCCCGCCGGGGAGTACCGGGCCTCCGGATACATGCACAGGATATCCCCGTACTCGTGGAGCACCTTTTTCACAGACCGCAGCAGGGTCATGTCCGTGGTGAACTTCCGCTTGCACAGGCACCCCAGCCACTCCATGATAAAGGGGCGGCGGTAGTAGCCGTCGATGGTGGCGATGTTGTTCACCCGGTGGGGCCAGGTGGCGATGGAGCAGAGCTTGAAGTCCACAAAGTGCATGTGGTTGCTCAGGAGCAGGTAGGGGGGCTCCAGGCCCTCCATGTTGATCTTCTCAATGCGGTAGTCCTGGCCCGCCATACTCAGCCCGCACAGGGCCCGCAGCACGGCGGTGAAGAGCAGCCGCTGGCGCAGAGGAGGTCTGGCGGTGTCGTAGCGCCGCAGAGCGCCGTAGTTGACGTCAATGGATTCCATGGTCTGTCTCCCTTCCCGTGATGCGCGCGGGGCTTGGCATCTTTATTTCAGTGTATCACAGGCCAGGGGAGAAAGCAAATGCCTTTTTCCCCGGCTTGCCGGTAAAACTTCCCTGCGTTTCCCCTGTTTGATACCGGAGCCCGCGCGCGCAAAAAACCTTGAACGCCGCCCCCAAAGCGTGGTATACTCTCCATAAGACAACCACGAGAGGAGGAAGCGCCGTGACCCTGCGCGACAAGCTGTTTCGCTGGCGGGACCCCTACGATCTGGCAGGAACGGAGGACCTCTTTGCCGCCGCCATGGCGGAAAACGCGGCCCTCCAGGCCGCCGGCTGCCCGGATTACCGGCGGATCCTGGCCCTGAGGGGCCTGGAGGACCTGACGGGCGTATCCCCCGCCGCCCTGCCCCCCATCCCCACCCTGTATTTCAAGCGCCACGTCCTGCTGTCCGTGCCAGAGCGCAGGCTGCTGATCCGGGCCACCTCCTCGGGCACCAGCGGGTCCATGAGCCATATCGGCTTCGACGGGGCCACCCTCCGGCGGGGCGGGCACATGGTGGTGCGCATGGCCCGCCGCCACCAGCTCCTCTCCCCCCGGCCCTGCCACTACCTCATCCTGGGCTACCAGCCCCGGCGGGAGAACCAGACCGCCTTCTCCAAGACCGGCTTCGGCTTTACCTTCTTCGCCCCCGCCCTCTCCCGTACCTACGCCCTGGTTTGGCGGGAGGGGGGCTACCGGCTGGACCTGGAGGGCCTGGAGCGAAAGCTCCTGGCCTGCGCCCGGGGCGGGGCCCCGGTGCGGACCATCGGCTTTCCCTCCTACACCTATCTCCTCCTCCGGAGGCTGGAGGAGCAGGGGGTGCGCCTGGAGCTGCCCCGGGGGTCCTTGGTCACCATGGGCGGGGGCTGGAAGCAGTTCGAGGGCCAGCAGGTGGAGAAGGCGGAGCTCTACCGCCTGGCGGAGACGGTGCTGGGGATTCCGGAGGAGGGGTGCGTGGAGTTTTTTGGCGCGGTGGAGCACCCCATTCTCTACACCACCTGCCGCGCCCACCACTTCCACATCCCGGTCTACAGCCGGGTTGTCATCCGGGACCCGGACACCCTGGAGCCCCTGCCCCCGGGCCGGCCGGGCCTTGTGAACCTGCTGACCCCCATGGCGGACAGTATGCCCATTCTCAGCGTCATGACCGACGATCTGGGGGTGCTCCACCCGGGAGGGACCTGCCCCTGCGGCATAGCCGGCCCCTGGCTGGAGATCCTGGGCCGGGCGGGGGTGCGGGACATCGTCACCTGCGCCGCCGGCGCGTCGGAATATCTGAGGGGAGGGGAGCGGGAATGATTCTGGCCCACGGAAATCTCTACGAGGACAGGGAATTGGTCCCCCTGCGGGAGGGGCTGGCGGAGGCCTGCGTCCGGACCATGGCCGGCCCGCCCCTGAAGAGCGGCGTGGTGGTGGAGGCCTGCGACGAGCTGGCCCGGCGGGTGGAGCGGGGGGACTATGACCGCCTCCTCGCCCCCTTTCTGACCGGCCTTGCCATGGACCCCGGCCAGTTTCAGGCCGCAGTGGGCCTCTTCCGCCGGGAGAGCCTCCTCTACAAGCTGGAGACGGAGCTGGGGCCGGAGCTGGTTCCCCTGCGCCGCCCGGAGGGCGGGCCCATCCGGCGGGTGCGGTATCCCCTGGGGACCCTGCTCCATATCGCCGCCGGAAACGTGGACGGCCTGCCGGCCTATAGCGTGGCGGAGGGGCTGCTGGCGGGGAATGTGAACATCCTCAAGCTGCCCTCCATGGACCAAGGCGCGTCCATTCTGCTGCTCAAAGAGCTGACGGACCTGGAGCCCCGGCTGCGGGACTATGTGTATGTCTTCGACGTGCCCTCCACGGACCTGGAGAGCCTGACCGTCTTTGCCCGGGCCGCAGACGCGGTGGTGGTCTGGGGCGGGGACGAGGCGGTGCGGGCGGCCCGGCGGCTGGCGGACCCGGACACCCAGGTCATCTCCTGGGGCCACAAGCTCAGCTTCGCCTACGCGGTCCCGGACCCGCCGGACCGGGACCTGGAGGCCCTGGCCCGCCACGTGTGCCTCACCCGGCAGCTGCTGTGCTCCTCCTGCCAGGGGATCTTTGTGGACACGACGGACATGGGGGCTGTGGAGGCGGTGGGGGAGCGGTTTTTCGCCGCCCTCCAGGCGGAGAACCGCCGCCACCCGCCGGCGGACCTGGGCCTGCGGGCCAGGGCGGCCCTCCAAGTGTACAGCATGGAGCTGGAGGAGACCGGGCCCCGGGCGCTGCGCTCCGGCGGCGTGAGCGTGGTCATTGCCCCGGACAGCCGCCTGGAGCTGTCCCCCCTGGCGGGGAACTGCTGGGTCAAGCCCCTGCCCCGGGAGCGGATCCCGGCGGCGCTGGGGGGAAAGCGGGGATATTTGCAGACCGCAGGCCTCCTCTGTCCGCCGGAGGAGCGGGCGGCGCTGGGGGACCTGCTGGCCCGGGCGGGGGTGGTGCGGGTGACGGAGCCAGGGGAGATGAGCCGCACCGTCCCCGGGGAGGCCCACGACGGGACCTATCCCCTGCGGGCCTACAGCCGGGTGGTGGAACTGGTCTGAGGGGCGATGGGGCTGTGGAGCCCGCACAAATTGCCACTTGGAAAAATACATAGGGGCGAGCGCTGCTCGCCCCTATGCGGCTGCTTGGCCGCAGAATCAGTCATCAGACCCGAGACCGGATGACGGTCTCAAACACATTGCTGGAAACGCGCAGGACTTTGATGGCCGTGGGAACTGCTCCACCCTTTCCGCCTCGCTGTCCTCACTTAGCCGCTTTCTTCCTGGGCTTTTTCTCCGGCAGGGCCGCGCACGTCACCCGGGCCAGCTCCATCAGCGTCTCCCGGTCCTCCACGTCCGGCAGCAGCATCTCCCCGCCGCCCTCGTAGGGGACGCCCCGGGGGCAGTCCGGCAGCAGGGCCTCCCCCGGCGCTGTGATCTTCACCAGCAGCCGGTCATTGCAGACGCAGGCGAAGTACTTCCCGTCGCAGTACAGGCCGTACTCCCCGAACATCCGCCGGAAGGTGATGGTCCCGGCCCCGGCCAGCTGCTCCATGACAAACTCCACATAGCTCATACTGGAGGCCATTGCTCATCCCCTCCACTTCTCGCACTGACGGATTCTCGCGCCGTTGTCCCCCTGCTGGGGATCGTAGGCAAAGTCGTGGAGCGCCTGACAGGGGAAGTCCCCGCACAGGCCGCAGTGGTCCAGCCGCCGCTCCTCACAGCAGCTCTTCACCGGGCACTTCTCCCCCCAGAAGGGCTTTTCAATGCGCACGCAGCCCTTGCACCCCATGCTCTCCCGGTATCCGCACTGGCTGCACAGAAGCCCGCATCTCGATTCCACCATGTCAGTCCTCCCTTTCCAGCTCCCCAAGGAGCTTGTCCCATTTTTTCTCCGGGAGGCCAAGCCGCGCCCCCCTCTGTCCTCCCAGCATACGCCGGAGAATCTGACAGCTATTTGTCATATTTCTCCCAAATTTTTTTGCCCAGGTCCGCCATGGCCCGCCGTGCGCCGGCTGGGGAGAGGATCTCCGCCGCGTCCCCGAAACTCAGCGCCCACCGCACCAGCTCCTCCTGGCCCGGAAAGCTCCGCTCAAAGAGCAGGCCGCCGTCCGGCTGGACCTGAAAGCTGTCCGCGCCGTACTCGTCCACCAGCCGCCAGCGGGCGGAGGGGGCGAAGCGGACCGCGGCCCGGAGCCTGCCCGGGTACACCCGCTCCGCCGGGGTGACGGGCCAGGGGGCCGGCCGGGGGGAGAAGGTCTCCTCCAGGGTCTCCAGGGAGAGCATCCGGCCCAGCTTGAAGAGCCGCCAGTCCTCCCGGTCCCGGCACCAGCCGTGGAGATACCAGCTGGACCAGCGGAACACCAGCTTGTCCGGCTCCACGGTCCGCAGGCTGTCTCCCCCTGGGGCGCAGTAGGTGAAGCGCACCAGGCGGCAGCCGGCGCAGGCGGCCTTCAGCGCCTCCAGCCGGGGGGCCAGGACAGGGCCGTACCAGGAGGCCAGATCGATGACCACGCAGTCGTCCCCCGCCGCCGCCTCCGGCCGGGGCAGACGCTCCATCAGCCGCCGGTAGCAGCCTGTTCCGGACACGCTGTCCAGGCTTCGCAGCCCCGCCAGAATGGCCCCCCGGTCCGCGTCCGTGAGCACCGTCCGGTCCAGCGCATATCCCTCCATGATGGACACGCCGCCCCCGGCCCCCCGGGCGGTGCGCAGGGGGATGCCCGCCCGGCAAAGCCGGTCAATGTCCCGCTGGATGGTGCGCACGCTGACCTCGAAGCGGTCCGCCAGACTCCCGGCGGTGACCTGCCCCTCCCGGAGCAGCACCGCCAGGATGCCGATGAGCCTGTCGATGGTCATGGCGACTCCCTCTGGAGCGCCGCCTGGTATAGCTCATTGCGTCCCAGGCCGGTGGCGGCGGCCACCTGCCGCACCGCGTCCTTCATCTTCACGCCCTCCGCCCGGAGGGCCAGGACCCGGGCGGTCCCCTCCTCCAGGGACAGCCCCGCCTCCGGCTCCCCGCCGGCCAGGACGATGACGTACTCCCCCCGGGGCTCCCGGTCCCGGTAGTAATCCGATGCCTGGGCCAGGGTCAGGCGGAGGGTCTCCTCGTGGAGCTTGGTCAGCTCCCGGCACAGGGCCGCCGGCCGGTCCCCGAAGGCGGAGAGGAGATCGTCCAGGGTGGCCCGCAGGCGGTGGGGGGCCTCGTAGAAGATCATGGTCCGCTCCTCGCAGGCGAGCTTTGCCAGCCGCTCCCGCCGCTCCCCCCGGTTCACCGGCAGAAACCCCTCAAAGACGAACCGGCCTGTGGCCAGACCGCTGACCGCCAGGGCTGTGATGAGGGCGCAGCACCCGGGCACCGCCTGGACCGGCACGCCGTTGTCCGCGCACAGGCGCACCAGATCCTCTCCGGGGTCGCTGATGGCCGGGGTGCCCGCGTCGGTGACCAGGGCGCAGCTCTCCCCGGCCAGCAGCCGGGCCAGGATGGCCGGGCCGGCGGAGGCCCGGTTGTGCTGGTGGTAGCTCACCAGGGGCCTGCGCAGCGCCAAATGGTTGAGCAGCTTCATGGACACCCGGGTGTCCTCGGCGGCGATGAAGTCCGCCTCTGAGAGGACCTGGGCCGCCCGGGGGCTCAGGTCCCCCAGGTTTCCGATGGGCGTGGCTACGAGATAGAGCGTTCCGGACATAGGCAAATCCCTCCTTGTTCGATAAAAAAGTATACCACGCCTGTCTCCGGTTGGCAAGGACCGGAGCCTTGACAGGCGTGGGGAACTGTGGTATATTATGTTCAAAAACGAACAATAAAAAAAGGGGGAATTCCCTATGTTGCCACCTCTCTTTACCCGCTCCCGGGGCCTGGGCAAGCTCTACGGCCAGATGTTTGTCCCGGTGCTGGAGCAGTGGAAGCTGACCCAGCTGGAGGCGGACATCCTGCTGTTTCTGGCCAACAATCCGGACTACGACACGGCCCGGGACATTGTGGAGCGGCGGTACATCGCCAAGTCCCATGTGTCCCTGGGGGTGGAGAGCCTGGCCCGGCGGGGCCTGCTGCTGCGGGCCACCCGGCCGGGCAACCGCAAGACCATCCACCTGGAGCTGACGGAGGCCGCCGGACCCATTGTGGAGGCGGGCCGGGCCGTGCAGGCCCGCTACGGACGGGCCCTGTTGGCTGGCTTTACGGACCGGGAGCGGGAGACGCTGCTGGAGCTGCTGAGCCGGGTGGCAAAAAATGTGGACGCCGCCCTGACAGCGGCGGAGGGGGGAACGCCGTGAGCTTTCTTTATGTTGTCGTGATTTGCTTTTTTGCCGGCATGGGGGCCGGACTGGGCACCGGCTTTGCCGGCATGAGCGCCGCCGCCGTCATCACCCCCATGCTGGTCACCTTTCTCCACGTGCCCCCCTATCAGGCGGTGGGCATCGCCCTGGCCAGCGACGTGCTGGCCAGCGCCGCCAGCGCGTGGACCTACGGCAGAAACAAAAACCTGGATGTGAAAAACGGTCTGGTGATGATGGGGACCGTGCTGGTATTTACCCTGGCGGGCAGCTGGGCGTCCAGTCTGGTACCCTCCGGGACCATGGGGAGTTTCTCCGTGTTCATGACCCTGCTGCTGGGGGTGAAATTTTTGGTCAAGCCCATGATGACCACCCGGGAGGCCATGGAGGCGGCGTCCCCCCGGAGGCGGCTGATCCAGTCCGTAGTCTGGGGGGCCATGATCGGCTTCATCTGCGGATTTATCGGCGCCGGCGGCGGCATGATGATGCTCCTGGTACTGACCAGCGTGCTGGGGTATGAGCTGAAAACCGCCGTGGGCACCAGTGTGTTCATCATGGCCTTCACCGCCCTCACCGGCGCGGTGAGCCACTTTGCCATCGGCGGCGTGGCAGACTGGAGGGCGCTGGGGCTGTGTGTGGCCTTCACCCTGCTGTGGGCCCAGATCGCGGCCCGGTTCGCTAACAAAAGCGCACCAGAGGTCCTCAACCGGGCCACCGGGGCGGTGCTGGTGGCCCTGGGCGCGGTAATCCTGGGGGTCAACTATCTGACGTGAGGGGGGCGAGGCCATGAGGAACGGGCTCTATATCAGCGCGGCTGCCCTCACTCGGGAGATCGAGGAGGACGGCTGGCTGCTGGAGCTCCCCGCCGTGGCGGGGCTGCGTGAGCGGCCCCTGGTCTTTCACAGGCCGGTGACCTTCTTTGTGGGGGAGAACGGCACAGGCAAGTCCACCCTCCTGGAGGCCATTGCGGCGGCCTGGGGGTTTAACCCGGAGGGGGGCACCCGGAACTTCACCTTCTCCACCAGACTCTCCCACTCCGCCCTCTGGAGGAGCCTGACGCTGACGAAGCGGGGATTTGCCCGGGACGGGTTCTTTCTCCGGGCGGAGAGCTTCTACAACGTGGCCACCAGTATTGAGCAGCTGGACAGCCAGCCGGCCTTCAGCCCCCCTGTCATTGACAGCTACGGCGGCGTGTCCCTCCACCGCCAGTCCCACGGGGAGAGCTTCCTGGCCCTGGTGCAGAACCGATTCGGCGGACATGGGCTGTATCTGCTGGACGAGCCGGAGGCGGCCCTGTCCCCCACCCGGCAGCTGAGCCTGCTGGCGCTACTGGACCAGCTGGTGCGGGAGGACAGCCAGTTTATCATCGCCACCCACTCGCCTATTCTGATGGCCCTCCCCGGGGCGGAGATCCTGCAGTTCAGCCAGGATGGGGTGGAGCCGGTATCCTACAGGGACACGGAGCACTACCAGATCACCCGCCGGTTCCTGGAGGACCCGGACCGGATGCTACGGTATCTGCTGGAGTGAGCGGCGTATGAAGGCGTATGAAAATGATTGACGCTTCTTTGACGGACAGAAATAAGCGCCGCCCGGCATTTGCCGGGCGGCGCTTATTTGCTTAGTGCATGATGTTGAGAACCAGGGTCAGAACGATAAACACAGCCCCGATCCACTTGGTGGCCTTGGCCAGCTTGGCGTCGAAGGTCTTAGCCTTGCCCTTGGACATGAAGGTGTCGGCCACGCCGCCGATGGCGCCGGACAGACCCGCGCTCTTGCCGGACTGGAACAGCACAGCAAGAATCACTGCCAGACCGCACAGCAGCTGCAAAATGGTAACAAAAAGAGTCATGATCGGATTACCTCCAGAGTGATGGCGGCTGATTCCGCCCCATAGGTATTCTATTATAGCATAGCTTGTACGGGATTGCAAGTGTTGATTTACTATTGAAGTGCGAAGGCAGCCGTTACTATTAGTTTGCAGGGAACAAGCACCAGTTAGCTTGCTACCAGC
>CANAZG010000025.1 GCA_947365965.1 uncultured Clostridia bacterium
GCTCGGTAGCGCCCTGGGCCAGGGACTGGGAGCTGTTGGACACCTGATCGGAGCCCGCAGACACCTGATCGGCGGACTGGCTGATGTTGGAGATGGTCTCGCTCATGCGGAGCACAAACTGGTTGATGCTCTGCTGGATGGGGGCCAGATCTCCGGGGAAGTTGGCGGTCAGCTCCACATCAAAGTTGCCCTTGGCCATCTGGCCGGTGGTGCCGGAGATGTCCTGAATGACGCTGTGGAGGACCTTCTGGCTGGTACGCAGGGCATCGCACATCTCGCCCAGCTCGTTCTTGCCCTCAAAGCTTACAGGGATGTTCAGGCTGCCCTGACTGAAGCCCACCAGCGCGGCCCGGACCTGATTGCTGGGCTCCACGATGCTCCTGATGATCTGGAAGGCCATCATGAGCACAGCCACTGTGGCAAGCACCATCACCGCCACGATAACGAGGAGGCCGATGGTGGAATTGCGGTTCTGGGTCTTGATGATCTCCTCCTGGGCGGCCTGGAGCTCCGTGGCCAGGGCGTCGCCGGCGGCGGCGGCGGCGGCCAGCTTGGGAGAGCAGGTGGTCACGATCATATCAGCGGCGCGCTGCTGGTCAGTCCGCACCACCTCACCGATTTCCTTCGCGTCCACCTCCCACTCCTCTACTGTCCGGGTGAAATTCTCCAGCAGGGACTTATCGCTGAGGGGGTAGGTCTCCCGCAGGTCCGCCAGACGGGAGGTGAGCTCGTCAATCTTGGTGTTGGTGGTGGTCAGGCTGCTGATGTCGCCGGAGAGCACCACATCCCGCAGATTGCGGGCCGCAATGTTGTAGTCAATGCGGCAGTCGGAGACCATCTGGTTGGCCCCCATGTACTTGTCAATAATATCAGAGTAAGCGCTCTTTTGTACGTTCATCATAATCAGTGAGGCGATAATGATGACCGCAGAGATCAGGATTGTTGTGCCAAAGCCGATAATGAGACTTTTTCTGATAGATATGTTCTTGAAGTTCATAATGTAGCTTTCCTCCTGTTTTTTTCCCGCCGCCAGTCCTCCTTGGCCGCGGATGGTCTGCTCTTCATTTCCTTATATGATCGCATCTGCCGCGCCTGCGGCCCGCAGCTGCGGGCGCCGGCAGGCGTTTTTTCATGTCAGGCTTCCACCCTCCCTTATCATCTGTGAATATCTGGGCAGCCGGGCGGCGTCAGACGATGTCGCCATACTTTCCATTCTTCACGTCGCCCACCACCCTGCCATCCACCAGGGTGATGACACGGCGGCGCATGATATTCACATATTGGCTGGCGTGGGTGGCCATGACGATGGTGGTGCCCCGGGTGTTCAGCTCGTTGAGCAGGTGCATGAGATCCCAGATGTTGTCATCATCCAGGTTGGCCGTCAGCTCATCCAGCAGGAGCAGGGGCGGGCTGTTAATCAGGGCCCGGGCCAGCTCCACCCGCCGGCACTCGCCGATGGACAGCTCCGCCGGGTAGTAGGTCTCCACCCCCGGCAGCCCCACGATGCCCAGCACCTTCTTCACCGCCTGCCGGCTTTTCACCCTGCGCCGCACCCCGCCTGCGTTGGCCGCCAGCAGCAGGTTGTCGCCAATGGTGCGCTTGCGGATGAGCTGGCACTGCTGGTTGACAATTCCGAAGGAGCGGGAGGCTCTGGTCCGCCAGGGACCGATGAGCCGGGCAACATTCACATCGTTGAGATAGACCACGCCCTCATCCGGGCTGATCTGCGAACCGATGAGCTGTATGAGGGTGCTCTTGCCGGCGCCGCTGCTGCCGATGAGGAAGACGAACTCCCCCTGAGTGATGGTAAGGTTCACCTCGCGCACAGCGTACATGGTGCGCTTGTCCTCGGTATATTGCTTTGACACATTTTCCAGACGAATTTCCGCCATGCTGCTGTGGCTCCTCTCGACCTCCCATTGCAGGAAATCGTGATAACTGGATCGCGTCCGGTGGTCCGGACTACGTCTCGCAACCATGCCTGTCCCGCCGGCTAATGCCGGCGGAACAGACATGGCTGACTATTTCTTCTTATAAAAGGAGTTCTCCCCTGCCATTCGCAGGCTGACCCTGCGGTCCAGCTCCACCACCCGCTCCAGCAGGCGGCGGGTTCTGCCCGCCTGCTCCAGGAAGGTCCGCTCCTCGCTGCTGTGGGCCTCGGCTCCCTTCCGCAGGGCCGCCGCCCGGTCCTGATCCTCCTGGGCCAGCGCCTGAAGACGGGCCTGACAGGCCTGATCGATCTCCCCCAGATGGAGGATGGGGTCCTGGCGCATGGCCAGGATCATGCGGGCGGACACCTGATCGCTGCGCTCCAGACTCTCCGCCAGCTGCTGGGTCAGATCCAGCACCTCACCCAGGTAGTTGTACTTCTTTCTCTCCAGAACGGTCAGGTCCATCCACTCGCTGCCGGTCATACCAGACCACGCTTCCCCTGGCTGCCTGCGTCCTTCTCCGCAGTGTGGAAAGCGTCCCGCAGGTCCGCCAGCATCGGCCGCAGACTCTCCAGCTCCTTCTTGTTCCGGCCGATCTTGATCCGGCCCAGCTGGTAGGTGAAATACTCGTACAGCCGGCTCAGCTCGCCGCTGATGGGGTATTTGTGATCCAGCGTCTCGTCCAAATAGGTGACGATGTCCATGCATCGGTCCACAGCCAGCTCAAAGTTGGGGAAGTCCCCCTTGTCCAGCAAGATGGAGGCCATTGTGGCCCGCTTGACCAGCTCGTCGTACAGCAGCAGCAGCAGCTCTCCCTGGGTCATGGAATTGACCGATTGCTGCTTGTACTGCTGGTAGCCTCTCCTATCCATATGGGATACCGTTCCTTTCTATTCCTGGGGATCAGCCGCCGCCCATGAGTCCGGCCAGCGTGGAGCTCTGGGAGTTCATCTGATTGATGAGGACCTCCAGCTTGCTGAACATGCTGGTATAGCGGTCCACCTGGCTCTCCAGCTTATCCTGCCACCGCTCCATCTCGTTGGAGATGCTGTCAATCTGCTTCTGCCACTCGTTGTTCATGAGGGACAGTGAGTTGAGGGGCGTGCCCGCCTGCTGAACCAGGATGCCCTTGGTAGCGCCGGTGAGGCCGGCGTAGCGGTCCAGCTGGGTCTTCATGCCCTGCATGAGCCCGTCGGTGGCGGCGCCGCTGTCCTTGCTCTTGGTGAAGAGATCCGCCACCGCGTCGGGATCGTTATCCAGGGCCTCCCGCAGCTTGTTTTCATTCAGCGTCAGGGTAGTTGCACCGGTGGTGCTGTCAAAGCCCACGGAGATACCCATCTTGGTGAGCATAGCGCCGTCCTCGCCGCCTACGTTGAACACGTCGCGCATCCGCTCATAGAGGTTGGAGAGATTCCTGTCTCCGAAGAGCAGCCCCTGCTTGGCCTTGTCCTCATAGGCCTTGATGGCGCTCTCGCTCATGGAGGCCCGCTCCTCGTCGGTGAGGGGCTCATAGGACTTGAAGGAGCCGCCGGAGCTCTGGGCGGGGAGGGTGGCGTACTGGGTGCGGATCTCCGCCATCATCTCGTTGTAGTCGTCCACCATGGAGCGGACGGCGTCCACGATCTTGTCGGAGTCGGTGGAGCGCTCAAAGCTGACGCCCACGCCGTCGTCCTCGAACTCCTTCTTGAAGTTGATGGTCATGCCGTCAATGTCCACGTCGTTGGTGGAACGGGTCATGTCCATGGTGGTGCCGTTGATGGTGATGGAGAACTTGGCGTCCTGGCCGGGGGTGTAGTCGGCATCGGGCTTATACTTCGTATTGAACTCAAGTTCACTCTCTTGTCCAAACCACTCGGCCGTCATCTTCATGTCAACCTTTTTGCCGTTCTTGTCGGTTACCTCTAACTGGCCACTGTATTTATTATAGGAAGCCGTCAGGCCGTGATTCTTTATTGTGGCATTCAGCGAGGCGGCGACGTCCTCCATCGAGTCGTCCCGATTGACATGGGTACTCAACTCGAATCCTTCGCCCTCAAAGGAGAACGTAACCTTGCCATCCACAGGGAGGCCATAGGCTTCGCCAAAGGAGACCTGGCTCTCCTCCGGGAGCTTGGTGGAGCCGAAAATCTCCTCCGCCAGGCCGCCGTCAATATTGATTTCGGCCTGGGAGCCGGTCTCCTTGGAGGTGAACACGAACTCGCGGGCGGTCTTGGAGTAGCTGACCTTCACGCCGGCCTCGCTGTTGGCGTTGATGTCGCTCATAATGTCGGACAGCCTGGTGTCCTTGGTGTAGCTGCCGATCTTCACGCCGTTGAGGAAGAAGTCCTCCGGCTTGTTTACCGTATTGCCATCCTTGTCCTTCATGGTCTCCCACTCGCGATCGGGCAGCAGATCACCCAGGGTTTTGCTGGTGTTGAGGTAGTTGGTGGCCACGGTGCCGATGCCCAGCTTCTCGCCCCCGTCGGAGTTGATGACCAGATTGGAGTTCTTCGGCGCGTTGAACTTCAGCTGGAGCTCCATGCTGTCCGGCTTCGCATCATCGGCGGCCAGATTCTCCACGCTCACCTTGCCGCCGAAAGCCTTTTTCAGGGAGGCGTTGAGGGTGTCGGTGTAGTTCTTGGCGTTGAAATCAACCTCAATATCCTTCCCCGACTCGTCGGTTCCGGTCTTGATCTTAAAGGTGCCGTCGTCCTTCTTGATGATCTCCGGCAGCTTAATGCTCTTAGACGAGCCGTCCAGGCTGATGTTCATGGACTTGCCGGAGAGGTACTCGGCGGTACTCATGGTCTTGGTCAGGTTGGTGCTGCCGAAGATGGTGAAGGAGTCGACCTGATTCTCCTTGGGATCCTTCAGCTCACCCAGTCCGAAGGTGCTCTTGATGGAGTCGCTGGCGGAGGAGATATACACGCTGTTGCCGGCGTTCCGCTTATCCTCAAAGGAGATCGTGCCGGCGCCGTTGGGGTTGGTGGCCACCTTGACGGAGATGCACTCCGCCGCGGAGACCGTCTCGCCGTTGGACAGGGTGATCTTCTGGTCCGCCAGCTTCTTGTTAATCATCTCCGCCAGAGCCACGGCCTTGTTGGGGCTGTCGTCGGTGGTCTGAACAAGGTCCGTGGCCTCGTTGAAGGAGATGCTCACGTCCTTGCCGCCGTAGGTCAGGCTCAGGGTGCCCGAGAAGGTGCTCAGGGTCACATCGCCCTTCAGGTCGACGGCGTCGCTGGCCTCAATGGAGAAGTCGTCCCCCTTGCCGGCCAGATTGCTGGTGGTGACATAGCGGGCGGCGCTGGCCAGCTGGGAGACGCTGTTGAGGCGCACGTCGCTGTCCGTCCTGCCGCTGGCGGTGACAAACTCCGCGTTCTTACCCCCCGTGGCCTTCACCTTGATGGCGTTGTTGAAGAAGGAGCTGGACATCAGGTTGGTGCTGGACGTATAGGAGGTGTACTTGTTGGAGAAGGCCGTCATCTTGTTGATGATGCTGCGATAGGCGTCCTGTTTCCATCCGATCTTGGTGGATTTGTTGCTCAGGTTCTGGAGCTTGGTCTGATAGCTCTGGACCAGGCTTTCGATCATGCCTTCGGTATCCATACCGCTGGCAAGACCGCTGATAATGTTCGCGCTGTTATATAAGCTGCTGGTATAGCTGCTCCCGCCGGCTCTGTTGACGGATGCCATAACGATCTCTCCTTTACTCGTGGTTTTTTTGTCAATCTTTTTTTCAAATTTCTCAGAAAAAAAGAAAATCCCTCTGTACTTTTTTATCGTCACATAGTATAGTAAAGTTAAGAGTTGCAGAAAAGATTTTACATGACGGAGGGGATATTTTGTCTGCTGTTATTGCGATCACCAATCAGAAGGGCGGCGTCGGCAAGACCACCACCGCCTGCGCCCTGCTGGCCGGGCTGCACCAGATGGGACGCCGCGTGCTGGGCGTGGATCTGGACCCCCAGGGGAGCCTGGGCTTCTGCCTGGGATTGGATATTGACAATTGCGCCACCATCTACGACGTGATGAAGGGATCCCGCCCGGTGCGGGAGGTCATCGTCCCGTCCAGCTGCGGCGATATTCTGCCATCCAACATCCTTTTGTCCGCGGCGGAGCTGGAGTTCAACCGGCCGGGCCGGGAGTTCCTGCTGAAAAACGCTCTCAACGAGCTCCAGGACGACTATGACTTCATCATTGTGGACACCCCGCCGGCCCTGAACGTGCTGACGGTAAACGCCTACGTGATGGCTGACGGGCTGGTCATCCCCATGGCCCCGGAGATCCTCAGCCTCCTGGGCGTGGCCCAGATCCGGGAGACCATCGACACCGTCCGCCGCTGCTACAACTCCCGTCTGAAGGTCCTGGGCATTCTGCTCAACAAGTATAATCAGCGCTTCACGCTCAACCGTGAGGTGCTGGAGATGGCCGGGCAGATCGCCGATCAGCTGGACACCAAGGTCTTTGAGGCCAAGATCCGCACCAGTGTTTCCGTGGCCGAGGCCCCCGCCCACGGGGAGAGCGTGCTCAGCTACGCCCCCTCCTCCAAGCCGGCGGAGGACTTCCGCGCCCTCATTGACGAGATCATCCCGGGCGGTGGACTTGCCGTCCAGTAACACCTAAGGAGAAAACGCACCATGGCAACAGCGAAGAAAGGCACAAAAAGCAATAAGACGGCCCACGTGCTCAATCTGCTCACCGCCCCGGGCGGAGAGAAGGAGACGCCCGCTGCCCCCGCCGCTCCGGAGGCCGCCCAGCCTGCGCCGGCGGAGACGGACGCCCTTCCTCCCCAGCCGGAGGTGACCGAGGGCCCCCCTCTGCCTCTCGCGCCCCCCATTCTGGAGGTTGCCCGCTCCAACGACGCCCAGATTTCCCTGCAGATCAAGGACGCTCTGGAGAGCGAGCTGCTGGCCGAGGCGGGACTGACGCCGGAACCCGCGCCAGCGCTGGCCCCGGAGCCGGAGCCTGAAGTCCAGCCGGAAGCCGAACTGGAGCCGATTCCTGAACCTGTTCCTGAGCCCGAGCCGGTTCCCGAACCCGTCCCTGAAACTGTTCCTGAGCTCGTTCCTGTTCCTGAACCCATTCCTGAACCGGAACCTGAGCCCGTTCCTGAGCCCGAACCCACTCCTGAACCTGTACCCGAGCCCGTTCCTGTTCCCGAACCCACTCCTGAACCTGTTCCTGAGCCCGTTCCTGTTCCCGAACCCATTCCTGAGCCAATCCCCGAACCTGATCCGATTCCTGAACCTGTTGCCGTGCAGGAACCTGCTCCTGAACCCGTTCCTGCGCCAGTCTCTGAACCTGTTGCCGCTCCCGAACCTGAGCCCGAGCCCGTTCCTGCTCCCGCCCCTGCCCCCAAGCTGGAATCCAAGCCCGAACCGCCCCCCGATGAGCTGGTGGTGCTGAACGTGATGGAATCTCTGGTGGAGGCCAAGGCCCCCCGTTATATCAATATGTTCGGTCTGTGCCCCTGTAAACGCTGCACCTCCGACGTGAAGGCCCTGACCCTCACCAACCTCCAGCCGGCCTATATCGTGGTCCCCCGCTCCGAGGTCAACTGTATGCTCACCGTCTATGAGAGCCGCTTCAACAGCACCATCTTCGCCCAGCTCACCAAGGCCTGCAAGGTGGTCATGGACAACCCCCGGCATGATGGAAATTATATTCGCTGATCGCTGATGGGTGGCTTTGGGGGAAAGACTGTTTTTAGTAATCATTCTTTTTCTTAAAAGAAAAAGAATTTTATATGCTGTCAAAAAAGACCGGATCAACCGCTCCTCTGCGGCTGATCCGGTTTCCTTTTTCAGTTGATCCCGCTGGTATCCATCAGCTGCTGCCAGATCCGGTTCACCTCGTCCACACACCGGAAATAGATGTCCGCCAGCTGGTCCCCGGGGAGACCCAGCTCCTCCGCCTGCGCACCAATGGCGGCCCAGTCCGCCCGGCCATAGTTGATGACCAGATCGTACAGCACGCCGCAGCGCCCCTCGTGGTTGATGAGCGCGTCCTTCACCGCCTGCGCCACCGGGATATCCGCCAGAATCTCCTCCATCGGCGCGGCAATCAAATAGGTGAGGGTGGAGAACATGCCCATCAGGTACGCATCGTTCCGGGAAATGGGCATATCCTTGGCATATTTCATCAATTCGCTGGCAAAGGTGGCGCGGGTAAGAGACAGCTTGAGCATCTCCTCCTGGCTTGCGTCCAGCTCTCCTTGCGCATCGGCGGTGCCCAGCAGGTAGATCCACTGCCGCAGCTGGCTCAGGCCCAGCGCCACAATGGCCTGATGCACGTCCGTGGCCCGGTTGCGCAGGGCAAAGTAGGCCGAGTTCACGATCCGCAGCAGGCTGTAGGTCAGGGTAGCGTCCATGGAGATGATCTGCTCGATCTCCTCCACATTGGGCTCATCCTTGGTGATGGCCACCATCAGCCGGAAGAAGTTGCTCTGGAGATACCCGCTGGAGTGGACGGCCGTGAACATCTGCTCCGCCACATACCGGCCCTCCATGGCGTCCACGCCCATTACGAAGGTCTTCTGGTAGAGCTCCTCGTCGTCCACGCAGGTGGCCACGCACTTCTTCCCCATGCCGTGGGCCATCTCCACCGTGCTGCGGATGGCGGAGTCACTGGTGGTCTTGAAGTTGATCTTGATGTAGTCGAATTTATCCAGAAGGGAGATATACCGAGGCGAAAACTGGAACTCGTTGACCGCCACCTTGTACCCGTTCTGGGCGTAGCGCTCCACGAAGCGCAGTGCCAGGGGGTGAATGATGACGCTGTCGTCCACCTGGATCACCAGATCGCCGGGGCTGAAGAGCCTGGGCGCCTGCTTCATCAGCAGGTTGGTGGTGAAGGTCATGAAGTTCACCCCATCCTTCAGCGCCTTGCCCGCGTTCTGGGTCAGAAAGCTGTAGATCATGTCCGCTGCGGCAAAGTCGTTTCCTCTCTCGCCGCCGTCGTATGCCTTGTCCTCTCCGGCGTAGCGGATCTCGTACCCCAGGATCTTACCCTGGAGGTCCTTGATAGGCTGCCGGACGATATATTTGCTGTTATTCGCCATAGTACGTCTCCTTCCCCAGCTCTCCTACTTGGCGGCCCTGGCCTGCTCCGCCGCCCTGGCCAGCAGGTGGTCCATCACATCCACAAGATGGCCGATCTCCGGCTTGGTCAGCTGCTCATCCGCCCCCAGCTGACGGCCCTTGATGCGCATCTCCTCGCTGATGAGGGAGGAGAAGATGATGAGGGGAATGGACTGGAAGCGGTGGTTGTCCTTAATCAGCTTGGTCAGGCGGTGACCATCCATCTGGGGCATCTCGATATCCGTGATAATCAGGGCAACCTTGTTTTCCAGGCTCTCGCCCGCCGGCAGCTCGCACAGCGCGTCCCACAGCTCCCGGCCGTTGGGGAACATCCGCAGGTTCACGTACCCCGCCTTGCGCAGGGAGCTCTCGATCATCTTTGAGAGCAGCACCGAGTCCTCCGCCACCCAGATGGGCTGATCGTTGCGGCTGCGGGGACCCAGGGTGTCGATCTCCTCGATCTGGATGGAGGTCTCCGGGGCGATCTCCGCCACGATTCGCTCAAAGTCCAGAATGGTCACCAACTCGTCGCCGCACTGGGCGATGCCTGTGGCCACGCCCTCCGCGCCGCCGGACACCGTCTTATCCGGCTTCTGGATGTCCGTCCAGGAGATGCGGCTGATGCGCACCACCGCGTGGACGCGGAAGGCGATGAACATCTTGTTGAAGTTGGTGATGATGAAGATGTCCTTTTCCCCCTTCTCGCCGGACTCGCCGTAGAGGTACCTGGGCAGATCCACCACCGTGATAACAGCGTCTCGGGGCTTGAAGATGCCCTCCACCGCCGGGTGGGCGTGGGGCATGGGCTTGACCGCCGCGGAGATCATGATCTCCTTGACCTTGGCCACGTTGATGCCGTACAGATTGCCCCCAATGGTAAACTCCATGATCTCCATCTCATTGGTGCCGGACTCCAATAAGATCTTGTTGTTTTGCATCTCAGCCATGACTGACACTCCTATCTACTATAAAATTCGCTTTTCTCCCGGGCGCCGCCCTTAGAACAGCACTTCCTGCCGCCCGTAGGAGCGGATGCACCCCTGACCGCTGACCACGTCAAAGAGCAGCGTGCGGGCCACCGTGCCCCCCACGTCCTCCGCCGCCAGGCGGAGGCCCTCCTTGCGCAGGATGAGGTGAACGCTCTCAATGTTTCGCTGTCCGATGTTTCCCAGATTGCCGCCGTTGACCTCGAACATCTTGGCCCCGCCGGCGATCTTCACTATTATCCGGCTCTTGGAGGCCCCCTTCGCCTCCATCTGCCGCAGAGTCTCCCGGATGCCGGTATCCGCGTATTTCATGGGATTCTTTCTGCCTGTCTCCATATTCAGCGGCAGCATGATGTGCAGCAGCGCCCCCAGCTTCAGCCGGGGATCGTGGAAGCACAGGCCGATACATGAACCCAGAGCATAGGTGATCAGGATACCGGAGCCCTGGGCCATCTTCATGTCCGCGATCCCAACCGTAATTTTATCGTTCATTCCGCAACGCCCAGCTTTTTCAGTAAGAAATTCAGAGATCCCAGATCAGGAGAGAGGAGCAAGCGGCAGGGGACCTGTTCCTCCTCGCACACGAAGTTTCCTCCAATGGTCATCAGGTAGTCGCTCATACCGCCGTAGGCGGCCATGGGGACCGAGAGAATGGCCCCCTGCATATCCACCGCAAAGGCGGGCACGGTCAGATTCACCGAGATATTCGAGAGCCCGGAGAGGGCGTTGATAAAGGTGGAGATCATGATGTTGCCCACCTCCACCAGGGTGGATTTCCCCAGCTCGTCGAGCTGGTGGTAGTCCTCAATAGGATTGCCCAGCATCTGCTCCAGCACCAGATTGATGAAGCCCAGCTTCTGCACGGAGAGCATCAGGCCGCTCATCTGGCCGCTCATGCCTACCAGTACGCCGGCTGTCACCTGCTCCGGGCCGCCGATCCACTCGATGGCCTCGTTGTAGCCCATGATGCGCACCTCCGGCAGGGTGATGCGCACCTCCTTGCCGATCATCTGGCTCAGGGCCGTGGCGGCGTTGCCGGTGCCGATGCTGCCGATCTCCCGGAGGGTGTCGATCTCCAGGGAGCTGAGCTGGTCAAAGCTTTTCAATTCCATAGCTGTCCTCCCCATTAGCCTCTCAGGCCGTTGATGGTGGTCTCGATCTCGTCGGAGGTCTGCATCATCTTCAGCGCGTAGCCGTAGGCCCGCTGGGACTCGATGACCTTCACAAACTCTGTGGCCATGTCCGTGTTGCTCATCTCCAGCAGCCCCCGCTTGACCTCCCCGGTGCCCAGGTAGAGCTGGCCGTTGCGCTCCGTGGCCACGAAGCGGGAGCTGTCCGCGTGGAGCATGCCCTCGTGGATGGCGTAGTCAAATACGCCCAGCTCCAGGGGCGCGTCCTTGTCCTCCAGGTCAATGACAATGAAGTTCCCCTGGGGGTCCAGCACGCACCGGCCCTCGTTGTCGCTCAGCCGCCACACGGAGGTGGGCTGGGGCTCCTGGCCGTCCTTGTCGGGCTCCGCGCCCTCCTCCGGCGGCACCAGGAACTCCGCGGCCATGAAGGAGCCGTCCCTGCTGTAGGAGATCTCCCCGTCCGCGGGGTCATAGAGGGCGAAGAAGCCGTCGCCGTTGATGGCGAAGTCAAACCGCCGCCCGGTGTCTATATAGCCCCGGGTGGAGTGGTCCGGCGTGGCCTGGATGACCCGGGCGCCGGTGCCCTTGGGCAGCTGCACCCCATCGATGCCGTTGACGTCCCGGTTCATCAGCTGGCCGAAGGCCACCCGCTCCGCCCGGAAGCCCTGGGTGTTCACGTTGGCGATGTTGTTGGCCTGTACGTTCATGCGAAGGTTCTGCTGGTAGGCGCCTACCGCAGCGCTGTAAAATGACATATTCATGGCCCATCAAGCCTCCCTTTCCCTGTTTTCGGCGCTGAACGCCGCCCTGTTATCCAAGCCGTCCCAGCTCTGTGGTGGCCCGGGTGATAACCTGATCGTAGATTTTGGTGATCTGGGCCGCGCTCTGGAGGGCCCGCTGGGTAGTCATCATGGCCACCATCTCCTGGACCATGTTCACGTTGGACCGCTCCACAAAGCCGTGAAGGATGGTGTAGTCCTCGCTGAGGGCCGCGCCCTGACCCACATAGAGGCCCCGGGCGTTCTGTTCCAGCTCCTGGTTGTCCGGGAAGGCGTACACCCCCAGGGTGGCGAAGTAGTTGCGGTTGGTCTCGCTGTAGAGCCCGCCGAACTTATCCACATACAGGTCGTCCGTGGGCAGAGCGATCTCCTGACCCTGGTTGTCCAGCACCCGCCCCTGGCCGGCCAGGCACAGGTACCCCTCGTCGTCCAGGGTGAAGGCCCCGGAGCGGGTGTAGCCGATCTCCCCATCCCGGGAGATGGCAAAGAACCCCTCCCCCTGGATGCAGAAGTCCAGCGGGAGCGTGGTCTCCTCCGGCGCGCCCTGCTCGTAGTCCGTGTAGAGCCGGCTGGGGGCCAGGATGAAGGTCTCCTGACCGATCTCCTGGGTCTGGGTCTTGTCCTTGTTGCCCACCCGGCTGATAAGCACCTCGTCAAAGGTGCTGTCGGTATAGCGCTCCGCCTTGTAGCCCGCGGTGGAGATGTTGGTCATATTGTGGCTCACCACGTCCAGCCGCCGGCCCTGGGAGAGCATCCCCGAGGTGAGCTGGTAGAAGCCCTTGAACATAGTATTGGCACTCCTCTCTTGCGCGGGGTCGGCCTAGGCCTCCCCGTTGATGTAGCGATTCATGTACAGCTTCAGCTTCTGGATGGCCCGGGAGTGGATCTGGGAGATGCGGGGTTCGCTGACCTCCATCACCTGGGCGATCTCCTTCATGCTGAGGTTCTTCTTGTAGTAGAGGGACACCACCAGCTGCTCGTTCTCCCGCAGGGACGTGATGCCCTCGGTCAGGGTGTCCAGCAGCTCCCGCCGCAGCAGGGAGTCCTCCGGCCGGCCCACGGAGCCGCTGTCGGGTACGTCCATGCCCCCCTGCTCCGGGTCGTCGAAGATGGTGTCCAGGGACAGAATGTTGCACAGGGAGGAGTTGGCCAGATCCTCCTGGTACTGGTCTTGGGTGATGCCCAGCCGCCCGGCGATCTCCTCGTCCGTGGGGTACCGGCCCAGCTCCGCGAAGAGCTCCACGCTGGCCTGATCGATCTCCCGGGCCTTCCGCCGCACGCTGCGGGGCACCCAGTCCTGCCGGCGGGCCAGATCGATCACCGCCCCACGGATCCGCTTGGAGACAAAGGTCTCGAACTTGATGCCCTTGTCGGGGTCAAACTTGTCAATGGCCCCCACCAGGGCCAGCACGCCCTCGTTGATGATGTCGTCCACCTGGGCGAAGCTGGAGTAGATGCCCCGCACCTGGAGGGCGATGGACTTCACCAGCCCCACGTACCGCAGGGCCAGGGGCCACTTCAGGTCCTGACTGCCGGTGCTTTTATAGAGGAGGAGGAGGTCCTCCTTGCTCATGGCGTCCAGCTCCGCCTGGGTATAGGGGAGCGCCTGGAGCTCCAGCTGGTTCCCCGGGCCCGTCATACCGCCGCCGCCCTTCTCTCAGGCCGCCCGGCGGCGTCGCGGGGCAGCGTCACGTTGCCCAGGGACTGGATCTGCACGTCGCTGGTGATCTCGTTGAAGGCCAGCACGTACAGGTTGGGGTAGAACTGGGAGAGCATACGGCTTAAGTAGATGCGGATGACCTGACTGGTCAGGACGATCGGCGTCTGGCTGAGGTCGTTGAACTTCTTGATGTACTCCGCCAGCTGGGTGATGATCTGCTGCATGAGATCCGGCCCCATGGCCAGATAGATGCCCTGCTCGTTCTTGCTCAGAGAGGAGATGACCCGCTTCTCCACCTCCGCGTCCAGGGTGACCACCCGCAGCTGCCCATGCTCGCAGAACCGGCGGGTGATGGTGCGGGCCAGGGCGGCCCGGATGTTCTCGCTGACCATATCCAGGTCCTTGGTGGTGGCCAGGGCCGTGCCGGCGGTCTCCAGGATGGTGCCCAGGTCCCGGATGGGGACCCCCTCCCGCAGGAGGTTGCGGAGAATGCGCTCCAGCTGGGCGTAGGAGAGCAGCGCGGGCACCGTCTCCTCCACCACCTCCGGAGAGGTGCGCTTGAGGTTCTCCACCAGCTGGATCACCTCCGCCCGGCCCAGCAGCTCGTAGGCGTGGGAGCGGATGACCTCGCTCAGGTGGGTCTGCATGACGCTCAGGGGGTCGATGACCGTATAGCCGTAGATCTCGGCCATCTCCTTGTTCTCCGGCAGGATCCACCGGGAGGGGATGCCGTAGGCGGGCTCCACGGTCTCGATGCCGTCGATCTCCCCGGTGGGATTGGCCGGCTCCAGGGCCAGGAAGTAGTCCACCAGGATCTCTCCCCGGGCCACCTCCTCGCCCTTGATCTTGATGACGTACTGGTTGGTTCCCAGTGCGGAGGAGTCGTGGAAGCGGATGGAGGGGATGACGACGCCCATGTCCTGGGCGTACTGCCGGCGGAAGAGGGCGTTGCGCCCGATGAGCTTGCCGCCGTTGTTCTCATCCACCATGGGGAGAAGGCTGTATCCGAAAGCCATCTCGATGGGGTCCACTGTCAGAAGGCTGTAGACGTTGTTGATATCCTTGTAATAGTCCGCGGCGTTGGGCACCATTTCCTCCGCCGCCGGGGCGGCCTCCTCCGCCAGGGCCGCAGCCGCCTCGGCCTCCTTCTCCCGGTCCAGGCGGGTGCTCATGAACCAGCCGGCGGCCGTGAGGCCCGCGCCCACGATGAGCAGCGCCGCGTGGGGGGTGCCGGGGATCAGGCCCAGCAGGGCCACCACCAGACCGGCGGTGAGGATGGCCCGGGGCTGGCTGCCGAACTGGCGGACCACGTCGTCGTTGAGGCTGCCGTCGGAGACGGTGCGGGTGACCACCATGGCCGTTGCCGTGGAGATCATCAGGGAGGGGATCTGGGAGACAAGGCCGTCGCCGATGGTGGCGATGGAGTAGGTGGAGAGCGCTGCGCTCAGCTCCATGCCGCCCATGGTCACGCCCAGGATCAGGCCGCCCACGAAGTTAATCATGGTGACGATGAGGCCCAGGGTGGCGTCGCCCTTGACGAACTTGGTGGCGCCGTCCATGGCGCCGTAGAAGTCGGCCTCCTTCTGGATCTTGGCCCGGCGGGCCTTGGCCCCCTGCTCGTCGATGAGTCCGGAGCTGAGGTCCGCGTCAATGGCCATCTGCTTACCGGGCATGGCGTCCAGGGTGAACCGGGCCGCCACCTCGGACACGCGCTCCGCGCCCTTGGTGACCACGATCATCTGCACCAGCACGATAATCAGGAAGATGATGAAGCCCAGGACGATATTCCCCTGGGTAATCATGTTGCCGAAGGACTGGATGACCGCGCCGGCGTTGCCGTTGTTGCCCAGAATCTGCCGGGTGGTGGAGATATTCAGTCCCAATCGGAACAGGGTGGTAATCAGCAGCAGGGACGGGAAGATGGAGAAGTCCAGCGCGTCCGCCACGGTCATGGTGATGACCAGGATGAGCATGGACAGGGAGATGTTGACCACCAGCAGGATGTCCAGCAGCTGGGTGGGCAGGGGCACGACGATAAAAAGGACAATAATGACCACTGCCAGCGCTATGGCGTTTTGGAGGATTCGCTTCATGCACTCTGTCCTTTCCTGTCAGCGTTTCCGAAACTTATGAGGGAAAACCGCCGGAGAGGCGGGAATATTCTGATAAAAAGCATCATGGATCAAAAGAATCACGTCGATTTACGCTCTCAGGGGTTGGACCGGGGCTCCTGGTCCAGCTTCAGCACGTAGACCAGCACCTCGGCCACGGGGCCGTAGAATTGGGGGGGGATCTCCCGGTCCAGGTCCGTCTCCGCGAACAGGGACCGGGCCAGGGGCACGTTTTCCACCACGGTGACCTGATTCTCCTCGGCCACCTTGACGATCCGCAAGGCCAGCTCATCCAGCCCCTTGGCCACCACCACCGGCGCCTCGTCCCGCTCGGGCTTGTAGCGCAGGGCCACGGCCACGTGGGTGGGGTTTCGGATGACCACGTCCGCTCCCGGCACCTGCTGCATCATCCGCTGCTGTGCCCGGCGGCGCTGGATCTCCTTGATCTTGCCCTTGACCTGGGGATCACCCTCGGTCTGCTTATACTCCTCCTTGATCTCCTGCTTGCTCATGCGCAGCTGCCGCTCGTAGTCCCACCACTGGTAGAGGTAGTCCGCAGCGGCCAGGATGATGAAGGCCACGCACACCTGGAGGATGAGGGTAAAGATATCATTGTAGAGGATGGAGCAGGCCTGCCCCAGCTCCATATCCAGAAACCGGGCGAACCCGGTGACCACGCTGGTAAAATAGTTGTAGATCAGATAGAGAAGAATAACAATCTTCAGAAGGCTCTTGATGGCCTCCACCACGCTGCGCAGGGAGAAGAGCCGCTTGAACCCCTGGAGGGGGTTGATGCGGCTGAACTTGGGCTTGAGGGACTCCCCCGCCACCAGCAGCCGCGTCTGGGCGAAGGTTGCCGCTATGGCCAGTATGGCCGTAACCCCCAGAAAGGGGCCCGCCACCATGACCAGCGTTACCACGCACTTAGTGGCCAGCTCCCGGAGGATGGTGGGCAGCAGCCCGGCGTAGCTGGCGTTCATATACTGGAAACAGGTGGCGAAGAGGCTGTCCGCCTGCTTCACAACAACGCCGCCCATCAGCTTCAGCATCACCAGACTGCCCAGGAGGGTGGCCACGGCCACCACGTCCTTGCTCATCATGACGTTACCTTTTTTTCGTTCGTCACGTCGCTTTTTTGGTGTTGCTTTTTCGGTCTTGTCGCCGGCCACCGCTTACTCCCCCCTTTCGCCCCTCTTTCTTACGAACCAGCCATCAGAGGCAGCAGGGAGCGCAGGGCCCGCAGCATGGTGGTCTCCGCCGCCAGCAGAAACTCGCTGAAGGGGGCCATCAGCACCAGCAGCAGGCTCAGTCCAATAATCACCTTCAGCTCAATGTTGATGGCGAACACGTTGATCTGCGGGATCACCTTCATCAAAATGCCCATGCCCACCTGTCCCAGCAGCTCCGCCGCCAGCACGGGCATACACAGTTTAATAGACATGAGCACGCAGTCCAGGAACAGCTCCGCCACCGCCGCGTACACCGTCTCCCCCAGGGCCACGGTCCCGAAGGGTACGATCTCCCCGGAGACCAGGAAGATGCGCAGCAGGGTCTGGTGGCCGTTGGCCACCAGGAACAGGAGCATCATAAGGATGTTGAGCATGGAGGCGGTGACGGAGACCGAGGACTGGCTGCCCGGGTCATAGGTCTTGCCCATGCTCATGCCCATCTGCACGTCGATCAGCTCTCCGCCCACCAGGGGGATGATGAAGAAAATATTCACCACCAGTCCCAGGATATACCCCAGGCCCATCTCCAGCAGCAGCCGCACCGCCATCTCCAGCACCGTGTCCGGCACCGCCGGCCGGTATTCGGTCATGGCGGCCGCTGTCACCGACAGCAGCAGGATGAACCCGCTCTTTACAATGCCCGGTATGCTCTGCCGCCCCAGCAGGGGGTTGAAGAGCACGCAGCCGCTCATCCGGGCCAGGATCAGCAAAAACAGGGTCAGCTCAGACCAGTCCATCCCGGCCCCCTATCTGACCATCAGGTCAAAGAGGCTGCGGGCATATTCCAGCAGCGTCTCCATCATCCACCCGCCGCCGATGAGCAGCACCAGCATCACCACCGTCAGCTTGAAGATAAAGGACAGGGTCTGCTCGTGGATCTGGGTGACGGCCTGGAAGATGGCCAGCAGCACGCCCACGGACATGCTCAGCAGCAGCATGGGCGCACACAGCTTGATGACCACCCACACGCCCTCCCGCATGAGCTCCGTAATCAGCACGGTATCCATCGCTCACCCGCTCCTTTCCCGCCTAGTGTACCCCGCCCACCAGGGAC
The DNA here is from genome assembly GCA_947365965.1 of uncultured Clostridia bacterium. GTDB lineage: Bacteria > Bacillota > Clostridia > Oscillospirales > Oscillospiraceae > Pelethomonas. The sequence goes on from CANAZG010000025.1 coordinate 17,939, forward strand.
GAGAACAGCAGCTGCCAGCCATCCAGCAGGATGAAGAGCAGGATCTTGAAGGGCGTGGAGATCATGGAGGGCGGCAGCATAATCATGCCCATGCTCATCAGCGTGGAGGATACGATCACGTCGATGAGCATGAAGGGGATATACAGCAGAAAACCGATCTCAAAGGCGGTTTTCAGCTCCGTGGTGACAAAGGCCGGCATAATCACCAGCATGGACAGCTCCCCGGCCTCCTCCATCGTCTCCGGCGCGTCCACGCCGGACATGTCGCAGTAGAGCCGCACAGTGGACAGCTCCGTGTTGCGGAGCATGAACTCCTTCAGCGGCCCCTGGGCCCGCTCAAAGAACTCCTCCTGTGTGATCTCCCCGGCGGTGTAGGGGTCCAGTGCCTCCTCCCGCACGCTGTTGACGGTTGGCGTCATGGTGAAGAGGGTCAGAATGATGGCCATCCCCACCAGCACCATGTTCGGCGGCGTCTGCTGGGTGCCCATGGCGGTGCGCAGAAAGGAGAAGCACACGATATACCGGGTGAAGGAGGTCATCATGACCACCAGTGACGGCAGCAGGGTCAGCACTGTGGTCAGCAGCATGATGTCCAGCATCTGGACGCTGTCACCATTGACGTTGATAATCGCGTCGGTCACGCACTCGCGCCTCCTCTCTCTATTTTTTCTCCCGCAGCTGCCGGAGCAGGCTGCGGAAGTCCGGCGTGGCCTTGGCCTCGCCGTCCGAGGGGGGAGGCGTCTCCCACAGCGCCCCCTCCTCCTGCGTCAGTTCCGCCAGCAGGGAGAAGCCGGAGGGAGAACTGCCAATGAGAAAATACCGTCCTGCGGCCTTGACCACCAGCAGGGACTGGTCCCGGCCTGTTGTCAGCCGCTCCAGCACCCGCATCTGCCGGCCCGCCGGAGACACGCCGAAGCGTCCCGCCAGGCCCGTTCCGGCCCAGCGGGTGAATGCGTAGCACCCGCCCAGCACCAGAACCAGCACCAGCAGGATGCCCAGCAGAGACAGGACCTCCTGGGGGATCAAGGCTCGCCTACGATGGACGTAACGGTCTTGAGCACACGCTCGCCCTTGAAGGGCTTGACGATGAAGTCCTTGGCCCCTGAGCGGATCGCGTCGATGACCATGGTCTCCTGGCCCATGGCGGAGCACATGACCACGTTGGCGTTGCCGTCGGCGGCGCGGATGGCCTTCAGGGCCTCCAGGCCGTCCATGTTGGGCATGGTGATGTCCATGAGCACCAGATCGGGCTTGAGGGAGTTGTACTTCTCCACGGCGTCCGCGCCGTCCACCGCCTCGTGGAGATCCGTGTAGCCAGCCTTGCTGAGGGTGTCCTTGATAACCTTGCGCATGAACGCGGCGTCGTCAACCAAAAGAATTCTAGCCATTATAATGCACCTTTTCCTTCTCTTAATTAGTTATTTGATCTGGCAGATGTTAGAATTTTGCCAGTTCGTTGATGTCAGGCTTCTGCAAAATCTCGGTGATGCGGATGCCGAAGTTGTCATCAATCACCACCACGTCTCCCCGGGCGATGCACTGGCCGTTGACCAGCAGATCCACCTGATCGCCTGCCAGCTTATCCAGCACCACCAGGGACCCCTTGGAGAAAGCGATGATATCCTGGATCTTCCGCCGGGTGCGGCCGATCTCCACCGCCACCTCCAGAGACACGTTCATGATGAGGTCCAGATTCTGCTTTTGCTCCTGGGGCAGGGCCGCCTCCGGATCCAGGGGCTGCATCCGCGGCGGCTGGGCGTTGATAACCTTGGGCTCCGGCGGCTTGGGGGGCTCAGGCTGCTGCTGAGGCGGATACATGTAGTAGGGTGGATACATGGGATAGGGAGGATACCCGGCCTGCCCCTGGGGGGGATAGGGATAGCCCCCGGGCATCTGGGGATAGGGCTGCCCGTCGGGCGCGGGGGGCGGCGGAGGCGGGGGCGTCTGCGCCGCCGGCTGGGGGGCCGGTGCGGGCGCGGGCGCAGGGGCGGGCTCCGAGGCCACGCCGCCGGCCATCAGCCGCTCGATCTCCTCCTGGCTCAGGGTGCCGCCGGAGGACGGGGCGGGCGCAGGGGCGGGCTCCGAGGCCACGCCGCCGGCCATCAGCCGCTCAATCTCCTCCTGGCTGAGAGTACCGCCGGAGGATGCGGCGGGCGCGGGGGCAGGGGCGGGCTCCGGTGCGGGAGCTGCGGTAGCGTTGAGCTCATCAATATCCAGGCCAAAGCCGGACACCAGCTCACGAACCAGCTCCACGCTCATCACGTTCATGAACTCGCTCTCTACCACGCCCTCGATGCTCAGCTTGAACCGAACCACCACCACCGGCCCGGTCTCCACCGGGAAGTGCTCCCGGCGGACCTTGTCCAGATCGTCCAGCTCAAAGGACTCGGGGGTGGAGATGTTCACCATCCGGCCCAGCAGATCCGAGAGGGCCGTGGAGGCCGCGCCCATCATCTGGTTCATGACCTCGCAGACCACGCTCACGCTCAGCTCGTCCAGCTGGAAGTCCTCGTCCGCCGTCTCCGTGCCCAGCAGGATGTCCACGATGGCCTTCACATCGCTGCGCTTGAGCATCATGATGTTGCTGCCCTCCAGGCCGCAGACGTACTTGATCTCCACGCCTACGGCGGGCTCGATCTCCCCCAGAACGAAATCCTCCGCGTTCACCACCTGTACGGATGGCGTTGTGATGTCTACACGGTGGTCCAGCATGTTGGAGACCGCTGTGGCGGAGGAGCCCAGGCTGATATTCATGATTTCTCCGATGGCGTCTGTTACCATCGGACTAAAAATTGTCTCTCCCATCAGGTGCCGCTCCTTTATACCTTAATGTATGTCTCACCGATTTTCACGGCCTTTTGCTTGTTGTGGACCCCCATGCGTCCGTCAAACCACCGCCGGCCGCCGATGTTCAGGAAGATCGGCGAATCCTTGGACTGCTTCATATCCACCACGTCTCCCACGTTCAGGTGGTAGATGTCGCTGAGCAGCAGCTTCGTTCTGGCCAGCTCCGCCACGATCTCCAGATCAGAGTCCTGCAGGGAGCCGAAGATCTCCTCGGATTTGTCCTCGCCGGTGCTGCGCCGGCCTGTGTTTTTGTTGATCTCCGCAAAGATGTTTGTCAGCATGACGCCCGGCAGGCAGATGCTCAGCCGCCCCCCAACATTGTTGGGAAACTGTATGTGCAGACCCACGATCACCACCGTCTCATCAAATCCAATGAGCTGCACCAGGGTGGGGTTCACCTCCGTGCGCACATACTCAAAGTTGATGCTCATGTAGTTTTCCCAGCTGCGCCCCAGCACCGACACCAGATCCTCGATTACATCCGAGTACATCTTCAGCTCCAGATCCGTGAGGTTGTACTCCGAGTCGATGGCGTCGTCCGGGTCCCCCTCGCCGCCCATCATCCTGTCCATGATTGTCAGCAGGACGGTGGTGTCCAGGTGGACCAGGATGGGCGTCTCCTCCTGGTACTCCTCGTGGTCCGTCTTTACCAGGGCCAGCACGTCGCTCTCCCGCAGGGCGTTGGAGAACTCGTGGTAGCGCTGCTCCTCCACCGAGTCCACCTCGATCTCACAGGTGGAGTGAAGCATGGCGTTGAGCCGGGAGTTGATGACCCGAGTATAGTTTTCAAAGATGCTGTTGAGCATCCTGATGCGGTCCTTGGTAAACTTCCGGGGGCTGTAAAAGTCGTATTTCCTATACTTTTTTTCAACAGCTTCTTCTGCCGGAGCGTCAAGATCCATCTGTCCGCTCTGGGCCGCCGCCAGCAGGGCGTCAATCTGACTTTGTGATAAGACTTCTGCCATATTGTCTCCTCATTCCGGGTAGTGTGTCCCAAACGGGCAGGTCCGCCTCCATCGGCGGTTTACTCCCCGCCGGTTTCCACGCCGGGCTGCGCCTGGCCTGTCTCTGTATAGTACTGAGCGATGCTGTCGGAGAGCTTATCCTCCAGCTCCCGGCCGGTAATCATCATCTCCACCCGCCGGTTCTTGGTCCGCTCGCTCTCCTCGTCGTTGCCCGCCACCGGCCGCCACTGTCCAAAGGCCTTGGACTGGGTCCGGGCGGGATCCAGCTCTGTGCTGTTCTCCAGCAGATAAATAAGCACCTCTGTGGCCCGCTTGCTGGAGAGCTCATAGTCCCAGCGCACATCGTATTTTCCCAGGGCCGAGGCCGTGTGCCCGGATATCACCAGCTCGTCGATAAAGGGCGCGGCCGCGTCCAGCGCCGGCAGAATCTCGTCAAGAACGGCTTTTCCCTCCGGCCGCAGGGCCCATCTGTCTCCGTCAAAGAAGACAGAGCTGTTGAAGGATACATAGATATATCCGTCTCCTGTGGTGACCACGATGGTGTCGTCCGCCTGGGCGGCCGCCGTGTCCTGCAAAAACTGGAGCAGCTCCTCCATCTTGGAGTCCATATCCGTGGTGGCGGGCATACCGCCGCCCATCTCGTCCGCCCCGTCGCCCTCCGGGCCCCGGGGGGAGTCGTCGGTACTGACAATGGCGGTCTTGTTGAAGCTCTGGACGATCATCATCCACTTCTCCTGGTCAATGGTGGACATGGAATAGAGCAGCACGAAGAAGCACAGCAGCAGCGTCACCATGTCGCCATAGGTGTCCATCCAGTTTGCGCCGCCGCCTCCGCCGCCGCTTTTCTTTTTAATAGAAGCCATGGAGTGCCTCCTCCCGATTGATCTCCCCGGCCCGGGGCCGGTTTTTTACTCCTTGGAAGCCTTTTTGCTACTCTCGCCCCGCTCCCGCTGGGCCACGAAGGTCAGCAGCTTCTCCCGCAGGAACTTGGGGTTCGCGCCGGACTGAATGGACATGATGCCCTCCACAATGATGAGCTTGCAGAGCACCTCCTCCTCGTCCCGCTGCCGCAGCTGCACGGCAATGGGCCCGAAGATCATGTGGGCCAGGATACAGCCGTACAGGGTGGTGACCAGGGCCGTCGCCATGGCGGGGCCCAGATCGCCGCCGCCGCTCTCCACGTCCATGGCCTTGAGCATGTTGATAAGGCCTACCAGCGTACCCACCATGCCGAAGGCCGGGGCCACGGAGCTGCCTCGGTCATACATGCCCGCGCCGGCCTCGTGGCGGGCGGAGGCCTGCTCGATGTCGTTTATCATGATCTCTTTCACCTGATCGGCGTCGTTGTTGTCAACGATGAGCATGATGCACTGCTTGAAGAAGGGGTTCTCCTGCTGGTTGCCCTTTTCCTCCAGGGCCAGCAGGCCGTTTTTACGGGCCACCTGGGCCAGCTCCACCAGCTCGTCGATAATAGCCAGCGGATCGTTGCCCTTGGTGTTGAGCAGCACCTTGAAGTGCTTGGGGATATCCTTCAGGGCGCTGGGCGGGAAGGAGGCCACGATAATGAAAAGCGTACACCCGATGGTGATGAACACGCTGGCCGGGTCCCAGAAGTTCGCCACCTGAGTAGGAGTCAGCAGACCGCCCTCGCCGCCGAACATCATACCGATCAGCATGATGACGACTGCGCCAACTACACCGATAATATATGTTATATTCATACTTTTCCACCCATTTTACTCCCGCGCAGGGAGAAATGATCCCTTGGCGGGACGCATTTGATCAACGTCGAGGCGCGGACGCACCCCCGCGGCGCGCCCGCGGCTTCAACACTCCTCAAACACGTCCCAACAGGCCCTATCGCTTATCCTGAACAGTTACGATCCGATGCACATCCTGCACCTTGGCATTGTACTCCTGAATCTTCCTGATGATGACCTCCGGCTCCTCCTTCACAATGAAGTAGTCTCGATTCATCATGACAATCTTAGACTCGGGAATCATCTCAATGCTCTCGATCTGGTTGTGGTTGAGCAGGAACCGCTCGTTGTTGCGCTTTGTCAGAACGATCATGGCCGCTCTCCTTTCTTCCTGGCCCCCGGCCGCCGGAGGCGGCCGGGGGATGATGTTGGGACTGCTTCATTGCGGGGCTCTGCGCGCCTCCTGGCGGGGCCCGCCCCTATGGGTCAGGCTTACCGCTTCATGTTCACCAGCTCCTCCAGCATGGAGTCGGTGACGGTGACGATACGCGTGTTGGCCTGATAGCCGCGCTGGGTGAGGATCATGTTGGAGAACTCCGTGGCCACGTCGGCGGTGGAGGCCTCCAGGCCGGCGTTGCGGATCTTGATGCCCTTGCCCTGGCCGATGGACTCCTCAATGGGCGGGGGCGTGCTGTTGGTGGCGCCTCCAGCACCTCCAGCGGCGCCGGTAAGGGTTATCTTGTTATTGAGGAACTTGCCGGTGAGAACGCCGCCCACGCCGCTGATGTGGACGTCGCCGGAGCCCTCCATGGCCTGATAGTAGGGGCCGCCGATGTGGGTCACGCCGTCGGGGGAATCCACGCTGGCGATGGCCGCGTAGCCGATTACCACGGTCTGGCCGTTTTCGCAGGTGCCGATCACCGCGCCCTGCTCGCTGACCTGCAGATTCTTGATGCCGATGACCTCGTCCCGCATGTTGGGCTTGGGGACCTCCAGTGAATTCAGATAAGGCTCAGCAATTTTATTGCCGCTGCCGTCCGCATTAACGGTTCCGCCAACCTGATCCAGTTTACTAGGATCCAGTTTGCCCTTTTCGTCATAATATTTCGGGTCCGCCAAGGATACATTCAGCCGTGAGCCGTTGGCATCCTTTGTCGGCGTGCCCAGCATCTGATAGACAGGATCGCCTGTCTGCCAATTGGTACTGCCATCGTCTTTCAGGCCGCCGTTCTCCTTCGTCGGCACATCGGCCGCCACAGGCAGGCGCAGAGGGACCAGCTGGGTGCTGACAATCAGCTTGTCGGTGATATTTTTCCCCGCTGCCACCGCCGCCGCGATATCAGCCTCCGTTGCATTTGCATTGTAGTCCGGATTGTACACCGTGGCGAAGCCATAGAGCACGTTGCCCCGGCGATCGCAGATATACCCCTCGGGGTCCTTCCAGAAGTCGCCCATGCGGCTGAGCTTGGGCTTGGTGAAGTCCTCCGCGCCGTTGATGACCATATCCTTGTCGCCCACCATGAAGAAGCCCTCGCCGTCGATCATGCAGTCCAGGCCGAAGCCGGTGGGGCTGTAGGTGCCGGCGGCCATGTTCAGGTCAATGGACCCGATGGAGGAGCCGTAACCCACCTGGGAGGGGTTGTTGCCGCCGGCGCTGACGCCGCCGTCGCTGCCGGAGCGGCTGGTGGTGTACAGGGACTCCTGGAAGGTCATTCTCTGGGCCTTGTAGGCGTTGGTGTTGACGTTTGCGATGTTGTTGCCGATTACGTTGAGGTTCGCCATATGGGTTTTCAGGCCGCCGATGGCGGCATACATTGCACCAGTCATGGAATAAAGATCTCCTTTTCTTTGGGCGCTGCCGGTCCCCCGTCAGTCGGGCGGGGGACCAAAGCATCCTGCAAAGGTCCTGCTTTTTCTTATTTCAGAAGCACAGCGCCGTCAATGTTTGTGAAAATATTCTCTGCCATCTCCTCCTGGGACATGGTGGTAATCACCCGCCCGTGGGGGACGTTGATAATAAAGGCCCGCGTCGCGTCGAAGGCCAGGATGTTGGTAGCTCCCTTGGCGCTCGCGCGCTCCACGCTGCTGGCCAGCTGGTCCATCAGGGTGTCCGTCACCTCGATGCCCCGCTCCTCGGCCCGGGCCATGGCGTGCTTGGAGAAGGCCACGGCAAAGCTCTCGGTGGCCTGGGCTGGGCTTTCCAGTTCCCTTCGGAGCATTGCGCCAAACTGGCCCCCCGCTTCCCTGCGGTGAACCGGCTGAACCTGCTCCACCTGATTGGCTCCCGGTACGGGAGTAATCCGCTCAATACGTTCTATCATACCGCCATCCTCTTTCCGGCGCGGCCCGGAACCCGGATCTCAGATTCCTTCCGTGGCGCCGACTCTCTCTCCAGCGGCTTCCGTTCCGCTGTCTGTGCTGCCTGTGTTGTCCGGGTTCTGCTGGTCTCCGCCTGTCTCCTCAAGGGGCTTGTTCGGATCGCTGGCGTCCGGGGCTCCGCCGCCGCCCTCCACACCGTCGGGATTCTCCGTATCGCCGGGTTTTTCCACGTCGTCGGGATTCTCGGTACCGTCAGGGTCCTCGGTGTCCGGCTTGCTGGGCAGGCGGCCCACGGCCATGACGCTACTGAGGGTGTAGCTCTTGTCACCGATAAAGATCACGTTCATGCCGTCATAGATGCCGGTTGCGGTGACGGTGCCCACGATCTCCTCGATCTTCTTGGTCTCCTGGTTGTACACGCCCACCGTCACTTCCTTGCCCACCAGGGACGCGGCGTAGCTCATCACGTTGGCCTGGGTCATCTCCTCCACCTGGGTGCTGATCTCGGTCATGGCCTGCATGACGGTCATCTGGATGAGCTGGTTCATCATGTCGTTGGTGTCCGCCTGGTTGTCGATGGTCTGGTTCTGCAGCTGGGTGACCATCAGCAGGAGCATGTCCTCAAAGGTGAGGCTGGAGTTGTCTCTGACCTTCTCTCTCGGTTCGCCTGTGTAATTTTCATCGGTATAGTAGGTGTCGTCCACCTTGCTGGGGCCAGTGCCGGCAGTACCGGCCGCGCCGGCCGCGCCGGCCGCGCCAGTGGTGCGGCTAAGCAGGTCAAAGCTGCTGCTCCAATCGCTCATTGGCTCTCACTCCTTTCTTGTTGTAAACTTCGGTCAAAGGGTTTCTTCCGCTCCGAACAGGCCCAGACGCAGCTTCTGGATGAAGTCCTGGCCGCTGGACGGATTGTCCTGCCGGTTCTCCTGCTGCCGCTGGCGCTGCTGCTGTCCCCGTCCGTCGGGGTCCGCCTGCTGGAAGTGCTGTTCCTGGCTGTCCTGATTGCGCTGGACTTCCACGTGGACCTCCTGGCCCGCGCCGTAGCTCTGCAGGGCCGTGTGCAGGCCGTCCAGATGCTGCTGAAGCAGTCCTGCCGCCCGGCTGTTGGCCGCGTGGAGCACCACCTGCAAAGCGCCGCTGGCGTCCTTGGTCATCTCGATGGTCACCGCGCCCAGGTTCACCGGGGTCAGTCGGATCTCCACCCGCTCCGCGCCGGTCTGCACCGCCTGCCGGATGGTGTCGGCCAGCTTGGCCTCCATGTCAGGCTTCTGGGTGTCCACGGTCTCATACCGCTCGCCCACCTTCACAGGGGTGGCCTGGGTCTCCCGGAATACGGTCTGCTCCGGCTCCGCAGTCTCGCCCTGGAGCTTCTCAGCGTCCTCCTCCGGCGTTTCCACCTGCCTGACCTCTCCGTCCTGGAGCTGGGTCTTCTCGGCGGACTGCTCAGGTACCTCCGCCTCTGTCTCTGTCTGCTGGACCGGCTGCTGCTCTGCGCTCTGCTGCTGGACCTCCGCCGTCTCCCCGGTGGGCTCGCTCATGGCCTGCCGGAAGTCCCCCTGCTCCTCGCCTGTGGGGGTCTCCATCTCCACCGTGGTCTCCACGCCGGTGTCAAGCATCTGTCCGTCCAGGTTCATGGCGGTCTCCTCCACCGTCTCCTGGGGGAGTGCCTCCACAGGGGCGGGAATGGCCGCTTCCTCCGCTGCCGGAGTAATCTCGGGCCGGAACAGGTCCAGAATCACGGCGTTGGGGTTGGCGGTCATGTCCTCGGGACGGAGCTCCTCCTTCTCCTGGTTCTGCACAGGAGCGGTTCCCTCCGCCGTCTCCTCCTCGCCCTTCTTGTTCTCCACGTTCTTGCCGGTCTCATCCTTGGCCTCGGGCTTCTGAACGTCCTTCTGGGTCTTATCCATCAGATCCTGGAAGCTGGCGCCCTTGTCCTTGCTCCCGGTCTGGGGCAGTCCGGTCATGGACGCCGCGATCTGCTGCATCTGCTGGAGCATATAGTTCTCTGTCACATTCATTGTCCGGTAGTCACCTCTTTTCTTACGGGGTTTCGCTGGATGAAATTTGTTCTCTCTGCCGCCTCATGAGCAGCTGGGACAGGGTCTCGAAGGAATCCTCCTCCTCCCGTCCGCCGGTGAGGTCCGCCGGGTCAAAGTAGATGCCCAGCTCTCTGAGCCGCTGGAGGAACAGCTCCAGCCGCACTCTCTCCGGGTCCTGGGAGTCCAGCTCACCGATCCGCTGTGCGATCTCCGCCGTGGAGAGGGTGATGTCAGACCGATGGGTGTCCCTCTTGCCGCTCATGGTGTCCAGGACCAGGCCCAGCGCGTCGATGATGGCCTGCTCTCGCTCCTGGTCCTCCCGCTCCTCCATTTTCAGGCGGAGGGTCTCCAGGATCCCGCTGTAGAAGTCGCTGTTCGGGTCCGCCAGCTGACGGACCAGATCGGCCTTCTTCCTGTCCTCGCCGGACTGGGACTTTTGCAGGGCCTCCATGCGCTCAAGGATGCCGGAAACGGTCTCGTACCGCTCACGGTTCTGCTCCTTGGTCTCCTCATCCATGCCCCCCATCACCACATTCTGCCTGCTGAGCATATCGCGCAGCCAGCTCAGGATATCGCCGCCGGCCTCGGCCGGACTTCCGACATCCGATTGGTTTCCGGTGAGGATGTGCGCATCCCAGTTGCTGCCTACGAACGCGCCGCTGGCGTCAAAGTATCCGAGGGAGAACATGCCGTTGTAGCCCATCAGACGCTTTTCATACTGGGAAATCGCCCCCATGTCCGCCAGATCATCCAGAAAGCTGCTGTACTCCTCCTGGCTCATGTCGCGGGGGTTGTACCGATTGGCAAGCGCGGCAATCTCCGTATCGGAGAGGGAGGCGCGCTGTGTGCTCCCGGCGTAGAGAAAGTCCTTCTGGGCCTCTCCGCTGCTCCAGCGCTCCTCGTGGGCCCGGAGCATCTGTTGGACAAACTCCTCCCGGGAGAGGGTTCCCAGCTGCTCCTTCAGGGAGCCGCCGGCCAGATCGGGGTTGCAGGTGTAGACGCTGTACAGGTTATTTGCCAGTGCTGTCAGGTCCTGTGCTCCTAAGAAATACATCTTTTTTCTCCTGTGTCGTTTCTCCGCGCATCCGCGTGTGGGTAAGTTTTCCGGCGGCCTTGCTTCGCCGCCGCCCGCTCACCTCCCCTCCCTGTTGGAATGGGATATGCGCCTGAGACTGCCTCACCACCTCTCCTGCGAATTTTATCTGAGAACGCCCCGCAGGGCGGTACTCACCATTCTATGCGCTCTGGGCCGCCATGACCCGCTTGGTGGAGACCAGCTCGTCGATCATGGCCTCCTCGCTCTTCTGCACGGCCTTGTTGTAGCTCTCCAGCTTCTTCTCCCGCAGCTTCTCAATAGCGGAGGTGTCCTTCTTCGCCTCCACCACCTGCTCCCGCTTGGCCTCCTCCTGGGCCCGCAGCTCCTCCAGGCGCTCTGTCTCCTCCTGGATCTGCCGCTCCATGGAGCGCAGGTACTGCTCGTACTTCATAGCGTCCACAATGCTGATGCCGCTGAGCTTGTGGCGGGTGAACTCGTGGTCCATATGGCGGTAACCGGCCTCCAGCTCCTCCAGAAGCTGCTCCTGGTCCCGCACCTGGGCCAGGATGGCCCCGTGCTCGGCCTGGAGGGCGGAGAGGACCTGCTGCTTGTAGTCCAGCACGGTCTCCAGGGAAAATCGAAATTTCTTCATAGCTCCTCTCCCTGTCTTTTCTACTGCATGATACGCCGCAGCTGGTTCAGGCTCTCCTCGTGGGAGAAGGCCTCGTCCACGCCCTGCATGAGGAACTGGTTGATGGCGTCGATCTTTTTCAGCGCGTGGTCCAGCTTGGGGTTGGTCCCCGCCTTGTAGGCGCCGATGGACACCAGATCCGCGTTCTTCTCATATACGCCCATGATATCCCGCAGCTTTCCGGCCAGCTGCCGGTGCTCCGGGGTGACGATCTCCGCCATCAGACGGGAGATGCTGGCCCCCACGTCGATGGCCGGGAAGTGGTTGGCGTTGGCCAGCTGGCGGGAGAGGACGATGTGTCCGTCCAGGATGCCGCGGACCGTGTCCGCGATGGGCTCGTTGGTGTCGTCGCCCTCCACCAGCACGGTGTATACGCCGGTGATGGAGCCCTTTTCAAAGTTGCCGCTGCGCTCCAGGAGCTTGGGCATCTCCGCGTACATGGAGGGGGTGTAGCCCCGGGCCACCGGCGGCTCCCCGATGGCCAGCCCGATCTCCCGCTGGGCCATGGCGAACCGGGTGAGGGAGTCCATCATCAGCAGCACGTCGTACCCCTGGTCCCGGAAGTACTCGGCAATGCTGGTGGCCACGCTGGGGCACTTCATGCGCAGCATGGCCGGCTGGTCGGAGGTTGCCACCACCAGGATGGAGCGGCGCATCCCCTCCTCCCCCAGGTCCTTCTGCATGAACTCCAGCACCTCGCGGCCGCGCTCGCCCACCAGGGCGATGACGTTGATATCCGCCTTCACGTTCTTGGCGATCATGCCCAGGAGGGTGGACTTGCCCACGCCGGAGCCGGCGAAGATGCCGATTCTCTGGCCCTTGCCGATGGTCAGGAGGCTGTCGATGGCCTTGACCCCGAACTCCATCCGCTCCCGGATGGGGGGCCGGGTCATGGGGTTGATGTAGGCGGAGTCCACGGAGAAGGTGTCCCCCCGCCCGAAGGGCTCCAGCCCGTCGATGGGCTGGCCCAAAGCGTTGATGACCCGTCCCCGGAGGAAGGGGCCCACCGGCAGGGTGAGCCGCTTGCCCGTATTGCGGACAAAGTTGCCCGCAGAAATCCCGCTCATGTTGGCATAGGGCATCAGCAGGATGTGATCGTTCTTGAACCCCACCACCTCGGCGGGGACCTGACCTCCGGACTCGTTGGAGTAGATGCGGCAGATGTCGCCGATGGCGGCCCGGCCGCCGGAGGCCTCAATGGACATGCCCACGATGTTTTCAATTTTCCCGGTGCGGCTCATGGTCTCCGCCGACCGGACAAGTGGAATCAGTTCGCGGAACATAGCCTGCCTTTCTCCTCTGTCGGGACGGTCCTACAGGGCGCCCATCTGGTCCCGCAGGAGATCCCGGATATTGGACATTTGGGTGGAGACGCTGGCGTCGATGATCTCCTCCGGCGTCTCGACGATGCAGGTGCCGCCCTCGTCGTCCCCCATGGGGACGATCTTCACGTGCTGGCTCAGGGCCCCCAGGGCCGTGGTGAGGGCGGGGGAGATCTGGGCAGCCCCCTTGGCGTCGCACCCGGAGATGTAGATGTGGACCCACTCCTGCCGCTTGAGGCGCTCCGTGGCGGCCTGGATCATGCGCACCACCACGTCCCTGCTGCTGCGCAGGCTCACCCGCACCACCTTCTCCGCAACTGCCAGACACAGGTCCAGCAGCTCCTCTCTGGACTGGAGGAGCATCTCCTCCCGGGCCATGTCTGCCTTCTCCAGATAGGCCTGCACCTCCTGCTCCAGCCGGGCCGCGGTGGCCTCCCGGTCCCGGGCCGCGTCCTCCATGGCCTTGGCGGTGCCCTCGGCGTAGCCCACGCGGTAGCCCTCGTCCCGGGCGCCCGCCCGGATCTGCTCCTGCTCCGCCTTGGCGTTGGCCCGGGCCTGCTCCACCAGCGTCTCCGCCTCCTCCCGGGCCTGCTTCAAGATCAGCTCGGCCTGGAGCTGGGCGTACTGCACCACGCCGCCGGAGCTGGACTGACTGGGCGCGTCGTCGTCCTCCTCCTCCGGAGCCGGAGGGGGGGGCTCAAGCTCCTCCTCCAGTCCGTCCTCGGCCGGCTCTGTGTAGTCGAAGCCGGCCTCCTCTCCAGCGGGTTCCTCCCCAGGCTGGTCGCCGGGCGCGGGCGGGGCCTCCATTTCAATGGTATCGGCTTCGGGAAATATGTACTCCTCCGCCTGGGGATTGAGGAACCCCTTGAGAATGTTACGCAATGATATCGTCCTTTCCGCCCTTCAGGATTACAATCTCGTTTCTCTCCTCCAAATCCCGGATGATGCCCACGATTCTCTGCTGGGCGTCCTCCACGTCCTTCATGCGGACATTGGTCGTAATTTCCAGGTCGTCCCGGATGGTCTCCGCCATACGGGCGGACATGTTGCCAAAGAGCTTGTTGGCCACCTCGGTGTTGGCCGTCTTGAGGGAGAGCACCAGATCCCTGGGGTCGCAGTCCCGCAGCACCCGCTGCACGGAGCGGTCGTCCATGGTGACGATGTCCTCGAATACGAACATGCGCTTGCGGATCTCGTCGGCCAGCTCCTCGTTGTTCACGCTGAGCAGATCGAAGATGCTCTTCTCGCTGGAGCGGTCCAGGTTGTTCATGATGCCGGCCACGTAGTCGATGCCGCCCACCTTCACGCTGCTGGAGGTGGTGATGTTGGAGAACTTGCGCTCCATGTCCGCCTCCACGATCTTGATGGCCGTCGGGCTGGCGCTCTCCATGGTGGCGATGGCCTCCACCACCTTGACCTGCCGGTCAGGCGGCAGCTGCTCGATAACGCCCGCCGCCTTGTCCGGGTCCACGTAGGCCAGAACCAGGGCCATGGTCTGGGGCCGCTCGTTCTGCAGGGCGGAGTACAGGCTCTTGATGTCCGCCTTGTCCAGGAAGGCGAACTCCCGGTTCTTCAGGCTCTTGGTCACCTTCTCCAGCAGAGCCAGAGCGGTCTGCTGGCCGAAAGCCTTCTCCAGGACGGTCCGGGCGTACTCCAGTCCGCCCTCGGTGACCGCCTTGTTGGTCAGGCAGGCCTGATAGAACTCCGTGAGCACGGCCTCGGTCTGGGCCGCGTCCAGCAGCCCAAGGCGGGCCACCTCCAGGGTGAGGATCTCCAGATCCGACGCGTCCATGAACTGGTAGAGCAGGGACGCCTTCTCCGCGCCCAGGGAGACGATGACCGCCGCCGCCTTCTGGGAGGGAGTAAGCTCAGCTTTTGCCATCTCAGCCATTGCCATCCTCCTCTCCTCTCAGCCAGGTCTTCAGCATCTGCGCGGCAAGCTCCGGGTTGGTCTGCACGAACTGGCGCAGGGTCTTGCGCAGCTCCATGCTCTTTTCCGTATTGATATCCATGATGTCCGCTCCTCCGGTGGGCGCTGTGGCCG
>CANAZG010000026.1 GCA_947365965.1 uncultured Clostridia bacterium
GGAAACCTTGGTAGCACGCTGGTAGCGTTTTCACAGAATGTTCATATTTGGATTCTGGGCAGAACAAAAAAGAAACGGATTTGCCGCTAAACACAGCAAATCCGTTCTGATAAACAGTTTTATGACAATGTGGTAAACATAACGCCGTTTTGCGCGAAAAAATACCCTCTACCCTACTGCGGCCCGCTCCGGCAAGAGCGCGCCGTACTGCTCCACGACCAGAGGAAACACCCGGTTCAGGCGGTACTCCAGGACCTTCTCCCTGGCCCGGCCAGCCAGATCCTGCCGCAGCTGGGAGTCCTCCCGCAGCCGCCGGATGGCGGCGGCACAGGCCGCCGCGTCCCCGTAGGGGAACAGGAGGCCCGTCTCGCCGTCCCGGATCAGGTCCACGTGGCCCTTGACCGCGCTGGCCGCCAGCGGAAGCCCTGCGTACATGGCCTCCATGATGTTGAAGGGCAGCCCCTCGCTCCGGCTGGCGGACACCGCCGCGTCCGCCATGGCGTACCACCGGCCCATGTCCCGGATATGGCCGGGGAAGAGGATCCGCGCCTCCAGCCCCAGCTCCGACGCCAGGGCCTGACACGCCGGGCGCAATGCGCCGTCCCCGGCCAGGATCAGCGCAATGTCCTCCGGCAGCAGCGCCATGGCCCGGATGAGGGTCTCCTGGCTCTTGCGTTTGGAGAACTCCGCCCCGTAGATCAGCACAAAGGTCTCCGGGGAGAAGCCGTACTCCTCCCGCATGTCCTGGCGGAGGGTCTCCGGCAGCCGGTCAAATTGGGAGAAATCCACGCCTACGCCGGGAATATGTACCACGCTGCGGCCCAATCGGTATTTCTGCGCCGCCTCATAGTCCCATTGGTTCATAGTCAGCAGCAGATCCGTCTGAGGCGCGGTCATCCGTTCCGCCGCCAGAAGCAGCTGGCGCTTCAGGGCCGGCGTGTCCTGGTCAAAGAGGTAGCCGTGGACCATGTTGGCCACCGCCGGACGCGCCCCCAGTCCCGCCAGGGCCAGCCGGGTGAAGAAGGCGGCCAGGGCGGTGTGGGTGCTGACGAAGTCATAGCCCTCCTGGCGGATGAGCCTCCGCAGCAGAGCCGCTGCCTGAAAATTTTTCGGCGAGCCCATGGATTTCTCCAGAGGCAGGTGGATGACCCTGTCCGCAAAGGGGAGCTCCTGGGGCGCACCGCCGCAGGCGGCATGGACCTCCCAGCCCTGCTGCTGAAACCATTGCAGGTAGGGAAGGTGAAAGTTGACGATGTGGGAATAGGTGGACGCGGTGAAGAGCGCTTTGGGGGCCATATTCGCCCTCCTCTCGCCGTTTCTTACGCCATTATAGCACAGCCCTGCCCTGGGGGCAACGGCGTTTTTCTGGAAGCTAGCGGCTCTCCCCCTCGTAGCAGGCCCGGCTGCCGCCGATGAACTTGGGCCGGGTCCGGGCGCAGAGGAGAAGGGCCTGACCGATGTGGTCCAGGCTCAGCCGCACCGGCACCGCCACGTCCCGCAGGTGCATCCCGATGAGGGTGCCGCCGATGTCCATGCCCCCGTGGGCCCGGATGTGCTCCACTGCCACCGGATGCCGGAAGGCCTCCCAGGCGGCGGTGGCGAAGGAGCCGCCCGCCTTGGGCTGGGGGCGGACGCTGACCGGGTCATAGCCGTATCGCTCCGCGCCCTCCGCCTCCAGGATCAGCGCCCGGTTCAGGTGCTCGCAGCACTGGGCGGCCAGGAAGATCCCACGCTCCTCCAGAACCGGGTAGATCCCCTGGAACACCGCCTGGGCGGTCTCCAGGCTGGAGGCCTTGCCGATCTGCCCGCCGGTGATCTCCGAGGAGGAGCACCCCACCACGAACAAATCCCCCGGCCGGAGCCCCGATGCCGCCAGCAGCTCCTCCGCCGCAGTGCGGGCCTGGGCCTGAATCTCCTGATACACGTTTTCCATCTATCCGATCTCCCCCTGGCGGATGGCGTCCGCCAGTTCCTTGGCGTAGTAGGTGATGAGCATGTTGGCCCCGGCCCGGAAGACCGCCAGGGCGGTCTCGCACATGATCCGCCTCTCGTCCACCAGCCCGGCCGCGGCGGCGGACTTTATCATGGCGTACTCTCCGGACACCGAGTAGGCGCACATGGGCAGATCAAAGGCCTCCGCGCAGGACCGGAGCACATCCAGGTAGCACAGGGCGGGCTTGACCATGAGGATGTCCGCGCCCTCCGATGCGTCCAGGGCGCACTCCCGCAGGGCCTCCCGGCTGTTGTGGGGGTCCATCTGGTAGCCCCGGCGGTCCCCAAAGGCGGGGGCGGACCCGGCGGCCTCCCGGAAGGGGCCGTAGAAGGCGGAGGCGTACTTGGCGGAGTAGGCCATGATGGGGGTGGTCTGGAAGCCGTTCGCGTCCAGGGCGGACCGCAGGGAGGCGATGCGGCCGTCCATCATGTCCGAGGGGGCCACCATGTCCGCCCCGGCCCGGACGTGGCTGACGGCGATCCTGGCCAGACAGTCCAGAGTCTTGTCGTTGTCCACCTCCTGGCCGCAGAGGATACCGCAGTGGCCGTGGTCCGTATACTCGCACATGCACACGTCGGTGATGACGTAGAAGTCCGGATACCTCGCCTTGATGGCCCGGACGGCCTCTTGGACCACGCCCTGCTCCGCCCAGGCGAAGGAGCCGCAGCCGTCCTTCTCCGCCGGCAGGCCGAAGAGGATGGCGTGGGTCACGCCGTGGGCCAGACATTCCTCCACAGCCTTACACACGCTGTCCAGGCCGTAGTGGTTCTGGCCCGGCAGGCTGGCGATGGGACGCACGCCGGACAGGGTCTCGTCCACAAAGATGGGGTAGATCAGGGCGTCCGGGCTGAGCCGGGTCTCCCGGCACAGGCGGCGGACCTCCTCCGTCCGCCGGAGACGGCGGGGGCGGTTGATAAGCTCCATGTTATTTTCCTCCGTTTGTCAGGTTGATTGCCAGCTCCGTCAGAGCGTCCATGGAGGCCCGCTCCGCCACCCGCACCGGGATGCCGTGCCGGCGGGCCTCCCCGGCGGTCTGCTCCCCGATGCACAGGCCCAGGGTTCGGCTGAAATCCGCGTCCGGCCCCAGGGCGGCCATCAGGCCCCGGACCGTGGAGGCGGAGGTAAAGGCGATGAAATCGAAGCGTCCCTCCTCCAGTTCCCGGCGCAGCTCCTGGGAGCGGGCGGTGTTGCAGACGGTGCGGTAGACCGGGATGTCGTCAAAGGCCGCGCCGTGCCGGGCCAGAGCCTCGGCAATGCCGGGGGCCCCCTCCTCCGCCCGGAGCAGCAGAACCCTGCCCCCAGCGGCGGCCAGCGCCTCCCCCAGGTGGGCACCGTCGCAGCGCTCCGGCACCAGATCGGCCTCCAGGCCGTGGCCGGAGAGGGCCCTGGCCGTGGCCGGACCCACGGCGGCCAGCCGGAGCGGGGCCAGATGCCGGGCGTCCCGCCCCAGGCTCCGCAGGCCCTGCCAGAAGGCATCCACCCCGGCGGGGCTGGTGAAGGCCAGCCACTGGTAGGCGGACAGGTCCTCCAGCGTAGCCTCCATGGCCGGGCAGGGGAGGATGGGGGCGGTCTCGACGCAGGGCCAGGACGTGACCTCCGCCCCCAGCTCCCGCAGGCGGCCCGTCAGGGTCCCGGCCCGGTCCCTGGGGCGGGTGACCAGGATCCGCTTCCCCCGCAGGGGCAGCCGGTCAAACCAGCACAGCTCCTCCGCCAGGGCGCACACGCCGCCCACCACCAGCAGGGCCGGGCTGCGGATGCCCGTGGCGGCGGCCCGCTCCGGCAGGCTCTCCAGGGCGGCGGCGCACCGGCGCTGGCCGGGCAGGGTGCCGTTCTCCACCATGGCGGCGGGGGTGGCCCCGTCCATGCCCGCCGCCAGCAGCCCCGCCACAATGGCCGGCATGGCGGTCACGCCCATGAGGAACACCAGGGTCCCCCTGGTCCGGACCAGGGCCTCAAAGTCGATTCTCAGGGGCTCCCCCTCCCGGGCGTGGCCGGTGATGATGTGGAGGGAGGAGGCGTAGTCCCTGTGGGTCACCGGGATGCCGCCGTAGGCCGCCGCCGCGATGGCGGAGGTCACGCCGGGGATCTCCCGGAAGTCCACCCCCTGCCGGGCCAGATGCTCCAGCTCCTCGCCCCCCCGGCCGAAGACGAAGGGGTCCCCGCCCTTCAGCCGCACCACGTTGTGGCCCTTCTGAGCCTCCTCCGCCAGGATCTGGTTGATCCGGTGCTGGGGGACCGGGTGGCGGGAGGCCTCCTTGCCCACGTCGATGGTCTGGGCCCCCGCCGGGATCCGCTCCAGCACCGCCGGGCTCACCAGCCGGTCATACACCACCACGTCCGCCTGCTCCAGGGCCCGCAGCCCCTTGATGGTCAGCAGCTCCGGGTCCCCGGGGCCCGCGCCCACCAGCGTTACTCTGCCTGCCGTCATGGCCGTCCCTCCTTCAATTCCCGGGCCAGACGGCGGGCCAGGGCCTCCCCCTGGTCCGCCGGACCCTCCGCGTTGGCTGTGTACATGGTCTCGCTGCCGTCCACATAGAGGCCGGCAATATGGATGCGCTCCCCGGAGACGACGGCGTGGGCCGCCGTGGGGGAGGAGCAGCCCCCGTCCAGCTCCCGGACAAAGGCCCGCTCCGCCAGGGCGCAGAGGGTGGCCTCCCGGTCCCGGAGACAGTCAAAGAGGGCCGGGTCCAGCTCCCGGCGGCGCTGGACCGCCAGAATGCCCTGGCCCGCCGCGGGCAGCAGCTCCTCGGGAGAGAACAGGCGGCAGATGCGCCCCTCCAGGCCCAGCCGCTTCAGTCCGGCCGCCGCCAGCGCCAGGGCCCCGAATTCCCCCTCATCCAGCTTTCGCAGCCGGGTGAGCACGTTGCCCCGGACGGGCCGGACCTCCACGCCGGGGAAGAGCTTTTGCAGCTGGAGCCGCCGCCGGGCGGAGGAGCAGCCGATGGGCCTGTCCGGATCCAGGGCGTCCGCCCCCAGTGGGAGCACCAGCGCGTCCCGGGGGTCCTCCCGCCGGGAGAAGGCCGCCAGGGGCAGGTCCTCCGGCAGGTCCATGGGCAGATCCTTGCAGCTGTGGACCGCCAGATCTACCCATCCCGCCCGGAGGGCGGCCTCCAGCTCCTGGACAAAGAGGCCCTTGCCGCCGATCTTGTCCAGGGTTCGGTCCAGAATGATATCGCCAGTGGTCTTCATGGTTACCAGCTCCAGCTGAACGTCCGGGTGGGCCCGGGCGATCTCCGCCATCACCAGCTCCGACTGGGCCACCGCCAGCCGGCTCTCCCGGCTGCCTACGCGAAGCTTCATGTGGTCCTCCTTCGTTTGTGGCTATCCTTTTCTTTGTGAACAAAGAAAAGGATCAAAAGAAAAACTTTTTAGATTTTTTCAGAGCACTTCCCGTATCCGTCTGGCGGCCTGGGCGGTTCTGCGGTGGTCCGTGCCGTCCCCCACAACCCCCGCCACCAGCCCCGCGCCCTCGCAGATGGCGGGGAAGAAGAAATCGCAGTCCGCCGGACAGTCCGAGCGGTTGAAGAGAACCCCCTCCCGCCGGGCCTCCCGGCCCACGGCGGCGTTCACCGCTCCGTCGTCCGTGGCGGCCACCGTCAGGAAGACGCCGGCCAGATCCCCGTCCCGGTAGGTCCGGGGGAGGTGGGCCGCCCCCGCCAGGGGGCCGGCCAGCCGGGGGGAGATGACGGTCACCTCCGCGCCGAACCGGCACAGCACCTCCGCCCGGCGCAGGCCCACTGGCCCGCCGCCCACCACCACGGCCCGCCGGCCGGTGAGATCAACGAACAGGGGGAACCGGCTATTGCCCATCCCGCTTCACCACCACCACGGAGAAGTACCCGCTGTCCGCCGGCGCGTCGGCAAACCGGGGAAACACCCGCTCCCCCTCCATGCCGCAGTTCTCCACCATGGCCGCGCCCTCCAGAAGGGACGCCTCCTCCAGCTTCTGCCGCAGCGCGCCCAGCTCCCGCCCGGCCTTCATGAACACCAGATTGGCGTCCACGGCCAGACAGTCGGCCACGTCCCGGTGGGAGGCGGGGACGATCAGCAGCCTGTCGCTGCCCTCGCACAGCCCGGTCCCCAGGGCCGCCGCCACTGCGCAGAAGGAGGGCACCCCGGGGATCAGCCGGGCCTCATAGCCCATGGCCAGCGCCCGGCGGTGGATGTACAGGTAGGTGGAGTAGACCGAGGGGTCCCCCAGGGTGATGTAGGCCACCGTCTTTCCCTCCTCCAGCAGGGCGGCGATATCGGCGGCGATCCGGTCATGGGCCCGCTCCAGGGCCGCCGGGTCCCGGACCATGGGGGTGGAGCAGGGGAGGATGGTCTTGCCCTCGATGAGCTCCCCCACGATCTGCATGGCGGTCTTCTCCCCCGCGCCCTTGTCGGGCACGGCGATCACGTCCGCCTGGGAGAGAATGCGGTGGGCCTTGATGGTCAGCAGTTCCGGGTCCCCGGGGCCCACGCCCACGCCGTATAGAATGCCTTTTTTCACTGCGCTGTGTCCTCCTGTTCCTGAATGGGCTCCGCGGCCTCCATGGCCGCCTTCCGATGGACGTACAGGGCCTCCCGGCCCCGGGGGCGGCGCTTGTTCACGATCAGCACCCCCAGGGCCGCCGCGGCCAGCGCCACGCTCAGCAGCTGGCTGACCCGGATGGGCTGGCCGAAGAGCTCCCAGCCGAAGAGCTTGAGGGTGTCGGTGCGCAGGCCCTCGATCCAGGCCCGGCCCAGGCCGTACCAGATGAAGTAGAAGCAGGCGTTCTCCCCGTCAAAGCTCCGGCGCTTGGCGATGACGAACACGATCAGCGCCAGCCCGATCAGATTCCACAGGCTCTCGTAGAGGAACGTGGGGTGGACCTCGATATACTCCGAGGCCGTCACCCACACCCGCATCCGCCAGGGCAGGGCAGTCTCCCCGCCGAAGGCCTCCCGGTTGACGAAGTTCCCCCACCGGCCCACGGCCTGACCGATGAGCAGGCCCATGACCCCCAGGTCCGCGAAGGCGCCGAAGGGGATCTTCTTTTTCCGGCAGAAGACGTGGAGAACAAGATAGGCCGTGATGATGGCCCCGTAGATGGCCAGCCCCCCGTCCCAGATGGCGATCATCCGGCCCGGGTTCAGGCTGCCGTCCGCGTTTCGGAACAGGTCCAGGTAGAAGATCACATAGTAGAGTCTGGCCCCCAGGATGCACAGGGGGATCTGCCAGATCATCATGTCGTAGATGTTGTCCTCGGTGATGCCATACCTCTTGCTCTGCCGGCAGCAGAACAGGATGGCCAGAATCAGCCCCGTGCAGATGATGATCCCGTACCAGCGGATGCCGTTGCCGATGGGGATGGCCACCGGATCCGGGTTTACGGACCAGTCCCCAAAGAGCCCGGGGAAGCTGATGGGCATGTCGGTCCTGGCGTATTCGTACATAGCTGTCAATACCTCCTTATGCGGCGCTACGCCCCCGGCCGGATGGCGGAGAGGGCGGCGCAGTCCCCGGTGACGTTCTCCCGCAGGAAGGCCTCCACATCCGCCTTGGTGATGGCGTCAAAGACCTCTGGGAAGCGGTAGTAGTCATAGCCCCCGAAGCGGCCGTTGGTCATGCCGATGGCGATGCCCTCAAAGGAGTTCAGCCCCCGGATCATGGAGCCGTAGGCGGAGCGGCGGATCTGCTGGTAGAACGCCTCGCCAATCCCCTCCCGGGCCAGACGCTCCGCCTGCCGGACGATCTCCCCGGTCACATAGGCCGGGTCCTTGGCGTCGCCCCCCACGAAGAGGTACGCCGCCCCGGGCACCTGATCCAGGTTGCCCCCCAGGCTGCCGTTGATGGCCCCCTCCTCATAGAGCCGGGTGTAGAGGGGGCTGCTCTCGCCGAAGAGAACGTCGCAGGCCATGGCCCCGGTGATGGACTGTCGGAGCCGGGCCTCCCCCTGCTCCTGGGGCAGGCACTTGAAGCCGGCCAGGAACATGGGCATGGACACCTCCATGGTCTCCCACCTCTCCCGCTGGGCCGGGGTCCGGCCCTCCTGGCCGCCGTAGTCCCGGGCCACGGCCTCCCCGGCCTCCCCGGGCAGAATGGCCTCCGCCTCGGCGGCCACCCGCTCCGGGTCCACGTCCCCCACGCAGACCAGCACCATGTTGGAGGGGGTGTAGAAGGCCCGGTGGCAGTCGTAGAGGGTCTGGGGGGTGATCTGCCGGATGCTCTCCACCGTCCCCGCCACAGGGAAGCGCACAGGGCTCTCCTGGTAGAGGCACTCCATCAGGTTGGCGTACACCCGCCAGTCCGGATCGTCCTCCACCATGCGGATCTCCTGGGCGATGATGCCCTGCTCCTTCTCCACGCTCTCCTGGGTGAAGTAGGGCACGGAGACAAAGCTGAGGAGGATGCGGAGGTTCTCATAGAACTTCTCCGTACAGGTGAGGTAGTAGGCGGTCATGGAGCAGCTGGTGAAGGCGTTCTCCGACGCGCCGTTCTTGGCCAGCTCCTGGAGGGCGTTGCCCTCCTCGGTGTCGAACATCTTGTGCTCCAGATAGTGGGCAATGCCGGCGGGGGTGTCCTGCCAGACCCCGTTGACCTGAAAGCGCAGGTCCATGCCCCCGTACCGGGTGGCAAAAAAGGCGTACTGCTTGGCGTGGCGCGGCTTGCTGACCACAATGACCTCCAGGCCGTTTTTCAGCCTTTGGCGAAAGACCTTCTCCCCCAGCCGGGGGTACTCCTTGACGATCATCGTCAGGCCTCCTTTCCCTTGAGAAAATAGATGGTGTCCAGCTCCAGGGCCTGGGCCGCCGCCTGGATCTGCTCCCCGGTGACGGAGCTGATGTCCTTCATCAGGCCCTCGATGGTGTCCCCGGCGCCGCTGATGGTCTGGCCCATGATAAAGTCCTCCAGGGCCCCGGCGGAGTCCTCGATGGAGCGGAGGCTGTTGAGGAGGGAGCTGCGGGCCCCCTGGAGCTCCCAGTCCTCCCAGTCCCCCGCCTTCAGGGCCTCCAGCTGGGCGGTGATCTCGGCTACCGCCCGGTCATAGTTCCCACACTCGATGCCCGAGGACACGGTGACCAGCCCCTTGAGGCGGTGGTAGCTGCTGCCGGCGTAGTAGCACAGGCTCAGCTTCTCCCGCACGTTCAGGAAGAGCTTGGAGGTGCTGGTGCCGCCGAACATGGCGTCCAGCATCAGGTTGGCGGGCACGTCCGGGCACTGGGTGCGAAAGCCCATGCCCAGCTTGCCCTGGGACACGTCCATCTCCTCCGTCACCACCAGGGGCTCCGGGCGGACGGGCCGCCGGGTGGTGGGGGCGGGCTCCAGAAGTCCCTCCCTGGGCAGGCGGGCAAAGGCCCCGGCAAAGGCCCCGGCCACCCGCTCCTCCGGCGCGGAGCCGCAGTAGAAGAGCTCCAGCCGCCCCTGGGGCAGCATGGAGCGGTAGTGGGCGTCCAGCTCCTCCAGGGTGATGCGCTCCATGTCCTCCGCGGACCCCAGCAGGCGCACGGCGTAGGGCTCCCCGGCGCACATCTCCTCCAGCAGGCGGCGGGCGGCGTAAACCCGCTTATCGTTGACAATGCTGTGGATCTCGTCGATGAGATTGGCCCGCTCGCTGTCCGCGTAGTCCCTCCGCAGCCGGCCCTCCTGAAGGGCGGGGGCGCAGAACATGTCCCCCATGAGCTCCGCCGTCTTCTCCAGCAGCGCCTCCCCCGGGGGCAGGAAGCGGTCCTCCACGCAGCTGGCGGTGAAGCCAAAGACCTGGTTCTCCCCCATCCTGCGCAGCTGGGGGCCCAGCCGGGCCCCGTAGAGCATGTCCAGCTCCCGGCCCAGGGCCGCCATATCCGGCAGCCGGGCGGTGCCACGGCCCAGGACGTTGACCAGCAGGGCGTTGCGCCCCGCCGTGCCGGCGCGCAGGGGGGCCGCCATCTGGGCGCTGAAGTAGCTGGTCTTGAACTTGTCCGACGGGATATGGGTGAGATACACATTGTCCATGAGCATCTGTCGTGTCATATTCCGGTTTCTCCTTTTCTTTCTGTGACAGAGTATTATGCCTAGTATATACCTTTTCCGCCAGAGTTTCCATAGGCTGGCACAGATTTTTGCAATTGCCCCAAAAAGAATCGGCGGACGATGCCGCCGACGGGCCCCGGGAGACAAAAAATCCCGGAGAAAAGAGCGCGATTGTCATTGAAAATTTTTTGAAAAGAAGGTATAATGAAAAAAATCTGTGCGAAGGAGGCATTTCAGTGAAATATCTGCTTGTGATCGGGGATGGCATGGCCGACGACCCGGTCCCCCAGCTTGGAAACAGGACCCCCCTCCAGGCCGCCTCGATCCCGGCCATTGACCGGCTGGCCGCCCGGGGGGTGGTGGGCAGCGTCATCAACTGCCCGCCGCCTCTGGCCGCCGGCAGCGAGACCGCCATCCTGTCCATCTTCGGCTGCGACCCCCGGCGCTATTTCACCGGCCGGTCCCCCATGGAGGCCGCCGCTGTCGGCATCCCCATGGCCCCCGGCGACGCGGCCTTCCGCTGCAACCTTGTCTCCTTCGAGGACGGGGACATGCCCCTGGCGGAGAAGCGGATCCTCTCCCACAGCGCCGGCTCCATTGACGGAGATTCCGCCCTGGCCGCCGCTGCGGCGCTGCTGGAGGACCCCCGCTTCGCCCGGGCTCTGGAGGAGGCCCGGATGGAGCTCCACACCTTCCCCGCCTTCCGCCAGCTGGCTGTGCAGCACCAGAGCGACCTCTCCGGCATCCGCTTCACCCCGCCCCACGACCACCTGGGGGAACCTGCGGGGCCCTACTTCCCCACAGGAAACGACCGGGCGGAGGTCTTTGCCCGCCTCATGACCCTGGCCCACCAGATCCTGGACCGCCACCCGGTCTCCGAGAAGCGCCGGGCCGCAGGCAGGCTGCCCGCCAACGGCATCTGGTTCTGGGCCGAGGGCACGGCGGTGGCGCTGCCCTCCTTCCGGGAGCAGTACGGCCTGGACGGCGCGGTGGTCAGCGCCGTGCCCCTCTGCCACGGCATCGGGGCCCTCCGGGGCCTGGAGATGGTGGAGGTGGAGGGCGCCACCGGCGAGCTGGACACCAATTTCTCCGGCAAGCTGGAGGCCGCCTGGGAGAAGCTGAACCAGTACGACTTCGTGTGCCTCCACCTGGAGGCCCCTGACGAATGTACCCACAACGGGGATCTGCCCGGGAAGATGCAGGCCATTGAGTGGCTGGACAGCCGCCTGACCGCCCCGCTGGTGGAGCGCCTGGACAAGGCGGGCATAGACTACCGGGTCCTCCTTCTCAGCGACCACAAGACCCTCACCTCCACCCGGGGCCACAGCGGCGGCCCGGTGCCCTTCCTGCTCTTCGACAGCCGCCGGGATACCGGCGCGGGCCGCTCCTACGACGAGGAGGCCGGGGAGGCGGGGCCCTTTGTGGAGAACGGCTGGGACCTGCTGGACATGCTGTTTGAAAGAAAAGCAATTTAGAATAATATAAAAGATGGAGGAGAAAACCATGAAAGAGAAGCTCAAGAGCGTGGGCATGAAGCCTGCGGACATCCTGTTGCCCAAGGACTGCGACATGACCCGCTGGGCGGTGGTGGCCTGCGACCAGTTCACCTCCCAGCCCGAGTACTGGGAGGAGGTGGACCGCATCGCCGGCGACGCCCCCAGCGCCCTGCGCCTGATCCTGCCCGAGAGCAAGCTGAACGAACCCAACGTGGACGAGCACATCGCCAACATCAACCGCTCCATGGAGGACTATCTGGCCCGGGACATCTTCCAGACCTACCCCGATTCCATCATCTACATCGAGCGCACCCAGTCCGACGGCCAGGTGCGCCCCGGCCTGGTGGCGGCGGTGGACCTGGAGAAGTACGACTACACCCCCGGCTCCGGCTCCCTCATCCGGGCCACCGAGGGCACGGTCCTGGAGCGCATCCCCCCCAGAGTCCGGGTCCGCAAGGACGCGCCCATCGAGCTGCCCCACGTGATGCTCCTCATTGACGACCCCAAGAAGACCTGCATTGAGCCCATCCGGGCCGCCGCCGGCTCCATGGAGCAGGTGTATGACTTTGAGCTGATGATGAAGGGCGGCCACCTCCGGGGCTGGAAGCTCTCCCAGGCCCAGACGGAGGTCCTGGCCGATGCCCTGGCCAATCTGGCCAGCGACGACGCCATGCGGGAGAAGTACGGCGTGTCCGGCGTGCCTCCCCTGGTCTTCGCCGTAGGCGACGGCAACCACTCCCTGGCCACCGCCAAGACCTGCTATGAGAACCTCAAGAAGGTCACCCCCCAGGACCAGTGGGAGAGCCTCCCCGCCCGGTACGCCCTGGTGGAGATCGAGAACCTCCACGACGAGTCCCTCCGCTTTGAGGCCATCCACCGGGTGGTCTTCGGCGTGGACCCGGAGAAGCTGCTGGCCGCCTTCAAGGAGTTCTACCCCACCGCCCGGGACGGCCAGGGCGTGGGCCACACCATCGCCTACACCTGGGCCGGCGGCTCCGGCTATCTCAACGTCCCCAACCCCAGGGTCCAGCTGGCCGTGGGCACCCTCCAGAACTTCCTGGACGCGTACCTCAAGGAGAACGGCGGCGAGGTGGACTACATCCACGGCGACAAGGTCACCGACGATCTGGGCGCAAAGCCCGGCAACATCGGCTTCAAGCTCCCCGCCATGGGCAAGGACCAGCTGTTCAAAACCGTCATCGCCGACGGCGTGCTGCCCCGCAAGACCTTCTCCATGGGTCACGCGGAGGACAAACGCTACTACGTGGAGGGACGGAAGATCAAGTAATCATTCTTTTTTCTTGAAAGAAAAAAGAATCAAAAAAGAACTTTAGAGGGGGTTTTCGATGGCCTCGCGCAGACCCGCGCCCGTGCGCAGGCCCAGAAGGAACGCGTTGCCGGCATAGAACTCCAGCGTCCGGGCGTACTCCTTCCGCAGCCTCTCGTCCAACGTGGTTTCCATCAGGGAAAGGGATGCCTCATAGCCTGTGGCGTCCCTTTCCTCTAATTGCGGTTTAATGTACTCGGCATACAGCCAGCGCGTAAAATCCGTCATTGCTTTTTTTCCTTTCTTGTGATAATATTAAACGCAGGATATTGCGTATCCTATTATAGCACGCAGTATCCAGCGTGTCAAGAGGATATAATGGATTATAGACTTTTTTTCAAAAATAAACTGCGTGAATTGCGGCAGAAAAGCGGGGAAACACAAGTACAAGCAGCAAAAGCACTGGGCGTTTCTCCAAGGTTTTATCAGAGTCTTGAATTAGGTGAAAACCTTCCTGGCATAGAGCTTTTCTTCGCCCTTGCGGACCACTTCGGCGTATCACTGGATGAGTTGGCCGGACGGAGCGAGGAGGAGCGGCGGCCATAGAATTGAGATTGGTCATTGCTTTTTTTCCTTTCTTGTGATAGGATACGCAGAAATCTTGGTGCGTTCCTACTACATCATAACAAACAAACTTTGATGCGTCAAGAGGATAATATGGAATTAAGAGAATTTCTTAAAAAAAGACTTCGTTTGTTGCGCACAGAGCGCGGCGAGACCCAAGCGCAAGTTGCTCAAGGTATTGGGGTTGGTCCCCAGCATTATCAAAAATTTGAGTATGGCGCAAACCTACCTAATCTCGAAAACTTCATCGCCCTTGCGGACCACTTTGGCGTGTCCCTGGACTATCTGGCGGGGCGGAGCGAGGAGAAGGAGCCGCGTCC
Organism: uncultured Clostridia bacterium; assembly: GCA_947365965.1. GTDB lineage: Bacteria > Bacillota > Clostridia > Oscillospirales > Oscillospiraceae > Pelethomonas. The sequence goes on from CANAZG010000026.1 coordinate 13,676, forward strand.
ATGAAGCTGACGCTGGGACAGGTGCGGCTGCTGATGTTCGTGTTCGGCCTGCTGGCGCTTATCCTTGTGACCCTGGGCGCATCTCTGCGGATTATACCGGCGCTGTACATCGGGCTGTTGTCCTTTGTCCTGTCGGTCCTGGTGCGGTTCGCGCTCTACCGCTGTCCCCATTGCCGCAAGCAGCTGAAACAGCATACCGGGCTGCGCTGTCCCTACTGCGGGGAGTGGCTGTAGACCGCCCCAATATGTACACGCAGTCCGAAAACCATCTCTAAAATTCTTTTTGATACTTTTTCTTTTAAGAAAAAGTATATTTACTAAAAAACGGAGGCTTCCATGACACACACAGAACCCGCGTTTGCAAAACTGAACCTGACCCTGGACATTTTGGGCAAGCGCGAGGACGGCTACCACAACATGCGCATGGTGATGCAGTCCATTGATCTGCACGACGTGGTGACCGTCTCCACCCGGGAGACCCCCGGCCTGACCCTGACCACAGACCTCCCCTTCCTGCCCAGGGGGGACGGCAACATCGCCGGCAAGGCGGCGGCCCGGTTTTTCCAGGCCACCGGCCAGTGCGCCCCAGGCCTCGCCATCGACATCCGCAAAAAAATTCCCGTCTGCGCCGGCATGGCCGGCGGCAGCAGCGACGGCGCGGCCGTACTGCGGACCCTCCGCCGCCTCTGCGCCCCGGACATGCCCCAGAAGGAGCTGGAGGAGATCGGTGCGCTGGTGGGCAGCGACGTGCCCTACTGCGTCCGGGGCGGCACGGTCCTGGCCGAGGGCCGGGGCGAGATTCTCACGGATCTGCCGCCCCTGCCGCCCTGCTTCCTGGTGGTGTGCAAGCCCGCCTGCTCCGTGTCCACGCCGGAGCTCTTTGGACTGGTGCGGAGCAAGCGGCTGCGCTGCCACCCATACACCGCCGCTCTCCTCTCCGCCCTGGAGCAGGGGGATCTGGAGGCTGCCGCCCATCGATTCTACAACGTATTCGAGGACGTGCTGCCCGCCCGGTACTCCCAGGTGTTCGAGCTCAAGGGCGCGCTCCTGGAGCGGGGGGCCATGGCCGCCTCCATGACCGGCAGCGGCCCCTCGGTGTTCGGGCTCTTCCGGGATGAGGAGCCCGCCCGGCAGGCGGCGGAGGCCCTGGCGGGGTCCTGCCAGGAGGTGTTCCTGTGCCGGCCCGTGGCCAGGGAGGATGTCTCTTCTTCTTTTTCTTTTTGAAAAAAGAAAAAGAAGCAAAAAGAAAAACTTTTAGTCCATCTTTTATTTCTTCCCATCTTTTTCAGAAAATTGGTATAAAACACCAGAACACCGTCCATACTGGATACAGACATTCCAGTTTGGACGGTGTTTTTTATGAAATTGAGAAATAAGCTTCTCCTCTCCGCGCTCATCGGCTTCTGCGCCATGCTGCTCTCTACTACGCCCATGTGGTGGGGCGTGCTCTTCTCCCCCATTGCCCAGCAGCTCACCACCGCCCCCGTTGCCGAGGACACCTCCGGCGGCGTCTGCTGGGAGGAGGATGGTACGGTCCTCCGCTTCAAGTCCCTTGATCTGCTGTTTTCTTTCCTCCATCAATCATAGCGGGAAACGGCCCGTTCGGACAAAATCCGAACGGGCCGTTTCCTGTCTGCCCTTGGGGCGGGAGCTGGGGCCGGTCCCGCAGCTCCCGCCCGTGAAAGGGGAGGGAGAAAAGCTTACTTGCGCAGGTTCTTTTTGCCGGAGAAGTATTCGTTCGTCAGCTTGAAGACCACAGGGCACAGTACAATAATACCGATCAGGTTGGGGATTGCCATCAGACCGTTGAGGGTGTCGGCGATGTCCCAGGCAAGACCCAGCTCCATGGTGGCGCTGATGATGATGACCAGAGTATAGATGATCTGATAGGGCTTGATGGCCTTGTTGCCCAGGATGAACTCCCAGCAGCGGGTGCCGTAGAGGCCCCAGCTGAGGATGGTGGACAGGGCGAACAGGCTCAGGCCAATGGCGATAATCAGAGCGCCGATCTTGGGCCCGAACACGGTGCCCAGGGCCTGTGCGTTCAGGGCGGTGGTGCCCTGTACGCCGTAGTTCAGAGTGGCGTCGTCCAGCGCCAGCAGGATGGTCAGACCGGACAGGGTGCAGATGACGATGGTGTCCATGAACACCTCGAAGATGCCGTAGAGACCCTGCTTGACGGGGTTGGACTCGGAGGAGGCGGCGTGGGCGATAGGAGCGGAGCCCAGACCGGCCTCGTTGGAGAACACGCCGCGCTTGACGCCCCAGGTGATGCACAGCTTCACGCCGATGCCGGCGGCGCCGCCGGTGACAGCCTCGGGACTGAAAGCGCCCTGGAAGATCATGCCGAACACGCGGGGAATCTCGCCGATGTTGAAGAGCACCACAGCCAGACAGGCCAGGATATAGATGGCGCTCATCACGGGCACCAGCTTCTCGGTGACGGCGCCGATGCGCTTGATGCCGCCGATGAGGACCACGCCCACGATAATCATCAGGATGATGGCCAGGACGATGTTAATCATGTTCCTGCTCTCCGCGGCGGCGGGAACAAAGGCCTGGATAGCGGTGTTGATGGAGTCGGTGATGTTGCCCACCTGCACGGCGTTGCCGATACCGAAGGAGGCGAGGCCGCCGAAGATACAGAAGATGACGCCCAGCCACTTCCAGTTCTTGCCAAGGCCGTTCTTGATATAGTACATGGGGCCGCCAACCCAGTCGCCCTGGGCGTTGCGCTCACGGAACTTGACGCTCAGGAGAACCTCGGAGTACTTGGTGGCCATGCCCAGCAGAGCGGACACCCACAGCCAGAAGATAGAGCCGGCGCCGCCCAGGGTCACGGCGGTGGTGATGCCGGCGATGTTGCCGGTGCCGACGGTGGCGGCCAGCGCGGTAGTCAGGGCCTGGAAGGGAGTGACCTCGCCCTCCTTGGCCTCGTGCTTGTCAAACATTTTGCCGATGGTGTTTTTCATGGCGTAGCCGAACTTCCTGAACTGGAAGCCCTTCAGGCCCACAGTGAGGATAATGCCCGCGCCCATGAGGAGAACCAGTGCGGGAACGCCCCACACAATGCCGTTCAGCCAACCGTTGCCGGCAGCGATCGCGCTATAGATATCCATACTCTCTCTCCTTAATTTTATTTACATACCGGGAATAAAATAGAGGAGACGCCTGAGCGTCTCCCCGTCTCCCAGAGAAAAACAGCCTCCCAGCCACCCCAGGAAGACCGGTTCCCGGGCTGGCCATATAGCGGGTTCTGTCCTTTTGCCTGAGAGATTACGGGGATCGGCCGTTTGCACCTTCGGCACCCGCGCCAGCGGGCTTCTCCAGAATTTCGTCCGCCCGCAGTCCTGCCGTCTGGCACCTGGACGAGTTACGCCTTTGGTGGGAGCTCTTCCCCGGGGAATCCCTCCACTCTCCTGCGGACATCTTCCGAGTATGTAGTTGATAAATGTATTTTACCAGATTCTCTCAGCTTATGCAAGCATTTTTTACAGAACATTCACAGTTTTTCTCTTGACAACCCTGCCCTCTTTGTGGAAAATAGGATATAATGTCGATTCTTACCCTTTTTAAGGGGCTGAAACATCCGGCGCCGGCGCCCTGGGGGCCCGTCCGGAAAGGAGGAGCCATGAATCTGTTGGAAGCTGTTTGGGTCCGCCGCTCCCAGCGGACCTATCTGCCCCGTCCCCTGGAGGAGGTCCAGCGGGAGCAGCTGGGCAAGGCCCTGGCGGAGTGCAGCCGCCGCTCCGGACTGCATCTCCGGCTGGTGTGTCCCCGGGTCTCGCCCTTTGCGGGCCAGGGGCGTCTGAAGGGGGCCCGGGAGTATCTCCTGCTGGCCGGTCCGGCGGAGGATCCGGATCTGGAGGAGAAGTGCGGCTACTGGGGAGAGGAGCTGGTCCTCACCGCTGCGGCCATGGGCCTGGGGACCTGCTGGGTGGGCGGGACCTATGACCGGGAGGCCTGTCTGGCCCAGCTGGAGCCGGGGGAGACCCTGGTGTGCGTGGCGGCGGTGGGCATTCCCGAGGGAAGTCCTGCCCCCCGGCCCCTGCGGCCCGCCGGGGAGCTGGCCCTGCTGACGGACTCTGCGCCGGCCTGGTTTGACGCCGGCATCGCCGCCGTGCAGCGGGCCCCCTCGGCCATGAACCGGCAGGGGTACCGCTTCCAGCTCCGGCCCGACGGTGCCGTCCAGGCCCGGCTCTCCGGGGGCGGGTCCTTTGCCCTGGTGGATCTGGGCATCGCCAAGCGCCACTTCCAGCTGGGGGCCCACGGCGGCGTGTGGACCTGGGGCGACGGCGGGGTGTTCCATAAGGCGGCGGAAGAGAAGTCCTGCGGCGCGGTGATCTGGCGGCCCGCAGGGGAGGGGAGGGAGTACCTTCTGGCCCGCCACAACGGGGGCCACTGGAGCTTCCCCAAGGGCCACGTGGAGGGCCGGGAGAGCGAGCGAGAGACCGCCGCGCGGGAGATATGGGAGGAGACAGGCCTCACGGCGGACATCGACACAGGGTTCCGCCGGGTGGTCACCTACTCCCCCGGGCCGGGGATCGTCAAGGACGTGGTCTTTTTCACCGCCACCCCCGCCGGGGGCACGGAGCGCCGCCAGGAGGCGGAGATCGCCCAGCTGGGCTGGTTCTCCTTCCGGGAGGCCCGGGCCCTGGTCACCTATGCCACAGACGAGGAGGTCCTGCTGGCGGCGGAGGCCTATCTCAGGGAAAAATCGTGAAAAATAGAGGGAGGAGGGGCTGGCCCCTCCTCCCTCATTCCATGATCTTTTTCGGCGCAAAGCGGAGGTAGTCCGCCGCCACCAGGGCGTAGCCCACGCCCTCCACCGTCCCCTCAATGGCCCGCTTGTGGGTGGGGCCGTGGAGGTGGCCGTAGAAGCACCGCTCCACCCCGTATTCCTCCAGCTTCCGCAGGATCTCCGGGCAGCGGTACCCGGCGTACAGGGGCGGGTAGTGGAGGAAGGCCAGGATCTTCCTGCCCTCCGCCGCCTTCATCGACGCCTCCAGACGGCCCACCTCCCGGTTGAGCACCTTCTCGTTGTGGCCGGACTGCTCCTCCTCGTAGAACCACCCCCGGGTCCCGCACAGGGCGTAGTCCCCGTAGGCGTGGCAGTTGTTGTGGAGGATGCCAATGGTGGTGATGCCGTTGTCCTGGAAGAAACGGGTCATCTTGGCGGCGGTGGTCCACCAGTAGTCGTGGTTCCCCTTCACCAGCAGCTTTTTCCCCGGCAGGCGGTCGATGAAGCGGAAGTCCTCCAGACTCTCCTGGAGGTCAATGCCCCAGGAGGTGTCCCCGCACAGGACGGTCACATCCTCCGCCGTGAGCCGGGAGAAGGCCTCCTCCAGCCGCTGGACGTGGTTGGCCCAGCCCGGGCCGAATACGTCCATGGGCTTGTTGACAGACAGGGACAAATGCAGATCGCCGATTGCGTAGAGGGCCATAGGCGGACTCCTTTTTCGTGGAAAAGTTGGGGGCGGCAGTCCGGGGGTCAGATCACTTCAGAAAATCCAGCACCACGTCCTCCATGGCCTCCCGCTTTGTCACCTGATGGAACCGGGGGGCCTTGCCCTTCAAGGCGGCCAGACGGACCGGCGCGGCCACGCCGGTGGCGGCCTCCAGCTGGGCGATGCGCTCCACGCTGTCCGATACCGGGGTCTCGCCGATAGCGGAGAGGACGCTGTCGCAGAATTTGTAGGGGCTGGCGGTGGAGAGGAAGACGGCCGGGGTCATATCGCCGGTCTCCCTGCGGTAGTCGGTGAGCACCTTGGCCGCCACGGCGGTGTGGGTGTCGATGAGATAGCCGCAGCGGTAGAGCTGGGCCACGGTGGAGGCGGTGTCCTCCTCGCCGCAGAAGCCGCCGTAGAACAGCTCCCCCAGCTTTGCGCGCATCTCCTCGGGGATCTCATAGCGGCCCCGCTCCCGCAGCTGCTCCATCAGGGAGCGGATGAGCCCGTCGTCCCCGCCGCTCAGATCGAAGAGCAGCCGCTCCAGGTTGCTGGAGATGAGGATGTCCATGGAGGGGGACATGGTGGTGTGGAAGGGGCGGTTGCGGTCGTACACGCCGGTGCGGAGAAACTCCGTGAGCACATCGTTGCAGTTGGAGGCGCAGATGAGCTTCCCCACCGGCAGTCCCATCCGCCGGGCGTAGTAGCAGGCCAGGATGTTGCCGAAGTTCCCGGTGGGCACGCAGAAGTTCACCTTGTCCCCCAGCTTGATCTCCTTGGCGTTGAGGAGGTCGCAGTAGGCGGAGATATAGTAGACCACCTGGGGCAGGATGCGCCCCCAGTTGATGGAGTTGGCGGAGGAGAGGAAGCATCCCCGCTTCTCCAGCTCCTCCCGGATGGCCGGATCGGAGAAGATGCGCTTGACGCCGTTCTGGGCGTCGTCGAAGTTGCCCTCCACGGCGCACACGCCTACGTTGTCCCCCTCCTGGGTGACCATCTGAAGCTTCTGGATCTCGCTGACCCCGTCCCTGGGATAGAATACCAGAATCTTGGTCTGCTCCACGTCCGCAAAGCCCTCCATGGCCGCCTTGCCGGTGTCCCCGGAGGTGGCCACCAGAATGCAGGCGGTCTTCTCCTCGCCGGTCATCCTCAGGCTGGTGGAGAGCAGCTGGGGCAGCATTTGCAGGGCCATGTCCTTGAAGGCGCTGGTGGGCCCGTGCCACAGCTCCAGGCACCAGGTGTGCCGGTCCATCTGGCGCAGGGGGGCTGCGGCGGGGGCGTCGAACCGGTCCGGGCCGTAGGCCCGCTCGGCGAAGAGGCTCAGATCCTCGGGCCGGAATTGCTCCAGATACTTGCCCATGATGTAGGCCGCCCGGCGGGGATAGGACATGCCCCGCAGCATCTCCACGTCCAGGGCCCGGAGCACAGGGAAGTGGACGGGCGTGAACAGCCCGCCGTCCCGGCTCAGCCCCATCGTGATGGCCTCCGCCGCGCTCACCCGCAGGCTCTTGTCTCGCGTACTCAAATATTGCATGATCGTATCCTCCAGGAGCGCGTTCACTCAAACGCGCTCATAATATACTTGACGTGCCAGCCGTCCTCCCGGGCCCACACCTCCGCCACATCGAACCGGCAGGGGCAGTCCAGCGGGCTCTGGGTCAGATAGAAGGACGCCGCCTGCCGCAGCCGCCGGCGCTTGGCGGGGGTGACGGCCTCCCGGCCCGGGGCGATGGCGTCCGGGGAGCGGGTCTTCACCTCCACAAAGCAAAGGATCCCCGCCGGGTCCCAGGCCACCAGATCCAGCTCCCCCCAGCGGCAGCGGTACTGCCGGGCCAGGATCCGGTAGCCCCGCTCCTCCAGGGCCGCAGAGACGGCGGCCTCCCCCAGGTCTCCCCGCCGCTTCCGCTCATCCAAGGCGGCCGGCCTCCCACTTTTTCAGAAAGCTCCTGCGGTGGACGGGGCTGGGGCCGAACTGGTCCAGCATGGCGTAGTGGAGGGCCGTGCCGTACCCCTTGTGCTTCTCAAATCCGTACTGGGGGTACTGCTCCGCCAGCCCGGTCATGTACCGATCCCGGCTCACCTTGGCCAGGATGGAGGCCGCAGCGATGCTGACGCTGCGGCTGTCCCCCTTCACCACCGTCTCGTGGGGAGTGGTGATGGCGAAGCGGCGGCCCTTGTCCCGGTTTCCGTCGATGAGGGCGTAGTCCGCCGCCGGGTCCAGGCCGTCGATGGCCCGCTGCATGGCCAGCATCCGGGCGCTGAGGATGTCTGTTGCATCGATCTCCTCCGGCCCCGCCCAGGCCACGGCCCAGGCCAGCGCCCCCTGCTGAATCTGGTCAAAGAGGGCCTCCCGCCGCTTGGCGGTGACCTGCTTGGAGTCGTTGAGCCCCGCCAGAACCAGGTCAGGGGGCAGAATGACGGCGGCGGCGTACACCGGGCCCGCCAGGGGGCCCGCCCCCGCCTCGTCGCAGCCGCAGACCATGCCAAAGCCCCGCCTGCGGGCAGTCTCCTCCAGCTCCCATATGGGGACCGTCTTTTTATTCATTCTCCAGCTCCTCCGGCGCTTCCAGGGTGAACCGGCCCAGCCTGCCGTCCCGGAACTCGTCCAGCAGCGCCCGGGCCATGCGCTCGGTGTCGATCTCGCCGCCCCGGACCACAAATCCCCGCTTCCGGCCCGCCCGGGTGAGCAGGTCATAGCCGCTCTCCTCCGGCTCCGGCTGGATTTTGTACCGCTCCGCCAGGGCCTGGGGGTAGCGCCGGCCCAGATAGGCCATCAGGCGGCTGGCCAGCTCCTCCAGGTCCATCACCTCGTCCCGCACCGCGCCGGTGCAGGCCAGACAGAAGCCCACCCGGGGGTCCTCAAACTTGGGCCACAGCATCCCCGGGGTATCCATCAGCTCCAGGCTCTGGTCCACTGGGACCCACTGCCCGGTCCGGGTGACGCCGGGCCGGTCCTCCGCCTTGGCGGTCTTCCGGCGGGAGACTTGGTTGATGAAGGTGGACTTGCCCACGTTGGGGATGCCCAGGATCATCACCCGGACCATCCGGCCCGCCTGCCCCCGCTGGGCGTAGGCGGCCAGCTTGTCCGAGAGCAGCTCCCGCACCGTAGCCGGGAACTGCCGGACCCCCTGTCCGGTCTTGGCGTTGGCCTCCAGCACGGCGCAGCCACGCCGCTGAAAATAGTCCCGCCAGCGGCGGGTGGCCGCCGGGTCCGCCAGATCCACCCGGTTGAGGACGATGAGCCTGGGCTTGTCCGCCGTCAGCTCCTCCATGTCCGGGTTCCGGCTGGCGATGGGGATCCGGGCGTCCAGGATCTCGCACACAGCGTCCATGTGGCGCAGCTGCTGGACGATCATCCGCCGGGTCTTGGTCATGTGGCCGGGGTACCACTGGATGTTCATTCCCTCCATGGCGCGCTCCCTTTCTCCGTGTCTCTCACTGGACCAGCCCGATGCGGCCCCACTCCCGGGCCCCCAGGTCCGGCGTCGTGCCCGGCAGCAGCAGGAACACCGCCTTGCCCTGGAGGTAGCCCTCCTTCACGGGCCCCAGGCGGGCGCTGCGGCTGTCGGTGCTGTGGTCCCGGTGGTCCCCCATGACGAACACCTCGTCCTCCGCCAGGGTCAGGGGGAAGCGGGTGCCCTCGATGGTGTCGGTGACGCCCTTCACATAGGGCTCGTCCAGGGCCTCGCCGTCCACGTACACCGTGGCGGTGGCCAGGTCAATGTCAACGGTCTGTCCCCCCACGGCGATAATTCGCTTGATGAGGGTGTCGCTGAGATCGGCGTTGTAGTTGTTGATGACCACCACATCCCCGGGGTGAAAGTCGCAGAAGGCTGCGTTGACCACCAGCAGGCGGTCCCCGGTGTACAGCGTATCCTGCATGGACGGACCGCTGACCCCGATGAGGCGGAAGGCGAAGGTGAACAGCAGCACCACGCCCACCACCGCCGTAATGAGGGCCTGGGCCCAGCAGTAGAGCATACCCTCCAGGGATTCCGGTTTCGCCTCCCCCTGCTCCGGGGAGGCGGGATTCTCCGGGGTATCCAGCTTGTTATTTTCCTCTGCCATGGCAGCACACTCCTTAGCATAAACTGGTCTTGAGTAAATGGGTTCTAATGTAACAGCATACCATAGTTTTCAGGGGATTTCAACTGGGAAGTTGGTACGGGCTCCGCCCGGCGGGCAAAAAAAGAGGGGACGGGCCAGAACCGGCCCGTCCTCTTCTCAGTTTACGCTCTCTCCCCCACGGCGGCTCTGGACCGGACGATCAGCTTCACGCCCTCCATGCCCTCGATCTCCACCACAGTTCCGGCCGGGAGGCGCTGGCCGTCGGCGCTCCTGGCCGTCCAGGTCTTGCCGTCCACGTACACCGCGCCGGTGGGGCCCTCGTTGTCGATGTCCTCCGTCACCCGGGCCTCGCAGCCCAGCAGACGGTCCGCGTTGGTGGGCACCACGTGGGGCGCTACGAACCGCTTCGCCAGGGGACGCACCGCCGCGCAGGCCGCAATGGACACCACCACAAAGATCAGCAGCTGGGCGGTCAGCGACGCGCCGGCATAGGCCGCGAAGGTGGCGCACAGCGCCCCCGCAGCGAACCAGATGGACACCAGCGTCAGGGTGGCCGCCTCCACAAACACCGACAGTGCCACCACGCCCAGCCAAATCCACACCATCATATCCTTGACAAGCATTGCAACCCTTCCTTTCTCTCGGTCTCTTTGCTTCTTATTACAGTATACTACGCCGGCGGTCCGCCGTCAATCGGAGCTTACAGGCAGAGGCCCGGCGTCCCTGTGGCGGAACGCCGGGCCTCTGTACTACTGCCGCCGGGCGTGGACGGCGGGCATGAGCTTGCGGTACCAGCCCAGCATGTGCCAGCACACTGTCTCCCCCACCTCCTTGGAGGCCACCAGCTTGTCGGCCAGGGTCAGCACCCAGGCCTCGGAGGTCTGGGGCCAGGGGGCCAGGGGGAACATGTGGCTGGTGATGGCCTGCCGCTGGCGCTGGTCCAGATCAAACATCCGGCCCGCCCGCCGGGCGGCGTGGGCCCCGTGGATAAAGGCGTGCATGTGCTTGATCCGCCGCCAGCCGGAGTAGCGCTGCATGAAGCGGCGGTGCCGCTCGCTCTGCCAGTCGTAGCCAAAAAAGTCGTGGAGCAGGGCCGCCCGGGTCACCGCCCGGATCCGTTCCTCCCGCATGTGGAACCGCCTGGCCAGCCGGTAGGCGCACCGGGCGGTGGACACCGAGTGGATGTACAGGGAGTTCTTGCCGCCGTGGTGGGGGCAGGCCCGCAGCTGTAAAAAGAGCGGATGATTGGTGATATCCGCCGTCATTTGCTGAAAAGATTCCATGCAGATACGTCCTCCTTCGCGCCGCTGGAAACAGCCTCGTCATGATACCTCTATTATATACAACCCGGCCGGTCAAATGCAAGTGGAAATTCAGGATGGATTTCTTAAGATTTCCTGGGGGCCTGTCCCCACCGCCGGGGGAGGCCGCCTTGACGGGAGGCGGCGCAAGGGGGTATACTGGAGGGGACGGGGGCGGAAGCGCCCCGCGAAAGGAGCTGATGACATGACGGCATCCCAGCGGCGGGAGGCGATTCTGGCCGCGCTGGCCCAGGCGGAGGGCCCGGTAAGCGCCGGGGCCCTGGCCGGCCGGTTCGGCGTGAGCCGGCAGGTGATCGTGGGGGACGTGGCCCTGCTGCGGGCCGGCGGCGCGGCGGTGACCGCCACCGCCAGGGGCTACGTGGCGGAGCGGGAGCGGACGGGGACGGTGGGCCGGGTGGCCTGCCGCCACGGGGCCGTGGATATGGAGCGAGAGCTGCGGATCATGGTGGACAACGGCTGCACGGTGGTGGACGTGATCGTGGAGCACCCGGTCTACGGCCAGCTGACAGGGGCCCTGGGGCTCTCCAGCCGGTACGACGTGGACCAGTTCGTCCTCCGGGCCGGCGCGGCCCCGCCCCTGTCCCTGCTCACCGAGGGGATCCATCTCCACACCCTGGCCTGCCCGGACGAGGCCTGCTTCCGGCGGGTGCGGGAGGAGCTGGCCCGGGCGGGGTTTCTGCTGGCACTATAAATCGCCGGCGGGGCTCGCGGCGATCTCCACCTCCGCCACCTTGTGGCAGTCCATGGAGATCACCGTAATCACCAGCTGCTCATAGCGGAAGCTGTCCCCCGGAACGGGCAGCTTTCCGATCTGTTCCATGACCCAGCCGCTGAGGGATATCATCTCGGAGTGGAGCTTGAGGCCAAAGAAGCCGCACACGTCGTCTAAATCCACGGAGCCGCTGACCCGGTAGGCGTGATCCCCGATCCTGCGGAACATCTCGGAAACCTCGTCGTGCTCGTCCCAGATCTCCCCCACCAGCTCCTCCAGAATGTCCTCCATGGTCACAATCCCGCAGGTTCCGCCGTACTCGTCCAGGACCACCGCCACATGGGTCTTGCCCTTCTGAAGCAGGCGCATGATGGCGCTGATTTTCTCGCTTTCCAGCACATAGACCACCGGCGCGACGATCTTTGCAATCTCCTGCTGGGTGATTCCGGAGCCGGTGTAGAAGTCCTTCAGGTGAATCACGCCGACAATATTGTCGATGCTGTTTTCATAGATCAGAATCCGGGAGAATTTTGACTGGGAGAACAGCTGGGCCAGCTGCTCCTTGGACACATCCGCAGGCGCCGCCGCCAGATCCACCCGGTGGGTGAGAATATCGCCGGCCTCCTGCTCGGTAAACTCAATAGCGTTGCGCAGCAGCTCCCCCTCGTCCTTGTCAATGCTGCCGTCCTGCTGAACCTCCTCAACCAGCATCAGCAGCTCCTCCTGGGACATCTTTCTGTCCGCCTCCGCCCGCAAAAGACGGGAGAGGAGCCGCTTCCAGGCGGAGAAGATCACGTTGAGCGGGGTGAGGATCCAGATCAGGACGCTCAGAAAGGGTGCGGAGAACATGGCAAAGCGCTCCGGGCAGTCCTTGGCAATGCTTTTGGGGGAGATCTCCCCAAAGATCAGCACCACCACGGTGACAACCACCGTGGAGACCGTCGGGCCAATATCCCCGCAGAGCTGGACAAACAGCACCGTGCCCAGGGAGGCGGTGGCGATATTGACGATGTTGTTGCCGATCAGGATGGTTGAGATGAGTTTGTCGTACTGCTCCGAGAGCCTGCAGGCGAGGACGGCCTTTCGGCTGCCCTTTTCCGCCAGGGTTTTCAGTCTCGTGCGGTTCAGGGAGGAAAAAGCGGTTTCCGTTGCGGAAAAATAGGCGGAAAACAGAACCATAACCGCCATAATCACTGCGTATGTAAGGGTATTTGGCATGAAAAAATAACTCCTTTGTCCTTGTTCATGTTGTGTTGGCCGCTTCAGGGATGGGCCCCGAAACGCAAAAAAAGCATGTCCGCCCCGCTTTCTAGCAGCGCAGATATGCCAAACACAAAGAACGGTATACAAAGTTGCTACAGTTTCCCTCGCAGCTGCTGTCACTGTCCATTGAGCCGATCAACCTCCCTTCTGTAGGATAATGATACCCGTATTATAGGCGACGGCGGCGATTCTGTCAATACGGAAATCCGGCGGGACGCCGTCCCTGGCCCGGCGGGGTTTGCCGGATCTTGCCGAGGTTCGGCGGCTTGACGATATCGCCGCCCGGGCGGATCGGAACAGGAACGCGCCCCCTATGAAAGCATAGGGGGCGCGTGATATGCGTTCAGCCAATCAGGAGGGCATTCCGGGCATCCTCCGGAGTAGAAGCGGGGTCTTTTCCAGGGCCTTGCACACCGCGCCCACCACGACGCAGGAGACAATGGCCTCAGGGATGCCGGCGGCATAGGCGGTGGTCATGACCAGCTGGCCCACGCCGCTGAGGTCTACGCCGTAGAAGGAGGAGATGACCTCCGCGCACAGGCCCCAGAGCAGGCCCAGATAGAAAACGGTGTTCAGCGCGGAGCCCACAAAGCCGGTAACCATGTACCCGACAACAGAGGCCTTCTCGCGGACAGCCGGAATCCGCCGCAGGCCCGCCGCCAGCAGGCCGGACAGCCAGCCCATGAGGATGCGGGCGCCCATGCACACGAGGATATACGCAAAGGGGGAGTGGGCCAGGGCCAGGGTGGCGAAGGGGTCCGCGCCGGGCATGGTCAGCACCTTAATCATGGCGCTCAGGCCGAAGAAGAAGCCCAGGAGCGCGCCGGCGGCCGGCCCCATCATGGCCGCGCCCACAATGACCGGCATCTGGATGGTGGTTGCCGCGATGGGCCCGATGGTCAGGTAGCCCAGGGGGGTGAAGGACAGAAGGAAGATGATTGCCACCAGTATCGCCATACGTGTGATCTGCTGGACTTTGCTGCTGCTGTTCATGTTGTTTCTCCTTTTGAGGATATTTCACCTCGTGCTGTCGTCTCCCGCCGGGGGAGTACGGCGCACAAATTATATAATAACGGCAAAGCAGCCGTCATTACCTGGCTTTCTGCCTGGGGCGGTTGGTCTCGTAGAGGCACCGCAGCCCCTTGAGGGTGAGATCCGGGTCCCGGATCACCTCACGGCTGCACAGGGCCGTCACCAGCTCCCCGGACCCGCCGGTGGCCACGCACACCGCGCCCGCCATGCCCGGCAGAGCGGTGAAGCGGCCGATAAAGCCGTCGATCATCATGGCGCTGCCCCACAGCAGGCCCCGGCGGATGGCGTCGGCGCTGTTGCGGCCCAGGCAGGCCTCCTCCGCCCCCGCCAGCTCAATGGCGGGCAGCAGGGCGGTGGTCTCCTTGAGCATCTCCGCGCTGGGCCGGATGCCCGGCACGATGCACCCGCCCAGGTAGGTCCGGCTCTCGTCCACCGCCGCCACGGTGGTGACCGTGCCCGCGTCGATGAGCACCAGGGGCGCGCCGTACTCCGTCAGAGCCGCCAGGGTGTCCGCCACGATGTCACTGCCCAGCTGGGAGGGATCGTCAATGCGGATGCGGAAGCCCGTGCGCATACCGGGCCCCACCCGCAGCACCGGCACGGCCGCCACGGTCCGGGCCGCCGCTTCCACCAGTCCCGTCACCGCCGGCACCACCGAGGAGAGGATGCACCCGTCGATCTCCTCCCGGCCGATGCCGTGGAGGCGCAGCAGGTCATAGAACATGGCCGCGTACTCGTCCGCGCTGCGCCGGGTCTGGACGGAGGCCTTGGCCCGCATCCGGAGCCGCTGTCCCTGGAAGACGCCCAGGGTCACGTTGGAGTTGCCGATATCAATGGCCAACAGCATAGGCGTCCTCCTTTTTTGTCATCATTCTTTTTCTTGAAAGAAAAAGAAGCAAAAAGAACTTTCAGAGGGGATATCCTGTAGCTGCCGGCGGTCCTGCGGCAGACTGCCGGCAGCCCCGTTTTTGCGGCTTTCAGGTTTTTCTTATGATACTTTTCTTTGTTCACAAAGAAAAGTATCATAACCTAAAAGCAGTACATGCTGAAAAACGCCACCACGCCGGGTCCGCAGTCGTACTCCATGCCGCACTTCTCCGCCAAGTCCTTCACAAACACGCAGTAGGCGGACATGCAGGAGTATTGCAGCGACGGAAACCGGCAGGGCGCGCCCTCTGCCAGAGCGCAGGGCGTACACAGGCCGCACCCGCTGGCCCCCACCATCAGCCCCGGCTCCCCCGCCCAGTCCATGAGCTCCCGGGTCAGCTTGTTGTGCCGGGCCTTGGCGGGCTTGGTCCGGCTCTCGTCCATGGGGTCCTCGATGTCCCACATGGTCTGCATCACCAGCGCCCGGGGCCAGCGCAGGATCCGCTGGCGCATCTCCTCCACAGTGCCGCAGTCCGGCGGGCAGCTGTAGTTGACCCCGTACTTCCCGCACAGGTTCTCCTGACACAGGGGGCGGAAGGAGGGCACGAAGGTGATGTCCTTGGTGTCGATCAGCGCGGCGTTGGCAAAGCCCAGCGACAGCGCGTGGTCCAGCAGCGATTGCTTGTTCATGGTTCCCGTCCTCCTGACAGCGCTTTTATCCGGCTCCTATTGTACACCTTCCGGCGCGGTTTTTCCACAGAAATGTGATTGCATTTTTCCTGAAAATATGGTATCATACCCCTGAAAATCTGTTAAATACTTAACAAAGGAGATGCCCTATGGATATTTCTTCCCTGAAAGCCAGACTGGACGCGGCCCAGTATGTCTGCGACGACGGTCTGGCCACCACCCTGCTGGTGGCCCTGCAGCTGGGCCGGCCCCTGCTCATCGAGGGCGCGGCGGGCGTGGGCAAGACGGAGATCGCCAAGGTCATGGCCGGGGCCCTGGACCGGGAGCTGGTGCGGTTACAGTGCTACGAGGGCCTGGACGAGAGCAAGGCCCTCTATGAGTGGAACTACCAGAAGCAGCTTCTGAGCATCCAGGTGCGGATGAACCGCCAGGACCCCGACGAGCTCACCCGCTCACTCTTTGGCGACGAGTACCTGCTGGAGCGGCCCCTGCTCCGGTCCATCCGGTCCGAGAAGCCGGTGGTGCTGCTCATCGACGAGATCGACAAGGCGGACGAGGAGTTTGAGGCGTTCCTGCTGGAGCTGCTCAGCGAGATGCAGGTCACCATCCCCGAGGTGGGGACCATGCGGGCCAAATCCGTGCCCTTCGTGGTCCTCACCTCCAACCGGGCCCGGCCCCTCAGCGAGGCCCTCCGCCGCCGCTGCGCCTACCTCTATATCCCCTACCCGGACGTGGAAAAGGAGGTGGCCATCATCCGCGCCAAGCTGCCCCATGCCGGGGACCGGCTGGCGGTGCAGGTGGCCCAGGCGGTCCACGATCTGCGGGAGAATGACGCCATCCTGAAAAAGCCCTCCATCGCCGAGACACTGGACTGGGTGTCCGCCCTGGAGGCCCTGGGCATCAGCGATCTGGACCGGGAGGCCGCCCGGCGGACCCTGGGCTTTGTGCTCAAGAGCAGCGAGGACATGGAGGCCGCCCTGGCCTGCGAGGAGGCGCCTGACCACCACCACTGCGGCGCCTGCGGCCACGCCGGGCAGCCATGAGCGTCTACCTGGAGAAGCTGGCGGAGTTCTCCGGCCTGCTGCGCCGGGAGGGGCTGACGGTGGGCCTGCGGGAGACGGAGGACGCCTGCCGCCTGCTGGCGGACTGGAACCTGACGGACCGGGAGACGGTCCGCTGCGCCCTGGAGACCGTGTACGCCAAGAGCCGGGAGGAGCAGGCCGCTTTCCGGCGGGCCTTTGACGGCTTCTTTGTCAGCGTGGAGAGGCGGGAGGCCCTCCGCCGCCGCCATGAGGAGGAGGCCCAGGCCCTGGCCCAGCGCCGGGCGGAGGCGGAGCGGGAGCTGCAGGTCAACGGCCACCCCATTGACCTGCGGGAGGACCTCCAGGAGGTCTATATTCGCATGGGCGAGGAAAAGCGGCGGGAGCTGATGGAGATGCTGGAGAAGACCCGGGGCACCATGGACCGCAGCCCGGACAAGCTCTACAGCAGCTTTATCCGCTCCGTGTTCATGCGCTTTCTGCTGGAGCAGCAGATGGTGATGGAGGACGCGGCGGTGGGCTGCGAGGCCTCGGACCCGGATCTGGCCCTGCTCTACCGGGACATCTCCCACTTCAAGGACGCAGACGTACCACGGGCCGCCGCCCTCATCGACGCCATCTCCCGGCAGCTGGACGCCCAGCTCTCCCGCCAGCGCCAGACCGGCGGACACAGCGGCAAGCTGGACTTCAAGCGCACCATCCGCAGGGGGCTGGAGACCGGCGGCAGCTTCTATCGCCTCTCCTACAAGCGCAAGCGGCGCACCCGCCGTCGGCTGGCGCTGCTGTGCGACGTGTCCGGGTCCATGCTCCAGTTCTCCGAGTTCGCCCTGCGCTTCCTCAAGTCCATGAGCGACGTGTCCGAGTCCTCCCAGATCTTCCTCTTCTCCGAGCAGGTCCATCTGGTGGACCCCTTTGCCCTGCAAAATATGGACGCCTTCCGGGACTACGTCCGCACCTCCGGCCTCTACGGCCGGGGCACCGATCTGGGTTCCGCCCTGGAGCAGGTCTGCCGCCGCCCCGGGGCCCTGGGCCCCTCCACCACCCTGCTCATCCTCTCCGACACAAAGACCATCGACATCCCCCGGGCCGCCCGGTCCCTGCTGGAGGCCCGCCGTCAGGCGGGGAAGGTCCTCTGGCTCAACCCCATCCCGGAGGGCAAATGGCCCTATGTGCGCAGCATCCAGACCATGTCCGCCCTGTGCCAGATGCTTCCGTGCAGCACCCTGGACGAACTGGCGAGAGCCTGCCGGAAGCTGCTTCGATAGGGACGGGTGCGAAAAGCGGGCATGGAAGCGGGATTGATAGCCCTATAAATATTTGTTATGGCCCGATCACTCACTTTTTGCGGAAATCGGCACAATACGCACTTGACATTTTCCCCATCGGATGGTATGCTATCCATGTGTTCGGAACTGTACAAATTGGTCACTGCTAGTGGACGGGCACCCTACGCCGCCTTCTTGCGGGGCTTCTTTTTGCACTGGTTTAATTATTTACTAGGAGGCTTCCCAATGATTTCTGGAACTGTGAAATGGTTTAACGCGGAGAAGGGCTACGGCTTTATCTCCAACGACGATGGCAGCGGCGATGTTTTCGTCCACTTCTCCGCCATTCAGGGCACGGGCTACCGCACCCTCAGCGAGGGGCAGAAGGTTACCTACACCGTTGAGCCTGATCCCAAGAACAGCAGCAAGATGCGCGCGGTGGATGTCACTGCCGTCTGATTGCTCCTTTCACAGAAAAAAAGCCGGGCTGTCCTATCTCAGGACAGCCCGATTTTTTTGTCAAAACAGGACAATTTAAGCCGCTCGCGTTGGGAAAATTTTCGCCGCAAGCTTCAATTTTCTGGCAGGTCACCGCCCGCCGCCCCCTCCATGGTGCGCCGGACGTGGGCCTTGATCTTCTCAAAGGTCTCCGGGCTCAGATCGTGCTCCACCTTGCAGGCGTCGGAGGAGGCGGTCTCCTCGCTGACGCCCAGATAGACGAAAAAGTCCGTCAGGGTCCGGTGGCGCTCGTAGATTCCCTCGGCAATGGCCGCCCCGGCGGGCAGCAGCTTGATGGAACCGTCGGGTTCCATCTCAATGTACCCGCTCTCCCGCAGCTTCTTCATGGCTACGCTGACGCTGGGCTTGGAGAACCCCAGCTCGTTGGCCACGTCGATGGAGCGGACCGTGGCCCGCCGCCGCCCGATCACCAGGATCGCCTCCAGATAGTCTTCCGCCGATTCATAGATGCGCATGTGCGGTTACCGCCTCTTCCCGCGGGATGACGCCCCGCGATTTTAGAACCTGTATAGCTGGGGATTCGCTGTGCTCCCAGCATACCACAGAAGGGATCAAAATACAATCAATTCCTCTAGGGCATGTTTGAAAATTGTCAACACGCCCAAATAGCGGGCCTTTTTCTGCC
>CANAZG010000027.1 GCA_947365965.1 uncultured Clostridia bacterium
GCTCATCTGTCAAGTCGCTGGGATACGGCTCTCGTCCTTTTTCTTCCATGTATCCCTATTTTACCACTGCTTTGTCTTCTTGTGAATACAGGGTCTTAGTAAGGAAAGGGTTGGTTTGCCCACTTGCTTTTTGCGGGCTTCCATAGTACAATAGGAAACAGTACCGGCCCTTCGGGGAGGAATGAGGAGGAAAAACGCGATGGAATATCAAGCTATGAACAAGGCCCAGCTCCAGGCGGAGTACGAGACCGTCACCAGGCGGTTCGAGGAGCTGAAGGGAAAGAATCTGAAGCTGGACATGTCCCGGGGAAAGCCGGGCAAGGAGCAGTTGGATCTGGTCAGCGACATGCTGACTGTGCTGAAAACGCCGGAGGACTGCGTGGAGGCGGGCTTCGACGTGCGCAACTACGGCGAGCTCACGGGCCTGCCCTGCGCGAAAAAGTACTTTGCGGAGCTGCTGGGCTGCCAGCCGGAGGAGTGCTTCATCGGCGGCAACGCCAGCCTGACCCTGATGTACGACACCATTGCCAAGGCCTACACCCACGGCCTGCTCCACAGCGAGCAGCCCTGGAGCAAGCTGGACAAGGTGAAGTTCCTCTGCCCCTCTCCGGGCTATGACCGCCACTTCAACGTGACCAAGTCCTTTGGCATGGAGCTGATTACCATCCCCATGACCGGGACAGGCCCGGACATGGACGCAGTGGAGGAGGCCGTCAAGGACCCGGCGGTGAAGGGCATCTGGTGCGTGCCCAAGTACTCCAACCCCGAGGGCATCATCTACAGCCCCGAGACCATTGACCGCATCGCCCACCTGAAGCCGGCTGCCCCGGACTTTGTGGTGATGTGGGACAACGCCTACTGCATCCACGAGTTTGAGGGGGACTACGTGCCCTTCCCGGACATGCTCTCCCTGTGCCGCGAGGCGGGCAATCCGGACATGGTGTTTGAATACGCCTCCACCTCCAAGGTGACCTTCCCCGGCGCGGGCGTGTCCGTGATGGCCGCCAGCGTGGACAATATCAAGTACATGGTCAGCCTGATGACCTATCAGAGCATCAGCTACGACAAGGTCAACCAGCTGCGCCATGTCCGCTACCTCAAGGACAAGGCCCACACCCTGGAGCTGATGAAGAAGCACGCCGCCATCCTGGGACCCAAGTTCCGGGCGGTTCTGGACGCGCTGGACCGGGAGATCGCCCCTCTGGGCATCGCCACCTGGAAGCGCCCCACCGGCGGCTACTTTGTCAGCCTGGACACCAACGACGGTCTGGCCAAGCGGACCCTGGCCCTGTGCAAGGAGGCGGGCGTGGTGATGACCAGTGCCGGCGCAACCTACCCCAACGGCGTCGATCCCAGGGACCGCAACATCCGCATCGCGCCCAGCCTGCCCCCGGTGGCGGAGCTGGAGACAGCCATCGACGTGTTCTGCGTGTGCCTGCGTCTGGCGGCCCTGGAGCAGCTGCTGGAGAAGTAATCCTACATATTAATAGTAAGCGGCCCTGCGGACCCACTGTGCCGGCAGGCCGGGACCCGGGAGAGGCTCACGCCTCTCCCGGGTTTTTGCCTCCCGACAGCCCCGGAGCCTGGCCCCCTAACTTCCCCGAACCGTCAGCCCCGCCGCCGCGCCCCACTCCGTGGCCCGGCGGGTGAAGGTCTTGCGTGAGATGCCCAGCTGCCTGCCCGCGTCGGTGGCGGTGATGTATCCTTTCCACCAGTCCTCTGCCAGCCCCTCGAACGCCTCCGGCATGGGGATGCGGTCAGGGCCAAAGCGGACCCCTCGCTCCAGCGCGGCCGCAATGCCCTCCGCCTGCCGCTGGTGGATGAACTCCCGCTCCGTCTGGGCCACGTAGCTCAAAAGCTGGAGCACGATGTCCGCCACCAGCGTTCCGGTCAGGTCCCGGCCCTCCCGGGTGTCCAGCAGGGGCATGTCCAGCACGACAATCGCCGCCTGACAGGTCTTGGTGATGTAGGACCACTGCTCCAAAATCTCATCGTAATTTCTGCCCAGCCGGTCAATGCTTTTGACAACCAGCACATCCCCGGGCCGGAAGAGCTCCACAAGCGCCTGATACAAGGGCCGATCAAAGTTTTTTCCGGACTGCTTCTCAACCACAATATCCTTTGTGGCCACCCCAAACTCCTTCAATGCCGCCAGCTGCCGGTCCTCATGCTGCCCTCTGGTAGATACGCGGGCATAACCGTACATAATACCTGACATTCGACCTGTCCTCCTTGTTTTCGCGGAATAACGGTATTATAAAGGTATTTTCTGGGTATGGGGACCCGTCTTGATAAAAATACTAGATCGTGTCTACACAAGACGAAGGAATTGTGATGGAGGGGCGGGATTGTCCAGGACCTTCTGCGCCTCCACCTTATCTGTTGTGGTTTCATCGCCTCTGTTGACAGTGGAAGTCACCATGCCAACGGATTGCAGTCCGTCCCATTCTGTCCGTTGTGGTAGCCAGGACAAGTCTGTCAGCAAAGGATAGTCCCGCTTTTCAAAACACACCTTTCACCTATCACAAAAAAGAGAGGTGTTTGTTACCTATTTTCGCCCCGTTCCGGGAAAAAAGCAGAAATATTTTTCAGCGCGGCGCGGATGGACCTGGATGCACTTGCTTTTGAGATGCCCTCCGCCTTGGCAATGGCGGTCACGTTCATTTTCCGGGCATAGAGCATCCAGAGACGGCGGTGCTGCGTTCCGGTCAGGCAGATCTTGATCTGCTCAATCATTGCAGCGGTCCTCCGGGCCTCCGTGCTGGCCTCGGCAGCGTCCAGTGCAAGCAGAATATCCGATGGGACTGCCCCCAGCTTGTCCACATGGGAGTCCAGAGGGATGCCGTTGTCATAGAACCCGCGCCCGTCCTTCTCGGTATCATAGTAGTCACCGTCAGGCCAGACCTTCCAGCGAAGAAATTTCTCCTCGCAGGCAAAGTCCTCGCGGGTCAGCAGGATATATATGCCGGTGATGCTCCTGCATACAATGGCCTCTTGGTCAAACTTATTCAAAGCAAAGTCCTCGGTTTCTACTATTTGCATATATATATTGTCCAGCACCACCGCCACCGCAACGGGGACGATTACGAAGTCTCAGCCTACTATTGCCTTTGCAAGCGGCTATAACCCCAGCAAGACCGACGGTCAGACGGTCCCCGACCCCGCTGCGGACGATCTGACCATCCCCGGCGCAGGCTATGCTACCAATTCCTGCACCCCTTCCGGGTCTGCCTCTCGCCGTCCGGCGTTAATCTTGATCTCGCTGATTGGAACAAGCATATTTTCACCTCCCTGGCCTCCGGCCTGCTACTTGCCGGATGGAACACCTGGGGCCACGGTTGCCTATGGCGTCAGGTCTTTCATTCGACCGTCGGGCGGGAAGGGCCGCGCCGGTCCTGGCTGTGTCCTCATTCTGTAAGGAAATGTGACCGGCGCGGGTTCCCTTATAAGTCTGTTATGTCCTGTCCTGCGTTATTGTGCTCCTACAATTTTCACTTTGGTGCTGCCCATTTTCCAGTGGCTTTTTTTGCCGCCGTGTGATATACTGTAAAGCGCTATGACAATCTATGACTTTGAACAGACAGGACGGGATGGGGAGATGGAAAAAAACGAATTGAGCGCCGCCTGCCGGGAGCTGGAGCAAAAGGCCGCTGCGCTGGAGAGCGCCCTGCGCGCAGCGGAGGAGGCCAATCAGGCCAAGAGCCGGTTCCTCTCCAATATGTCCCACGATATCCGCACGCCGGTCAACGCCATCGTGGGGCTGACCACCATCGGCCTGAGCCACATCGACGAGAAGGCCCGGGTCCAGGACTGCCTGCGCAAAATCCAGACCGCCTCCGCCCATCTCATGAGCCTTGTCAACGACGTGTTAGACATGTCCCGCATCGACAGCGGCCGCTTGGTCATCAGCCAGGAGGAGTTCTCCCTGGCTGACCTTATCCACGACATCGCGGTCATCGTGCGGCCCCAGGCCGCTCAGAAGCGGCAGGACCTCCGCCTGGACATCCGGGACATCCACGAGGAGCGGCTGGTGGGGGACCCCCTCCGCCTGCGGCAGATTCTGGTCAACATCATCAACAACGCGGTGAAGTACACCCAGGAGGCCGGCTGCATCACTGTCAGCTTCCGTCAGGAGCCCGTCCAAACCTCCCCCCAGGGGGAGCGCGCCGCCCTGCTCCGCTTCGCCTGTCAGGACAACGGCATGGGCATGAGCCCGGAATTTCTGGAGCGGATCTTCCTCCCCTTTGAGCGGGTGCGCACCTCCCAGGTCAGCCGCATCGAGGGCACGGGCCTGGGCATGAGCATTGTCAAAAATCTGGTGGACGGCATGGGCGGCCAGATCACCGTGGAGAGCCAGGAGGGGGAGGGCAGCTGCTTCCGGGTGGAGCTGCCCCTGCCGGTCTCCGCCCAGAATCGCCCGCCCCTGCGCCTCCCCGCCGGACAGACCGCCCTGGTGGCGGAGAGCCGGGATGACCGGGCGGCCCAGATAACCGGCTGCCTCCAGGAGGGGGGACTGGTCCCGATGCGCACCGCCTCCGGGCTGGAGGCCGTCACCCGGCTCACCGAGGCCCAGGTGGAGGACCGGATGCCCTGCGCCCTGCTGCTGGGCCAGAGCCTCTCAGACATGCAGCCCCTGGATGTGGCCGCCCATGTGCGGCAGCTGGCGGGGCCCGACTTCCCCATTGTGCTGGTGTCCGAGGAGGACTGGGCGCAGCTGGAGTACCGGGCCAGCCGGGCGGGGGTCAGCGCCTTCGTGCCCTGCCCCCTCTTCAAAAGCCGGCTCCTCTCCACCCTCTCCGGCCTGCTGGACGGCGGCCAGGGGGCCTCGGAGTCCCGGGGGGACCGGGCCGGGGACTACAGCCGGTTCCGGGCGCTGCTGGTGGAGGACAACGAGCTCAACCAGGAGATCGCTGTGGAGCTCCTGGGCATGACCGGCGTACAGGTGGACGTGGCCGGGGACGGCCGGCAGGCCGTGGAGCGGTTCGCCGCCTCCCCCCCGGGCTGCTACGATCTGATCTTTATGGACATCCAGATGCCCGTCATGGACGGCTATGAGGCCGCCCGGCGGATCCGGGCCATGGACCGGCCGGACGCCCAAAGCGTGTGGATCGTGGCCATGACGGCCAACGCCTTTGTGGAGGACGTGCGCCTGTCCCGGGAGGCGGGCATGAACGAGCACGTGTCCAAGCCTGTGGACCTGGACCACATCCAGGAGCTTCTCTCACGGCGGCTGAAGCCGTAACCCCAGGCCCTGGCTGCATACGGAAAGGGGGCGACACGGCCCATGGAGCCATACCAGGAGGAATATATTGCCAATCTGCGGGAGATCGCCGCCCTCTCGCCCCGCCGCCAGCCCTCCGAGGAGACGCTGGCGGACTACACGGGCCGCCTCAGCCGTGACAGGGCCCGGCAGCGGCAGCTGGCGGCCCGGAATATGGTCCTGCTGCGGGAGAATCTGTTTCCCGTGCTGGACAACCTGCCCCAGGCCAGACCCCAGGCGATGGAGGACCTGCGCCAGTTCGCCGCCGCCCTCATCCAGGGCCGGATCGAGCTGGACGCCGCCCTCTACTGCCAGATCCACCAGTCCCTTCTGGGGCTGGCCCGCCACCGGCGGGACCGGGACGGGATCATCCGGGCCCTCTACAGCCTGGGCATCGGACGCTACGCCCAGTACAGCAAGCTGGTGGGTCTGGACCTCTCCGTCAGCGAGCCCTACACCGGCCAGATGCGCCTGTGCTTCGTGGAGGCAGCGGCGTACCTGAAGTATTTTGACGAGCTGGAGGACCCGGACACCAGGGGCTACATTCTCCGCTCCCTGGCCAACACGGCCCTTGGCCAGTTCCGGACCACCAGCGAGCGGGTGGGGCTCATCAAAAACGCCCTGCGGGTCATGCAGGACCCCGCCTACCGGGAGCGGGAGCCCTCCCTCCCCTGGGACCGCTTTGTCCGGCAGACCCACCGGCTGATGACCGCCAGCATCTCCTTCAGCCGGGAGACCGCCATGACCGCCCAGGACGTGGCGGGCATCATGGAGTCGGTGTACGCGGTCTATGACCTCCAGGGCTCCCTGGCCGCCCGGCCCGCCTTTCACTACTACGCCATTGAGTACTACTGCGGCCTGGACAGCCTGGAGGGCCTGCTGGGCAAGATCGAGGGCCTGCTCAGGAGCGCGGACCTGACCGATTTCTCCGTGGAGGGCATGTACGCGGCCATCTCCCTGACCGCCTTCTACTGCCAGTACCTCCAGGAGTATCCGGAGATGCTGGCCGGACGGGAGGAGACGGTGGAAGAGCAGTACCGGCGGGTGATGCGCTACGTGGAGGAGTTCCCCCCCAGCCAGGAGAGCGAGTCCCTGTTCCTCTACCTGCGCCAGCTGTCCTACACCTATGTGGAGACCAGCCGCAGCATCCCCTATGGTCTGTTTCTCCAGAAGCTGATTCTCCGCTTCGCCCCGGAGATTTACGTCCACTCCCAGGCCGTGGCTGCGGCGGCCGCCGCCCTGTGCCGGCAGATCGCCCAGGAGGAGCCCGGCTTCTTTGACGACATCCCCGCTGTCCGGGAGATCGGCGGCGAACAGGAGAAGCTTCGGGAGATTCAGCGTCTGGCCCTGGCCTTCGGCCAGTTCCACGACGTGGGCAAGATCAACTTCACCAGTCTCTACGCTAACAATGGCCGCCAGTGGTTTGAGGAGGAGTACGAGATGTCCCGGCTCCACCCGGTCACCGGGGCGAAGCTCCTGGCGGACCGCCCCTCCACCCGCCCCTACGCGGACGCGGCCCTGGGCCACCACGCGTGGTACGACGGCAGCCGGGGTTACCCCGCCGCCTACCGGCGTTTGGAGTGCGCCAGCCGGCAGCTGGTGGACGTGGTGGCCCTGGTGGACTGGTTGGAGAATGTGACCAACACCGCCGTGCTGTACAAGGGCGTTGAGAAGAGCTTTGACGAGGCGGTCCAGGAGGCCGTCCGCCTGGAGGGCCGGCGCTTCTCCCCCCTGCTGACCGCCCGGCTGCGGGAGCGGCAGACCGTGGAGCTCATCCGCAGCGCTTTGGAGCAGGGCCGGCGGGAGACGGCTGCGGAGATGTTTGAGGCGTGAGCGGCGCTTTGCCGCCTTAGGTGCGTTTTTGATAGACTGAGACGGCGGGGAAAATCCCTCGCCGTCTTTCTCTTTGCGCTTTAGCGGAAATTATTTGGATGCAGCGCCTTGAAGAACGGGCTGGCATCCATGAAATTTTTCAGCATCTGGGGCGCTTCCGCTCCGATGGAACGGCCCCTCCGGCGCGACTCCCGCAGCGTGAGGGGCCGCCCGGTCCCGGATTTGGCGAACAATTTGTAAAAATTTGAAAATTCCAGAAACAGGGGCTACCAAACGGCGGAAATTTGTGATAGATTATATCTTGAGAAAACAGGGGGATCCCCATTCCCCGGAGAGGAGCGCGCCTATGCCCCTTTGGAGACGCGGATGGATACTGCTGCTGACGGCCCTGCTGCCGCTGGCCCTGAGCGGATGTATGCTCTCCGCCTCCCCCGAGGACCTGTACGCCCTGCCCCAGCTGCCGGAGGAGTACAAGTCCCTCAGCGCCCAGCTCTCCGAGGCCCTCTCCGCAGGCGCGGAGTACGCCGCCCCCCAGGCCGGGGGCAACCTGCCGCCGGTGCAGATGAAGGATCTGGACGGGGACGGCGTGGACGAGGTGCTGGCCTTCTTCCGGGTCAACAGCGAGGACCGGCCCCTGAAGATCTACATCTTCCGGGTTCAGGGGGACGACTACGTTCAGGCCGCCCTCATCGACGGCGCGGGCACCTCCTTCCACAGCGTCCGCTACGAGGACATGGACGGGGACGGGGCGCAGGAGATCGTCGTCAGCTGGCGGGTCAGCGCCGAGGTCCAGGCCCTCAGCGTTTACTCCGTGAAGAACCTGGAGCCCGTGCAGCTGATGACCTCCTCCTACGCCCGCTACGAGGTGGTGGACATGGACGGGGACGGGGACCTGGAGCTGGTGGTGGTCCGCTCTGATGAGACGGAGTCCGGCCTAAGCCTGGCGGACTACTACGACTGGGACAGCGGCAAAAGCATGCTCCAGCTCCAGTCCACCGCCCGCCTGTCCGCCTCCGTGGCGACGATTCAGTGGATGCAGGCAGGCGCCCTCCAGGAGGGGGAGCGGGCGGTATTTATCACCGCCCGGGACGCCGGCGCGGACGAGACCAGCCGGGCTATCACCGATATTCTCGCCTGCCGCCAGTCGGAGCTGGCCAACATCGTCCTCAGCAGCGACACCGGCTTTACCACCCAGATCGCCCGGTTCCTGAATCTGCCCCCCGGCGACGTAAACGGCGACGGGGCCACGGAGGTGCCCCGGCCGGCGGAGCTGCCCACGGAGCCCGGGGAGGACCCCTGCTGGAAGATCTACTGGTACTGCTATACCGCCGATGGCGCAGACAGCGCCCAGGCCATCACCTACCACAACCTCACGGACAGCTGGTACCTGCTCATTCCCGAGCAGTGGGACGGCCGGTTTACGGTCCGGCAGACCAACGTCAGCTCCGCCGTCCACGCCACTACCTTCTACAGCGTCCGGGGCCGCAGCCCCGGGGAGGAGCTGCTGACCATCTACACCCTCACCGGCGCGGACCGGGAGACCCAGGCGTCCAAGAGCGGCCGGGCCCTCCTCCGCCGCCGGACGGATACGGTCTACGCCATCTCCTACAGCGCGGGCTACGATGAATGGTCCTATGCTGTGGATCGGTCCGTGGTGGAGGAGAGCTTCAAGCCCATTGAGAAGCGGTGGAGCATGGGGGAGAACTAGGGCTTGTTGACAATTTGCAAACAAGCTCTGTGGTGTGCGGAGAGACTGCCGGCACGCCCCCAAGGAACAGCCAAAAGGCCTTTTATATAAAGGAGGAACACCATGGCCAGAAAGGTATTGGTGCTGGAGGACGAGTCCAGCATCCGCAGCTTTATTGTCATCAACCTCACCCGGGCGGGGTACGAGGTGATCGAGGCGGAGACCGGCGAAGATGCGCTGGAGAAGCTGAAATCCGGGGCCGATATCCGGGTGGCGCTGCTGGACATCATGCTGCCGGGGATCGACGGCTTTGAGGTCTGCCGGCGCATCCGGGCCACCAATACCCGCATCGGCATCATCATGCTTACAGCCCGCAGCCAGGAGATGGACAAGGTCACCGGCCTCATGACCGGCGCGGACGACTACGTGACCAAGCCCTTCTCCCCGGCGGAGCTGACCGCCCGGGTGGACGCCCTGTTCCGCCGGGCCGGCGGGGCCGCGCCGGAGCAGGCGGGGGAGATCCGCCAGGAGCCATTTTTGCTCAACACCAGGAACCGCACCCTGGAGAAGAACGGCCAGCGGGTGAAGCTGACCCAGGTGGAGTACTCCATCATGAAGATGTTCATGGAGAACCCGGGCAAGGCCCTGAGCCGGGAGGAGATTCTGGACACCGTGTGGGGGCGGGACTACTTCGGAGAGCTGAAGATCGTGGATGTGAACATCCGCCGTCTGCGGCTGAAGATTGAGGACAACGCCCAGAACCCCACCTACATCAACACCGTCTGGGGGTATGGGTACAAATGGGGATTCTGAGCGGAGGCCCGGCGCCAGAGGGCGCGCTGCCGGGCAAGACCCACATGGAGATCACCGGCCTGCGCAAGCGCTGGCTGCTCAGCTCCCTGAGCCCCATCTTCGTGGTGGCCCTGCTGGTGGCGGGCACCTTCTGCGTGGGCATGGCCAACTACTACTACAACATGATGCTGGACGGCCTGCGCACCCGGGCCACCCACGCCAGCAACTATTTCACCAGCAACACCATGAGCAGCTACGGCGAGTTCTACCGCAACGCCTACACCTTTGCCGCCGAATTTTCCGAGCGGGATCTCATGGAGCTCCAGTTCATCGGCTCCACGGGGGAGATTATCGTCAGCTCCTACGGCCTCACCGCCGGCATGGAGCCCAGGACCCAGGACATCTACGACGTGTTCCAGAACAAGGACATCTCCCCCTTCCGGGGCGTGGACCCCAACACGGGGGAGCACATCATGTCCGTGAGCGTGCCCCTGCTGCTGGACGATCAGGTGGTGGGGGCCATGCGCTACGTCACCTCCATGGCCGCCGTGCAGCGGGAGATCCTCATCACCGTGGGGATGGCGGCGGGGCTGCTGCTGGTGGTGACGGGGATGGTGTACGTGTCCAACATGGTGTTCATCAACAATGTGGTGGAGCCGGTGGCGGAGGTGACGGAGACGGCCAAGCGCATCGCCGGGGGCAGCTACGGCACCCAGATGGAGAACCCCTACCGGGACGAGATCGGCCAGCTCATCGACGCCATCAACAACATGTCCAGCCAGATCAGCAAGAGCGAGAAGATCAAGTCCGAGTTCATCTCCTCCGTGTCCCACGAGCTGCGCACCCCCCTCACCGCTATCAACGGCTGGGGGGAGACCCTCCTGGAGGACACGGACCCCCAGCAGCTCAAGCGGGGCGTGGGCATCATCCTCAAGGAGTCCCGGCGGCTGACCAACATGGTGGAGGAGCTGCTGGACTTCTCCAAGATGGAGGACGGCCGGTTTACCCTGCGCATTGAGCAGGTGGATCTCCAGGCGGAGTTTGAGGACACCATCTACACCTATATGGAGCTCTTCAAGCAGGAGGACATTGCCCTCCACTACGAGAGCTGCGACGAGCTCTTTGCCCCCATTCCTGCGGACGCGGAGCGGCTCAAGCAGGTGTTCTGCAACGTGCTGGACAACGCGGCCAAGCACGGCGGCGGCGGCCGGCGCATTGACGCGGCGGTGACCGGGGACGAGAGCCGCATCGTCATCATGGTCCGGGACTACGGGCCCGGGATCCCGGAGGCGGAGCTGCCCTTTGTGAAGCAGAAGTTCTACAAGGGCTCCTCCAAGGCCCGGGGCAGCGGCATCGGCCTTGCCGTGTGCGACGAGATCATCCGCCTCCACGAGGGGACGTTTGAGATCGACAACGCCGAGGGCGGCGGGTGCGTGGTCACGATCACCCTGCCGGCGGCGTAAGGGGGGCGCCCATTCTTTTCTTTGTGAACAAAGAAAAGAATCAAAAGAAAAACTTTTTATACGGGCTTTACCGACAGTATGGCCCGTAGGGCGGTTAAAGTTCTTTTTGCTTCTTTTTCTTTCAAGAAAAAGAAGGAATACTACATCAATTGCAGAGCAAGAAAGGCGCTTTCATGGGAAAAAAGCAGGGTGCGTTTCGCACCACCATCGGCGGTCAGGCCCTCATCGAGGGCATTCTTATGCGCGGCCCGGAGAAACAGGCCATTGTGGTTCGCGGCCCGGAGGGGCTGGTCATCCGGGAGGAGGAGCTCAAGCTCATCCGGGATCGCTACCCCATCCTGGGCCTGCCCCTCATCCGGGGCGGCGTCACCTTCCTGGACAGCATGGTCAAGGGGGTGAAGGCCCTCATGTTCTCCGCGGACTACTTCCCCGAGGAGGAGACGGAGGAGCCCTCTAAGTTTGAAAAATGGCTGGACGGAAAGCTGGGCAGCGAGAAGATGGAGAAGCTGGTTATCGGCTTCTCTGTGGTACTGGCGGTCTTCTTCGCTGTGGGGCTCTTCATGCTCCTGCCCACCTTCCTGGCAAGCTTTGTGGAGCTGGCGACGGACAGCGTCCTCATCCGGAATCTGGTGGACGCGGCGCTGCGCATCGCCATCTTCATGACCTATATGATCTGCGTGTCCCGGATGAAGGACATCCGGCGGGTGTTCTCCTACCACGGCGCGGAGCACAAGACCATCTTCTGCTACGAGAAGCGGCTGGAGCTGACGGTGGAGAACGTCCGCGCCCAGTCCAAGCACCACCCCCGCTGCGGCACCAGCTTCCTGCTGGTGGTGATCGTCGTGGCCATCCTGGTCAACACGGTGGTCTTCGCCCTCTTTCCGGTGGACAACGTGGCGCTGCGGATGCTCATCCAGCTGCTGCTGCTGCCCCTGGTGGTGGGCATCACCTACGAGTTCAACCTCTACGTGGGCGGCCACGACAACCCGATCACCAATTTCCTGGCCCGGCCCGGCCTCTGGATGCAGAACTTCACCACCTTTGAGCCCGACGACTCCATGATCGAGGTGGCCATTGAGGCCATGAAGCGGGTCATCCCCGCCCAGGAGGGCAAGGACGCCTGGGGCCGGTAGGAGGGGAGCGATGATTACCTATAACAACCTCTACCTGGAGCTGCGCCGGACCTTCCTCCAGGCGGACTGCCCCGCCGCCGGCCTGGAGGCCCGGGAGCTGGTGTGCTTCGGCGGCGGCAAGACCCGGGAGGAGTTCTACCGGGACGCGCCCCTTTACGTGCCGCCGGAGACGGAGCGGACCATCCGGGATCTGGCCCAGCGGCACCTGGACGGGGAGCCGGTGGCCTACCTCATCGGGGAGTGGGCGTTCTACGGCCTCACCCTCCACATCACCCCGGCCGTGCTCATCCCCAGGACCGACACCGAGGTCCTGGCCGGGGAGGCCCTGGCCTATGTATCGGCCATGGGGCCCTGCCGGGTGCTGGATCTGTGCGCCGGCAGCGGCTGCGTGGGGCTGGCCGTGGCCCACGGCGCGCCGGAGACCCAGGTCATGCTGGGGGAGCTGGATCCGGCGGCCATCCGGGTCTGCCGGGAAAACATCCGCCGCTGCGGCCTCACGGGCCGGGCGGCGGTCATGCGCCTGGACGCCCTCCAGCCGCCCCCCAGGTCCATGGGGGAGTTCGCCTGCGTGGTGAGCAACCCGCCCTACATCCCCGATGGGGATATTCCGGGCCTGGACCGCTCCGTGCGGGACTTTGAACCCCATCTGGCCCTTATGGGCGGGGCGGACGGGTACGACTTCTACCGGGCCATTGTCCGCCAGTGGCGGGACGTGCTGGCCCCCGGCGGGCGGCTCCTTTTTGAGGTGGGCATCGGCCAGGCGGACACGGTCCGGGACCTGATGGCCGCCGGGGGATTTACGGATATACACGTGGTCCCGGACAGCCAGGATATCCCCCGTGTGGTATACGGAACCAGGGGGGATGGAGAGGCCGGACCGCTTTCCTCTCTGTGTCAGAAAGGACAGACCATGGATACACGCTGTGAGATTCTTGATTTGAAATACCAATTCGGCGATATGGAGCAGCATCTCTTCCCGGCGGTTCTCCTGGGGGGACGGGATGTTGTCCTGGTTGACTGCGGATACCCCGGCTCCCTTCCCATGCTCGAGGAGGCCCTCCGGGGCCGGGGGATCGCGCCGGAGACTCTGACCAAGCTGGTGCTGACCCACCAGGACGATGACCACATGGGCGCGGCCGCGGAGCTGAAGGAGAAATATCCCGGGCTCCAGATTCTCGCCTCCGCCCCAGAGGCGCCCTACCTCTCCGGAGAGCGGAAAAATCTCCGGCTTCAGCAGGGCGAGGCGATGCAGGACCAGCTTCCGGAGGACCAGAAGGCCTTTGGGGAGCAGTTCTGCGGACGGTACCGGGCTCTTCGCCCCGCCGCCCCGGATGCGCTGCTCCGGGACGGAGATCGGTTTGACTGGGGCGGAGGCTGCGAGATCCTGGCCACGCCGGGCCACACGCCGGGGCACATCTCCATCCGTGCGCTGGACCGCGCGTACATGATTACCGGAGACGCCGCAGTCCTGGCGGACCGGGAGCTGGTCATCGCGAACCCGGCGTACTGCCTGGATATCGAGGCGGCGCAAGGCTCCCTGGAAAGGGTGATTCAGTCCCGCTGCCGCCGCTATATCTGCTACCACGGCGGCATCCTGGAGGAGGAGAGCGACTGATCCGGGGGCAATCACAGGGAGGATTTTTGGACAGCGCCTGTGGTATGCTGGCATCCGGACGATTTCCATCCATCCAACATAAGAGAACATAAGAGGAGAGAAGACCATGGCCGATAAGGATAAAAAAGTAACCAAAACCGCATCGGTGGCCAACGACAAGAAGGAGGCCATCCAGACCGCCATGAAGAACATCGAGAAGATGTACGGCAAGGGCTCCATCATGCGCCTGGGGGACCAGACAAACCTGAACATAGAGGTCATTCCAACCGGCTCCCTGGCTCTGGATCTGGCCCTGGGCATCGGCGGCGTGCCCAAGGGGCGGATCATCGAGATCTACGGCCCCGAGTCCTCCGGTAAGACCACCCTGGCCCTCCACATCGTGGCCCAGGCCCAGAAGGCCGGCGGCGAGGCGGCCTTTGTGGACGCGGAGCACGCCCTGGATCCCACCTACGCCCGGGCTCTGGGGGTGAATATTGACGATCTGCTCATCTCCCAGCCGGACACCGGCGAGCAGGCCCTGGAGATCACCGAGGCCCTGGTCCGCTCCGGGGCCCTGGACGTGGTGGTGGTGGACTCCGTGGCGGCCCTGGTGCCCCGGGCGGAGATCGAGGGCGAGATGGGCGACAGCTACGTGGGCCTCCACGCCCGCCTCATGAGCCAGGCCCTGCGCAAGCTGGCCGGCGCTATCAACAAGACCCACTGCATCGTGGTATTCATCAACCAGCTGCGGGAAAAGGTGGGCGTCATGTACGGCAACCCGGAGGTGACCACCGGCGGCCGGGCCCTGAAGTTCTACGCCTCCGTGCGCATCGACGTGCGGCGGATCGAGACCCTGAAGGCCGGCGGCGAGATGATCGGCAACCGCACCCGGGCCAAGGTGGTGAAGAACAAGATGGCTCCCCCCTTCCGGGAGGCGGAGTTCGACATCATGTACGGCGAGGGCATCAGCCTGCTGGGCGAGCTGCTGGATCTGGGGGTGAAGCTGGATCTGGTGCAGAAGTCCGGGTCCTGGTTCTCCATGGGGGAGACCCGCCTGGGCCAGGGTCGGGACGCGGCCAAGCAGTACCTCAAGGACAACCCCGAGGCGGCCGACGGCCTGGAGGCCGCCATCCGCCGGGACTTCTTCAAGCTCATGAGCAACCAGTCCCAGATTGCCGCCAAGGCCGCCGGACGGGCGGTGGATGTGTCCGCCGAGGACTTCGACGACAGCGATGAAGGCGACGAGGCGTAGCCAAACCGTATCGCTCCTCTGCGGCGGAACAGACTGATATTGAATGGACACGCTGTCATGGATGGGGATTGATACGCCCCGAGCGATTTTGAAAAGTATAATCAAGGGAATTTATACGGGTTGTATACTATGCGGATTGCGGAACTGAAACCATCAGAGCGAAAAAAAGGCCGCTTCCTGGTAAAGCTGGAGGACGGGGACATCCTGCGGGTGACGGAGGAGGAGCTGCTGCGCTTCCGCCTGCGGGAGGGCATGGACCTGGACGGCGAGGCACTGGAGGCCCTGCGGTCCAGCGCCAGGACGTCCGCGGCCAAGTCCCAGGCTGCGGCCATCATCGGCAGCCGGGCCCTCTCCAAAAAGGAGCTGACCAGGCGGCTGGTAAAGAAGGGAAACGGTCAGGGGGACGCCCAGGCGGCGGCGGACTGGCTGGAGGATATCGGCGCCGTGGACGACGTTGCCTATGCCGCCTCCCTGGTCCGCCACTACGGCGGCAGGGGCTACGGCCCCGCCCGGGTGCGGGAGGAGCTGCGCCGCCGGGGCGTGGACCGGGCGCTCTGGGAGGAGGCCCTGGAGGAGCTGCCGGATCCGGCGGAGATTCTGGACAAATTGATCCAGAAGCGGTGCCGGGGGGATCTCTCCGATCCTGGGGAGCGGCGGCGCACCAGCGACGCGCTGCTCCGCCGGGGATTCGCCTGGAGGGACGTGAAGGCGGCCATGGGCCGGTACGCAGAGATGGAGGAGGACGGCTGGGAATGATTCAGGAGGTCCGGTTTTTCGACGATATGGCGGACGAACAGCTGAGATTTGCCGTCATCCTCTCCCGCTTTGAGGGCAAGTGGGTATTCTGCAAGCACCGGGACCGGGACACCCTGGAGGTCCCCGGCGGCCGCCGGGAGCCGGGGGAGGCCATTCTGGAGACAGCCAGGCGGGAGCTCCGGGAGGAGACCGGCGCGGAGCGGTTCCGCCTCCGGCCCATCTGCGCCTACGCCGTGGTTCGGGAGGGCGGCGAGAGCTGCGGCCTGCTGTGCTGGGCGGAGATCCAGGCCCTGGCTCCGGAGCTCCACTGTGAGATCGAAAAAATCCTCCTGATGGATGGTCTGCCGGAGCGGTGGACCTATCCGGACATACAGCCGGAGCTGCTGCGGGAGGCGGCCCGGCGGGGATTTGGGGGAGGCGTCCATGGGGAGGACTGACTGGGCGGCCCTGGGGCTGCTGTGCGTCTTCTATGGGGCCTACCTGTTGAAAATGGCGGCCCAGCGGTGGCGGGGCATTGCCGCAAACGTGCTGGTCCGGGGACAGAAGAGCCGGCGGGCCTATTGGACCGGACTGGTGCTGATGACTGTGAACTACTGCGCCTGCGCCGCCCAGTTCCTCTCCTGCTTCTGGCGGGGGCGTCTGGGGCCGCTGGCGGTTCCGGTCCCGCTGACGCTCCTGGGGCTGACTCTGATGGCTGCGGGGGACGGGCTGTTTATTGCGGCGATTCTAACAATGAAGGACTCCTGGCGGGCGGGCGTTGACGAGAGCCAGAGGACGGAGCTGGTGACCGGCGGCCTCTACCGCCTCAGCCGCAACCCCGCCTTTGTGGGCTTTGACCTCCTCTACCTGGGGAGCGCCCTGGCTTTGGGGAATCTGGTGCTGGCGGCGGCTGTCTGCGCCGCTGTGGTGATGATCCACCTGCAAATCCTGGAGGAGGAGAAACACCTAGAGAAAATGTTCGGTCAGCCCTATCTGGCCTATCGGAGGGAGGTGGGGAGATATCTGTAAAGACACGAAGATGAACGGCCGGGAGGTCAAGGCGCTGCTGCCGGGAACCATTGGCCGTCACTCCCCGCTTATCACGCCCTCCCCGGGCGGCGCGGTCTGGCCGGGGAGGTCCTGACGGCGGCGTCGCTGTGAAGGATACGACAAAAAGGAGGCGCTCTATGCCCTATCAAGTCCATTTTATCTCCCTTGGCTGCGCAAAAAACGTGGTCAACTGCGAACAGATGATGGCCCTGTGCCGGGAGGCCGGACACACCCTCCAGCCGGAGCCGGAGGGGGCCGACGTGGTGGTGGTGAACACCTGCGGCTTCCTCTCCAGCGCCAACGAGGAGGCCATCGGCCACATCCTCCAGATGGGCCAGCTGAAGGCGCAGGGGCAGATCGGGAAGATCCTGGTCACCGGCTGCATGACCCAGCGGTACGGCGAGGACGTGCCCACGGAGCTGCCCGAGGTGGACGGCATCCTGGGCACGGGCAGCTATAAGGACATCGTTCCCGCCCTGGATATGGTGATGGCCGGCGGACATCCCCGATATTTTGACGACATCAACGCCCCTGTGGACGAATTTGGCCGGGTGCTCACCACCCCCGGTCATTACGCCTATCTGCGCATCGCCGAGGGGTGCGACAACTGGTGCGCCTTCTGCATCATCCCCAAACTGCGGGGGAAGTACCGCAGCCGCCCCATGGACAGGGTTCTGGAGGAGGCCCGGGCGCTGGCCGGACAGGGGGTGCGGGAGCTGATTGTGGTGGCCCAGGACATCACCCGCTACGGCACGGACTGGGACGGGCGGCATCATCTGGCGGATCTGCTGGAGGCGCTGTGCAGGCTGGATTTCCACTGGATCCGCCTCCACTACCTCTACCCGGACCAGATGGACGACCGCCTCATCGAGGTCATCGCCCGGGAGGAGAAGATCCTCAAATACCTGGACATCCCCCTCCAGCACTGCAACGACGATATCCTCCGCCGGATGAACCGCCGGGGGGACCGGGCCGCCATCGAGGCGCTGCTGGACAAGCTCCGGGAGCGGATCCCCGGTCTGGTGCTGCGCACCAGCATCATCACCGGCCTGCCCGGGGAGGACGAGGCGGCTTTTGACGAGCTGTGCCAGTTTTTATGGGACCAGCGGATGCTCCGGGCCGGCGTGTTCCCCTACTCCCCCGAGGAGGGGACCCCGGCGGCCAAGATGGACCGGGTGGACCAGGAGGAGGCCGCCCGGCGGGCGGAGCTGGTGGTGGACATCCAGTCCCGGATCATGGACGAGTGGAACGAGGAGATGCAGGGGGAGACCCTGGAGGTCCTCTGCGACGGGTTCGACGGCCAGTCCATGTGCTATGTGGGCCGCAGCTGCGCCGAGAGCCCGGACATTGACGGAAGAATTTACTTTACAGCCGAGGCCCCGGTGGAGACGGGGACCTTTGTCCAGGTCCGGATCACCGGGGCCATGGACGGAGAACTCACCGGGGAGCTGGTCCTGCCGGGCGGGCAGGGGGAGACTTGAATGGGGTAATGGCCCCGGAGGAGAACCCGGTAACGGCGGATACTTCCTGCCGGAAGCAAGTTTAACAAGGAAAGAGGAGAATTTGTGATGAACCTTCCCAATCAACTGACCCTTCTGCGGATTGTCCTGATCCTGCCCTTTTTGCTGGTGCTGTATCTGGACGTGCCCTGGGCGGCGTATATTGCCCTGGCCATCTTTATCCTGGCCAGCCTGACCGATCTTCTGGACGGCAAGATCGCCCGGAAAAGGAACCTCATCACGGATTTCGGCAAGTTTGCGGACCCCCTGGCGGACAAGATGCTGGTCACCGCGGCTATGCTCTGGTTTGTAGAGAACGGGCAGATGCCCGGCTGGGCCCTGCTGATTGTCATTGTCCGGGAGTTCGCTGTCAGCGGCCTGCGGATGGTGGCCAGCGACAAGGGGCGGGTCATTGCCGCCGGCTGGTCCGGCAAGGTGAAGACCGCCGCCACCATGGTGTGCATCATCCTCATGTTCCTGCCCATCCCGGCGGTGGTGAATACCCTGTGCGTGGCGGTGATCGTGGTAACCACCATCTACTCCGGGGTGGAGTATTTCATGAAGAACCGGGACTGCCTCAGCGATATGTGAGGCAGGTCCCATCTTTCCTGGAGAAAAAGATCGAAATTTGTAGGAATCCACAGTTGCCAGCGGGACAAAAATATGGCAGAATGGTGCTCATATTCAGGAAAAGGCGGATCTAATGGCCTGCCGTCCCAGCCTTCGTCCGGGGGGGACGGGAACCCCTGCGGACCGGGCGCGTGGAGCGGCGGGATCACGGACAGGCCAGCGCCTGCGGCAGCTGCCGGAAGGGCCGCTGTCCTGAGAACAGGTAAGAAAAAACGATGAGAGGATGTGGCGAAACGATGCAGGATCTGAAGGAACGCATTCGCAGGGAGGGCAAGGTGCTGCCCGGCAACATCATCAAGGTGGACGGCTTCCTCAACCACCGGGTGGACATCCGGCTGATGGAGTCCATTGCCGATGAGTTTGCCAAGTATTTTGACGTGGGGAACATCACCATGGTCCTCACCGCCGAGGCCAGCGGCATCGCTTTGGCCGCCATCTGCGCCCAGAAGTACCGCGTGCCCATGGTCTTCGCCAAGAAAGCCAAAAGCGACAACATTGAGGGCGGGTTGTACCAGAGCGAGATTTTCTCCTACACCTACAAGAGGAAGGTCACCCAGATCCTCAGCAAGGAGTGGCTCACCGCCAGCGATCGGGTGCTCATCGTGGACGACTTTATGGCCAACGGCGAGGCGGTCCGGGGCCTGTGCGATCTGGTGAGCCAGGCGGGGGCGGAGCTGATGGGCATCGGCATCGCCGTGGAGAAGGGCTTCCAGGGCGGCGGAGACCGGCTGCGGGCCATGGATGTGAATTATCACGCCCTGGCGGTGATCGAGAGCGCGGACGAGAACGGGATCGTGTTCCGGGAGGACGGGGACCAATAAACCATGATAAGGAGGGAGCGGCTTTGTCCCATCAAACTGTTATTGTTCTGGACTTCGGCGGGCAGTACAACCAGCTGATCGCCCGGCGGGTCCGGGAGTGCGGCGTGTACTGCGAGGTCAAGCCCTATACCACGCCCCTGGCGGAGCTCCAAAAAATGGAGCCCATCGGCTTTATCTTCACCGGGGGCCCCAACTCGGTCTATCTGGAGACCTCTCCCCAGGTGGACCCGGCCATCTTTACCCTGGGCGTGCCCGTGCTGGGCATCTGCTACGGCTGCCAGCTCCTGGCCCACCATCTGGGGGGCCGGGTTACCGACGCCCAGGACGACAGCGCCCGGGAGTACGGCAAGACGGAGACCTTCTACGACGCCTCCTGCCCCCTGTTCAAGGGCCTGCCGGAGAGCGGGATCAGCTGGATGAGCCACGGGGACTACATGGAGAAGGTACCGGAGGGCTTCACCCTGGCGGCACGGTCCCAGGCCTGCCCCAATGTGGCCATTGCTGATGAGCGGCGGGGGTTCTACGGGGTCCAGTTCCACCCGGAGGTCAACCACACGGACCACGGCGTGGCGATGATCCGGAACTTCCTCTATGAGGTGTGCCATGCCTCCGGCGACTGGACCATGGGGGACTATAAGCGCACCGCCGTGGCGGCTATCCGTGAGAAGGTGGGCGCTGGCCGGGTGCTGCTGGCCCTCTCCGGCGGCGTGGACAGCTCCGTGTGCGCGGCCCTGTTGGCCGAGGCCGTGGGGGAGCAGCTGACGTGTGTGTTTGTGGACCACGGCCTCATGCGGAAGAACGAGGGGGACGAGGTCCAGGCGGCCTTCCAGAGCTGGGCCATGCACTTTGTCCGGGTGGACGCGGAGGCCCGTTTTCTGGAGAAGCTGGCCGGGGTGACCGAGCCGGAGCGGAAGCGGAAGATCATCGGCGAGGAGTTCATCCGGGTCTTTGAGGAGGAGGCCAAAAAGATCGGCGCTGTGGACTTTTTGGCCCAGGGGACTATCTATCCGGATGTGATCGAGTCCGGCGCGGGCAGCGCGGCGGTGATTAAGAGCCACCACAACGTGGGAGGGCTGCCGGATTATGTGGATTTCAAGGAGATTATCGAGCCCCTGCGGCTGCTGTTCAAGGACGAGGTGCGGCAGCTGGGCCGGGAGCTGGGTCTGCCGGAGTATCTGGTCAGCCGTCAGCCCTTCCCGGGGCCGGGACTGGCGATACGGGTGATCGGAGAGCTGACCAAGGAGAAGCTGGACACCCTGCGGGACGCGGACGCCGTCTATCGGGAGGAGATCGCCAGCGCGGGTCTGGACCGGGAGATCGGGCAGTACTTTGCCGTGCTGACCAACACCAGGAGCGTGGGGGTCATGGGTGACGGCAGGACCTACGATTATACCCTGGCCCTGCGGGCTGTGAATACCAGCGACTTTATGACCGCCGACTGGGCCAGGATTCCGTATGATGTGCTGGATCGGGTCAGCACCAGGATTGTCAACGAGGTGCCGGGGATTAACCGGATTGTGTATGATATCACCAGCAAACCGCCAGCAACGATTGAGTGGGAATGAGTTTTTTGTCGTAGGGCAATGTGATTTATCCTGTTCAGGGCAATAACACTTAGCCCACGCCATAGAAAAATAAGACCTTGCGTCTCACGGCGCAGGGTCTTATTTTTGTCCTTCGGACTATCCTTTCCCTGCTTAACACAAGGATTTTAGGAACATTTTGCACTATATCACCATGGAGTAGGGGCGTCCGGCCCAAGGGCCGGGTGGATAAACTACTTTGCCCCTTACAGAATAAATCACATTGCCCTACGACATGGTGATATTTGATGAGTGTGTTTTTGGGGAAATGGCAACAGGCTTGAAAGCCTTGCAATCAGGGGCTTTGAGCAGGTCTGCTTTCCCAAAAGTACAGGCCCCAATTCCCCAAAAGTAAGCTGACTTTGTTTTTGGGGACTGCTTTTGGGGATTGATGCAGGATGTTCCCACAGGGGAGGACTACCAACATGAGGAAGAAGAACTTCAAGGGTCGCTGTGAGAAGCGGGTGCTGGGTAAGTGCGCCGAGGTCTGCCGGACGTATGACGCGATCCAGTATGCCTACGCCGACTTGCTGCAAGCCAGTGATGAGGTTGTTGATATCAGGTGCAATGTCCTGCTGGATGGGCTGGAAGTCGGAGAGTACACTTCTGACTTCGTATGCACAAAGGCAGACGGTGATCTGATGGTCAGGGAGTGTGTCTACCGTAAGTTCCTGATGAAGCCGCTTACCGTCAAGCTGCTGGACGCTTCAAGGGACTACTGGCTCAGGCATGGTGTCACGGATTGGGGGGTGGTCATTGATGAAGAAGTATGATCTGCTCCAGTCTGGTGATTCAATCATACGGGTACTGGTAGTACAGGGTGACAGGGTTCTTATCATCGACTGCATCAAGAGGACGATGCCCGTGTGGGTTGAGCTGGATACTCTGGAATCCTACTCTGAGTGTACCTACGGTGAACTGTCCGAGGCTACAGGGATTGTGATTGTCAGTGTGGATGATCTGGATGCCGACCAGAGGAAAACCATGTACGAGAGGTATACGATGATTGCTCCTATCCTGGCTTTCGTAGCCGATGACAAGATGCGCTCCCGGTTGATCTGCGCTGTGGCCGAGGAACATGGAGTGTCAAAGCAGACAGTCAGAAACCACCTCTGTCTGTACCTGGCCTACATGGATGTGGCTGCTCTTGCTCCGAGGCGTAGGGAGGATGAACGAGCGTTGACCCAGGACGAGAAGAATATGAGATGGGCGTTGAATAAGTTCTTCTATACCACCAAGAAGCACTCTCTCATGACTGCCTACACAATGATGCTCAAAGAAAAGTATTGTGATAGTTTGGGTGTACTGGCAGAAGAATATCCGTCCTTCCATCAGTTCAGGTACTTCTATCGTAAGACCAGGAGCCTACAGAACTTCTACATCTCCCGTGATGGGCTGAAAAACTACCAGAGGAACAACAGGCCCCTTGTGGGTGAGGGAGTACAGGAGTTTGCCCCTGCTGTCGGTACTGGGATGCTGGATGCTACTGTGTGTGACATTTATCTTATCAATGACACTGGAGGTCTGGTGGGCAGACCTATCTTGACAGCCTGTGTTGATACCTATAGTGGCCTGTGCTGTGGGTATTCGTTGTCGTGGGAAGGCGGTGTCTACAGTCTCCGGGGACTGATGCTGAACATCATTGCAGACAAGGTTAGCTGGTGTAGTAGGTTCGGTATCTCCATCCATCGTGAAGATTGGGACTGCAATACGCTCCCGGCTACGTTCATCACCGATATGGGCAGTGAGTACACGTCCGAGAACTTTGAACAAATCGCAGAGTTGGGGGTTACTGTAGTCAATCTCCCATCCTATCGTCCAGAGCTGAAGGGCCTGATTGAGAAATTCTTCGATTTGGTGCAGGAGAGCTACAAGAAGCACCTGAAGGGCAAGGGTGTCATTGAGCCTGACTATCAGGAACGGGGAGCGCATGACTACCGGAAGGATGCTTGTCTGACCATGGCCGACTTTGAGAAGATCATCCTGCATTGCATCATCTATTACAACTCTCAGAGGATCATTGAGAACTTCCCCTACACTGAGGACATGATCGCTGCTCAGGTGAAGCCCTATGCTTCCCAAATCTGGAATTGGGGAAAATCCCAAATCGGAGCCAACCTCGTTGGAATTGGGAAACGGGAATTGATGCTTACCCTGTTACCCAGGACTACCGGAAGATTCAGTCGGTCAGGGTTGAAGGTAAACAAGTTGCGGTATCACTGTGAGGGGTACACCGATCAATACCTAGCTGGTGGTGACGTGACTGTGGCCTACAATCCAGAAGATGTGACCTCCGTATGGTTACTCGAAGATGGAGGCTATACAGAGTTCACGATTATAGAATCTCGTTACCAGGGCAAGGATTTGACTGCGGTACAGGAGCTACAGACCAGCCAGAGAACCATTGCCAGAAGTGCGGTCAGAGACAATCTACAGGCACAAATCAACCTTGCTCAACATATTGAGGCCATTGCTAGTAGCGGTGCTGGTAGCGGTGATGTCCGCATGAAGAATATCCGTAATACCAGGAGGCGGGAGCAGACCAAGAACCACCGTAACTACATGAAGGAATAACCGATTTAAGGTCATAGGACATTTACCAACGCCATCTTTTCAGAGCCTCGTTGACTTGCTCCAAGTCAAAAGGTTTCCACCCCATATCATCTGCCCAGTTTTTCATATCCTCGTACTCTTCATCCTGTGGGTTACTCAAAATGCGCCTCAGCTCAGCGAATCCAGTCTCACCGCCAACGTCTTCCGGTGGAGGCGTGCCAATTGCGGCAATGCAACGTGGCCACTTTGATTCAGCATCTATTGTTTCCTCGGTTAAGGTAATTTCATGCTGCCAGTCGTCTCCAAA
Source organism: uncultured Clostridia bacterium (assembly GCA_947365965.1). GTDB lineage: Bacteria > Bacillota > Clostridia > Oscillospirales > Oscillospiraceae > Pelethomonas. The sequence continues at coordinate 24,193 of CANAZG010000027.1, forward strand.
ATCATACGTGTAAATCAGTGTGTGGTACTGGGTAAATGCTTCCTGTAAAGAAACACATTGTTCAATTTTGGTGCAATCGCTTTCATCAAACTCGCCAGTCACTGCCAAATCAGCATATTCAGGGAACGCAATGTCAAGCGGCATACCGTCCGGGGTCCTGAACTCATGCAGATGGTAGCCTTGCCAATAGAACAGGTGCTGAACGATCCTGTGCAGGTCAGCGAGAGTGAGGCCAGCTGGGATTTCCACTACACGGGAACAGGGAATGTCAAGCTGTAAGTTGACCATCAAGGTCAGTGTATGATGTTGAAAGACCTTATCTGTACCATAGTGGTCAGCGAAAGCGCGTTGGAGAAGATTGAGTGTCGTCTTATATTCACCATGGGAGCTGATTACGTCATCGCTCATCCAGCGCAGACAATGCTTTTGAATCGGCGGCCCCAAAACAAACTTGTCTGCCATCCGGTGAACCCGCTCATTGAACTTATTCATTCTGGCTACAGTGCTGCGATCCCTTGTTTTTGTAAAGGTAATTGTCTGTCCGCAGTCTTCCATATATCGGTCAATCAGATCAGGTGCGATTTCATCTGCGACCAACATTGTGCGGATACCATCCATAATCTGCTGTTCCAGATTTTTCATCGTTTTTGCGGCCACGCCATAGAGAACAAACCCACAACGGGTGCAGTCGTTTACAACCGAGACTGTCTTATGGCGATTGATGGTCAGCAGATCAGCGCTCCAGGAAAAGAAGGGGTCAGCTAATTGATCCGCCGGGGAGATGTCTCTCTTGAGGTAATCCTGTAGTTTTTTTGTACAGCCAAGTTGCATGGGAACTGCCTCCTTTGATATATTTTTGAAAGTGAGTGGTTTTGTGAACAGTTTATCCGAGATTATCAACGTCCTGCCCCACATGAAGTCGGGGAGCGAGTTGCGTTCTGCCCTGGAAGTGCTGCCGGAGTACGATGTTACTATCTGTAATGCTGATGCTCCTGTACGGCTCATGGCACTCTCTGATCTCTACCGGGTGTACGTTCCCAATCAGATGTCTTTGGAGATTTACAGCAAGCTCTATCTGGCGTTGATGCGGTCACTCCAGAAGAAGGGTACAAAGCTGGCGGTACAGCAGCAGAATCAGAACTTCAAGGCCATCATGCAGCAGGAGTACAGCGGCATCATGGGCGGCTCTGACAGCTTCACGATCATTGGGGCTTCTGGTATTGGGAAATCATCTGCCATCAGTCGGACCATTACTCTGATTACCGAGAATCGTATTATTGAGGTAGAGAATCCCTACACCAAGATCATCCCCTGCATCTGTGTTCAGTGTCCCTTTGATTCCTCTGTAAAGGGACTGCTGCTGGAGGTGTTGCGGAAGGTGGATGAAGCCATTGACAGCAATTACTATCAGAACGCATTACGGGCCAGGGCTACTACGGATATGTTGATCGGGAGCGTCAGCCAAGTGGCGTTGAACCACATCGGCCTGCTGGTGGTGGACGAGATACAGAACGTGTGCAACAGCAAGCACGGCAAGAGCCTTGTAGGGATGCTGACCCAGCTTATCAACAACAGCGGTATTTCGATCTGTATGGTGGGTACTCCCGAAAGCGCAGTATTCTTTGAACAGGCTATGCAGCTTGCCCGTAGGTCGTTGGGCCTACGGTACGATGTGATGGACTATGGTGATAGTTTCAAGACGTTCTGTGAGGTTCTGTATTCCTACCAGTATGTGAAGCAAAGGACGGAGATCACCGATGCGGTCACAGCATGGCTCTATGAACATACGTCAGGAAATATATCGGTGGTGGTGTCTCTGATCCACGATGCGCAGGAGATCGCCATTCTCAACGGCAGAGAGATTCTAAACCTGGAATCATTGAACGAAGCCTACCAACAAAGGCTATCTTTGCTCCATGGGTTTATCCAGCCTCGGCAGAAGTGCCAGACCTCGAAAACCAAGAGAAAGGCTACCGTTCCAAAGGTTGATACTCATGTAGAAACGGATGGAGAGTTTACGATTGCTGGTCTGGTATCTCAGGCCAAGTCCGAGGGCGTTGACATCGTGGAGTTGTTGAAGGATCATCTGCCTGTGGTGGAGGTGGCGGTATGATTGCCTACTTTCCTACGGCGTATCCTGATGAACTGCTCTACAGTAAGTTGGCCCGGTACTACACCAAATCAGGGTACATGGCCTATGCCTATGCCGCCGAGGAACTGTATGTATCAAAGATTGTACGGCCTGACATGGAGTTTGTCAACGCCTATACTTCCGATGCTCTGCGGATGATTACCAGAGACAGACCGATGGAGGACGTGGTGATGAAGCACACCATGTTCCCCTACTACGGAAGCTTCTTGCCCTTGGAGCGTAAGCAAAGAGCCTTTCAAGCCCTGGTATCCATGCAGGGGAATTATCACAATCTGCTACCGATACCTACTCGAAAAAGTAGTTCTGACAGGTGCCTGCGGTACTGTCCCATGTGCGCCGACCAGGATAGACAGGAGCATGGGGAAACCTACTGGCATCGTACCCACCAAATGATCGGGCTGGCGGCTTGCCCGGTGCATGGTTGCTACCTGATGGACAGTGGTATCGTTATCAGTGGGAAAGCTCCACCTATGTTGAAATCAGCAGAAGAAGTTATCCCTGCAACGGACGTGGTGACAATGGCCTGTGAGATTGAACAGCGTCTTGTGGCCTACATGAGAGAAGTCTTTCAGGCCAACGTGGATATGCAGTCGGATGTTGCTGTGGGACAGTTCCTTCACTCCCGCATGGCGAACACGAAGTACCGCTCCATCCGGGGGGAGCAGAGGAATATCAAGCTGTTTCATTCTGACTTTGTGGACTTCTATAGGGAGCTGTCCGGCAACTGGTTCACAGAGCTGTGGCAGATACAAAAGGTGCTGGCAGGTGATCGAATAAACTTCTGTGAAGTCTGTATGCTGGCTATGTTCCTGGGTGTCCCTGTTGCAGAACTGGTCAACATGAATCTCCCGGAGAAGTCCCAGCAGCAGTTATTCGATGAAGAGGTTTACAGGTTGCATGGCAAAGGCTTGAAATACCCGGAGATAGCACAACGTCTCAATGCGTCCTACAATGTCGTCAAGGCTGTCGGTGAGCGGCGGTACGGAACATACCACAAGCTGCCGAAGGTTCCCTTAAAGAGCGGAGCCAAGCCCCAGAACTGGGCGCAGATTGACAACGATACTCTCCCTCTGGTGAAGGATGCCATCAGGCAGCTACAGGGTGATGGAACTACCAGCCCCAGGCGGGTTACGGTGTTCGCTGTCGAGAAGATGCTGCACCTCTCCAGCAAGAAGATCTCCCTGTACCTGCCACAATGCTTGGCTGAGATACGGCGGCACGAGGAATCCCAGGAACAGTATTGGGCAAGGGAAGTTGTGTGGGCTGCTAATCATCTTAGGGATGCTGGCTCTCCACTGGTGTGGCGTAGGATACGGGAGCTGACCAATATGCGGCCAGAGAACTATAGAGCCTGTCTACCCTATGTTGCCAACTATGCTGATGAAGAAATGGTGGCTCAACTGAGCTGTATACGATAAGAAGATAGAGGGTGCGCCGATGCACCCTCTATCCTATGCGTGACTAATATTGAAATATATACAGTATAGTACGATTCGAGCGTGACTTACCTTTAGGAAGTACTACTGCTCTTCCATTTCCCAGTCATGTTCTTGGACTATCCAGTATGATGAATGACTGACCACCTTATAGTTTATATGGGCATCCTCAAGCAATGAGTTCATTTTTGTTATGCTATAAACACGTCCCTTGTTTGGATCTGCTCTTCCAAAGGCGGCATCGTATAACCGGGTAAAGTCGGGTTTGAATCTCTGTTGCTCCTCCTTATCCACCTGCACCTCGCTTTCAGCATGAGATTCTAGGAACGCCAAGAAAGCCTTCTTTGCCTTGTCCTTGTCAGCAAAGGTTATATCGTCATCCTCACTGTAAACCTTGCCAAACCAGGAGAGTTGATACTCCAGGTACTTCTGTCCTGAATAGTTCTTATGCTCTTTACGCCGTGTTTCATCGTCCACCAATGGGCCTTCTTCGATCATCTCATCATAGATGAACTCATACTGCGGGATGAGCCTGCCTACTAGAGACTTGGCAATCTCATTGAGGTACAGCTTATCTGGCTCATCCAATGAACGCCCAAACCAATGTTTTGCATCATGCCAATCAACATCGCTATCATTGAAATATTTATTGAAGAACTCGTTTACATCGCCCGTTCTCGTCCGAGTCCAGTCGGGGGGATCACCATAGGCTAGATTGTAGAGACGGTAAGCCTCCTTTTGCCTTTTGAGGTGTCTTAGCCGCTCCCCAACTTCACCACCGCCAAACCGCTTGACATACAAAGTCTTTCGGTCGTCTTTACCACTGACCCTAGCTCTGCCAATCATTTGCAGACATTTGACCTTTGACATATCCGATACGACAATGTTGTTGATGTCCGTCAAGTTGACTCCATTATCAAGGACAGATGTTGTGATTAGCACATAGGTATTTTTCCCTAGTTTCTCATCCTTGACTATTGACATATAGGTTTCATCGCCCTTGCTATCGGCATTGACAGCAAGGATTCGCTTTGCCTGGGCCTCAGCCCGCGCCTTGGCCTTGGCTGCGATCTCTTCCTTGGAAAGCGTCTTCTTTTCCTCTGCGGATTCTTCAGCACCTCCATTAAGAAATAGAGACCAGCCACGCATCTCTGCGTACTCCTCCTCACATTCCAGCAACTTCCTTTTTACTGCGGCACCCCTCTGCCTGTCATCAATGAAGATCAGCCACTTCTCTTTCCTCTTGTTGACGCTATCAACGATCTGCTCATATAGTTCACTGATTGCGGAGTATGCCTTAACATCCAAGTAGCTGTAGTCACGCTTGAAATGATAGAATGCCATTGGGATACTCTTAGTTCTCAGCTGCGATCCTTCGGCCTCTTTCCAACGGCGCTCCAATTCATAGTCAATTATAGGTTTTAAGCACTCGTAGGGCGTTGCACTCATGTAGACCCGGATGGCATCTTGGAACACCTCGGCGATAGCCTCCAGGATTTTAGCGGTGTGAGGGTTGAACATGGCATCAGAGCTGAAGAAGTGGGCCTCGTCACAGATAACATAGATGTATCTCGAATGAGCTTTCGATTGCCTCTCCATTAGATACCTTTTACGTTGTAACAGACTTTGGTATGTCATTACATCTGCACAGTCTCTATAGTGATAGATCTTCCCCTCCCCATCATCTGCATCATCACTCCCATTGAGACGATCTTGTATTTGCTGCTGAAGGGCCAGACGATTGCTGAATATTAGAATCCGCTGGCTAGTATTGTTTTTATAGTTCAGATCCTCCACATACGGGATCAATTCATTCTCCACAAAGTAATTCTTCCCTCGGCCTGTTGGCGCAGAGATAAATACGGGTTGCAACGGCTCCCACCTGTCCGTTGTGCCAGCCACGATCTGCAATGTATGATCCTTCCGAATTTCAATCTGGTAGTGTTTTCCAATTCCCTCGGTTACTCTTTGCATACCACACGCTATCGTGTGGATGCTTTTTATGATGCAGACATGATTTGAGTTCTCCTGAGCGTATGACAGCTTAGAGCTATCATCAGCAGGGCGAACACAAGACGGCAAGGGCGTAACCTCGCGGTCGCCAATGCGAGTAACTGCCGCCTTGACTTTAAGTGCGCCGGTGGCCTGTGGAGTTTGTGATTTGTGAATTTGAGGGTGATTGAGCCTGAAGCATCTGTAGTCCTCAGCCAGCTCGCACTCATCGTACAATACACAGCCCTGGCAGAACTCAAACTCGTACCGGGACTTCTCCTCGTTGCTTAGGATTCTAAAACTTTCCCCACCGACCATGGCCTTCATCCTCCCAATCGTTATAAATTGAGATTTGTGATTTGTGATGAGCCTATATAAGTTGGATTCACAAATCACAAATCTGGGAAACTCTCATTGGCCGTAGCCTGCCTGTCTAGGCGGGTGAACGGCTGCCTGTTTCCTCATTATACCATACCCCGTAGGAATTTACCAGAGCCTTTAGCGATTCGATGGACTGCCAGACGTAGAGCTGGAAAGAGCCTCTTCCAACTTCCAGGAATGAGAACAAATACAAGGGACTGCCCAGTGGGCAGCCCCTCGCAGTACGTTATAGAAAAAAGGAATATAAATTTTCCAAATGCTTGACCTCGTGCCGTTTGGCAATGGTAACAGGGGACAAGTCGATCCGGGCGAAGGCTTCCATTACCTTGTCTATGTCCCGGCAGTTCGCGGCCTTTTGGGCAAGATGTAGGGATCTCTTCTCCGGTATCAGGGTCAAAAGCCTCAACATCTTTCGCCGCATGGTGCTGTCTTTGACCTCACTACGGACGATCTCGACAGCAGGGGTCATCGTATAAAAGGCACCAAAGGGAACGATCCGTGCAAACGTGTCTAAGAATATTTGCTGTCGATCCTTCATCAGTTCCACGATCTGTCCAGCAGTATCCTCCGCATTGGTGTAGACCCGGACCGCTTTAGGCTTTGTCAGCTTCACTTCTGCACGAAGGATGCCCTGTGTATGGCTACTCACAGACTTTATTTTCTTATGGCCCATGCCACTATCTTGAAGTTGATCTGTGAGTGATTGCTCCAAGTCATAAAGAAGAAAGTCTATCGCATTGCTGTTGCCACTCAAACAAAAGCTGGCTTTGCTATCGAAACAGTTGTAGCTGACTGGTGAGAAGCCTTTGACCTTGCCGACCCGCTGCAAGACTTTCAGATAGTCGAATACCCTTTCACGACTACCAATGGCAATGTCAAGAGTAAGGGTCACACCGGACAGTGTGAAGTCATCCA
>CANAZG010000028.1 GCA_947365965.1 uncultured Clostridia bacterium
TTTCTCTATTATCTGCCTCCCGCCTCCTTTTGTCAAAAGATTTTAAACAGGCTCTCAGAAGATTCGATTCCTATGCTGATCATGTGCCGGATAAACTGCTGTGCGGTCTCACGATAATTTCTGATAGTAGAAGATGAGAGCTCTTTTTGCCGCAAATACTCCATAAAGGACCCATAAGAATCAAAAAATCCTTCTGGACACATGAATAGCGGATTGCGTACTCTGACCCTGGTGTCGATTTCTCCGGTCATGAGATACCAGTTCAATACCGTAAATGGTCTGATATGGTTTCCAGCTACTCTCTCTAATCCTTTGACATGAAGGCAGGACCTTCTTCACCATGGGCGGGGCCAGCAGCCACGATATCCAGGACGGCATCCTGGAGCCGGACGATCCTCTGTTCAAAAAGAAATGCCGGAGGATGGACGCCAGGGGCGCGATGTACCGGGTGAACCATCGCTCCTGGTGGAAGGAGGAGCTGCCCAGCGCGGAGGAGTACCAGACCGCCAGGGCCAACCTGGACAGTGTGGGTTGGGCGGTGGACTACATCATCAGCCACTGCTGTCCCACTTCGGTGCAGGACGAACTGAGCGGCGGATTTTACAAAGCCGATGCCCTGACAGATTTTCTGGAGGAAGTAGCCCAGCGGTGCCAGTTCAAATATCAGTTTTTTGGACACTACCACACCAACCGGGTCATACGGGAAAAATATGTCCTGCTGTACGAGCAGATCATCAGATTGAAAGAGTGAGAGCGGATAGAAATGTCTCGGATACGTGAACGACCCTACCCAATCTGAACAAATTGTTGTCAGTTGTTTGGATCAGGTAGGGTCGTTCTTTGCCTGTAGCCCTTGTATTTCAAGGGTTACAGGCTTTTTCGACTCCAGATGCCATGTTTCACTGACAAAGAGCAAACAGTACAAAATCAAAGTGCAAAACGTGTAAATTGCGGGAGTCGAACCCGCACTGACATCACTCTTAGCAGGCTCTCGTATTCTTTAGATTTTCGATCTATGTCTAACTTGCATATCTTTGACTACCTCAATATTCAGCGGCAGCTTCTTGCATTTTGCCCCATTTTTCGCTATAATAAATTCATTATAGTATTACTGTTGCTGAATTAGTGAATATTTGTTGTATTTATCCCGGATTTCGACTGGATTTATATATGTTAGGAGGTAGAATAAGCTGTGAGTTCAACAACAAGGGTGAGTCAAATGGCACATCTTAAGCAAAAGCAGATAAGTGATAATAGCTGCAAAGCAATTATTATTGATACACTTCTCGAAACGGTTCATCCGCTTACAAGAGAGGAACTTTCTGGTGAAATAGCAGCACTTTTTCACATCCTTGTATCCACGGAAAGACTCAACCAGCTAATTGACACTCTATCCCAAGAAAGAATCATCCTCTTTGATACAGAAGGACATATAGAAATTACGCCAGTTCACAAATCAGATTTTATCACCAATCAGTTACAAGAAACCAGCCTGCGCAAACAGGCAACTCTGTTATGGATTGATTATATTCGTGTAACACAAGAAGTTTCCAGTGAATTAGATGTTTGTCTGTCACAAGCACTCCCCATTTTTCTCCGAAGTTTGTTTGTAAAGCATGGTGTTTCAAGCTATGAACTTCTGACATCTACAGACGATGGAGATTCTTTTGACATAAAGCAAATTGCCTATAGTGTTTCTCAGCAATTTGATGAACCTTATAGAAACGATATCGGGATCTTACTGCCCACTATTTTCCAAATGATTGACCAGATTACAGTTAAAAAATATTTGAAGCATAGTATTGAAAAGGCTGTTGGGTATATTAGTGAAGTAATATCTGATGAAAATTTGAATCAGATCACAGATTCTTTGAAAGAACTTACTGTTTATTTGGATACGAACACCATTTATCGTTTACTCAATCTTCAAGGGAACTCTCGTTATGAGTCCATTAAAGAAACTTTGGATTTTTGTAGAGGAAATGGCGTCAGATTAAAAGTAAGCGCTCTTACTAAAAAAGAGTTATCTTCTCGTTTGAAATTTGATGCCAGGGTGTTAATGAAATATCCAACCAGAACAAATCTCAGCCGTGCTGGTTATAAATACAGAACCTCAGATAACTATGTCAGCACATATTGGCTACGAGCTGAGAAAACCGGAGTCAGTGTTAGTGATTTTATTGAATACTATCAAAATTTCGACATTTTGCTCGAAGCCGAACAAATAGAGATAGAGGAAATAGAGGTTGACGAGCAACCTTTGATTGATAAAGCAAAAGTTTTCTTTGAAAAAATGTCCCTCCGTGATCCTGAACATGAAAAAAGTGATTCTGGGTTATGGCATGATGCCTACAACTTTGCTTATATTCAAAAAATGCAAAAGGCAGATGCCAAAAATGCAGTTGATACGCATTGCCTTTTCTTGACTACAGATCACGCACTTACTACGTTTCAACGAGAAGATCATGAGGTTAAAGAAGGTCCTCCTGTTGTAATTGCTCCATCGCAATTACTTCAGATGTTCGCTTTCTCAAAAGCTGATAGCGGATACGAAGAAACATTTATCAAATTTTTTGCATCTTCTTCATTGGGCATCAGCTTTAAATATAGCAATGATGACATACAAGAGATTCTCTCCCGCATAGGACATTATAATGGAGTTACTACAGATATTGCAGAACGGATTTTGGCTCGAGAGTTGGTAAATAGTCGATACTTGACTGCGTCTACGGACGAAGAAAAAGAAGAAATAATTTACAACAGCGTTTCTGATGAGTTGTTAATAGAACTTGATCTAACGAGGGAACAAGTTGCCTTTTTAGAATCAAAAAAGAACCAATTAGATGAAGATTGCAAAGTAGCACTTGATTTGCTTGATGAAAATGATGCTCAGTTCAAAAGTGAAAAGTTGCGGTTGCAAGCTGAAGCTGATGAAGCTCGTCAACAACGTGATGCAGAAGCAACAGCACGCCAGCAAGCAGAGACAGAGAGCCACAATACGAAAAAATATAGTGATGCTCAAGAGGAGTTATATGTTAACGAAAAAATGAAAGCATGGAAAAGAAAACATTATTTTCTATTTGCAATAGGTGTTCTTCTCTCTGGTGCGGTTGTTATTTTGTCCTTGTTCCTGTGGCAACATTTGAAAGATAGTGGATGTCTCAGTCTACTTGGTGCATTGGCAATCACTGTTCCTCTTGCGGCAACAGGTGGAAAAGTTTTTTTTATTAAGGCGACATCGGAAGCTCGCCAGGATATTCTTAACATTTACCACACGAAGCTTAAAAGGTAGAACAGACTATTATATTTTCAATCGTTGACACAAGAAGGCAACATTATCAAGATTAGCATAAAGATCTCGCACTTCTCCAAATATAGCGCGCATCTTTTTTTGAATTAGGGTAGGGGTATTGAACAGTTTTGTTGGACTGTGCAATGCTCCTATCCTTATTTTATCCTTAAAAGCCTTGCAACGTCAGACTTCTTGGCGTTGATTCATCATTCGCGAAAATGGACACCCGATGTCAAAAAAGTCGAAATTTGATGTCCAAAAATCATAAATGGCGGCTTTTGAACTCCTTGTCTAATTAGCTTGCCGATTCCTTTTTCCCTCATGGATCGCCTCAAATTGATCTGGTGTCTTATAGTTAAGCGTGCTATGCGACCATTGAGTATTGTAAAATTTTATGTAATTATCGACACTCTTTGCGAACTGTTGTTCAGATTTGTACTGTGTACGATAAATCTCTTCCTGCTTCACGAAAGAGAAAAACGACTCCATGACAGCATTGTCATGGGCCTGGCCTGGAGCAGAAAAAGATTGGACAACCTTGTTCATCCGTAACAGCTTGCGGAAAGCGGGAGCTTCAACAAGGCGGCGGAAAGGCTCTACATCACGCCCGTTGCCGTCATGAAGCAGCGGAAAAGCAGGCTGTGTATCTCGGTTCCAAAAACAAATCCCCTTGTGTCAAAGAAATCGCTGGAGCTTCGGGACCTGTACGGAGAGCACATCATCACGGTGAAGACCGGCGGGTCCCCGATGCTGGACGATATGCGGAATCTCCTGAAAATGACCCATCCTCAGATCATCATGGAGGACAGCGACTATCTCTATGACATGGACACCTTCAACTACTGTGAGGAACGGGGCGTCCTGCTGCTGACGCAGGAGCGCTGGCACAACATCCATCGCTGAAGACGGTGCCGGTTCAGTGGGACTTCGCCCTTTTCCCTACGGTCTTCTCTACTCCAGAGAGATCGCGGGGGAGGCCCTGCGGTTTTTGGAGCGGGTGCGGGAATTGGGGCAGGAGTATTGAACAGCGCAATATTCCTGCCCTTACTTTTCCGGTGCCGTCTCTGCCAGAGCGGTTTGTTTGGCTTTATCAATAACAATTCGCCCCAAAACATGTACAAAACAACGATTTTTCAAAAACCACTTGCAAAGGGTGTGCATCGGTGATGGTATGATTTCAAATTCAATGCGCTTTCAGAATGTTGGCGTTACTGTTCGGCAGGCGTTACCATGTTCGCAAAGCCCGGTCAGAGGAAAAATCTCCTCTGGCGAAGGGGTATTTGCTGACATGGTTTTTTTGTTGCCCAGACGGCCCCGGATGGAAGGAGTTGGAGCATGAAAATCTCCAAGCAGTTAAACAACAATATTGTGATCGCCTTCGATGACCAGGGCCGTGAGGTCGTGCTGATGGGAAAGGGCATCGGATTCGGCTGCAAGCCCGGCGCGGAGCCCAACATGGTGCTGGTGGAAAAGCAATTCTTCGGTCTCAGCAGCGGCACCCATATCCAGCAGCTGGCCGAGCTGCTGGACCGCATTCCGCTGGAGCACCTCTCACTGGGAATCGAGATCGTGGAACACGTTCAGGAAAAGCTCCAAAAGCCCCTGAACGAGACCTTGGTCCTGATGGTCTCCGACCACATCAGCTTCGCCATCGAGCGGCAGAAGAAGGGCCTGGACCTGACCAACGCCCTGTTGTGGGAAATCAAGAAATTCTATCCTGACGAGTACCAGCTGGGTTTAGACGCGCTGGATAATATCCAGCGCGAAGCCGGATTCCTGGCGATGCACATTGTCAACGCCCAGTACGGCAGCGGAAATCCCATGGCCCAGGATATGCTCCAGCTGATCCAGGACGTGGTAAATATGGTCCGGTATACCTACGGCATCGATCTGGACGAAAGCTCCCTGGACTACATCCGCTTCGTCACCCATCTGAAATTTTTCTTCTCCTGGATCCTCCGCAAAGAAGCCTAGTGGGAGGCTTACCCTGGGCGGCATTGTCCTTGTCCAGAGCAAGCTGCCCTTTCTTCTGCGCCCAATACTCGCGCTCGGTGACACGGTTCCTGCTCCCGCCCAGTAGGTCAATCTGGTACAGCCCCGCCTCCTGGCACAGCTCCATGACCTCGGCCCGAAAGTGGTGCATGGCGGCGGCAGTACAGCGGTGCTTGGCCCCGGCCTGAGTGTCGCTGGCCCTGTCCATGTACGGCTTGCGCTCCACCTCGGCCACCCGCAGGGAGTTGATAACGATGTGGACGTGGATGTTGCCGCTGTGGTTGTGGCCGTCCAGGTGGGTACAGACCAGAGCCTGGTGTCCGGGGAACTGTTCGGCACAAAACCGCTCACCCAGCTCTTGGGCCTTGTCCATCGTCAGGCCGTGGTCGGGGCCGTCCTTGGGGTCAAAGCTGAGGATGTAGTGGAGGCTCTTTACGTCCTCCCGCCGCTGGTTCTTTCCGTAGCGGAGATTGGCCCGCATACAGGCCACGGCGAAGTCCTCCCCGCCGCAATTCAAAGAAGAAATGCGGTAGTCCTGGCGGGGAACAAGCCGCCCCTGCTCGTCCAGGACGGGCCTGCCGGTGAACTCGTCATGCTCGAAGGTGAGGTACTGCTCCGCCGCGCCGTAGTCGGCATTTTTAGAGCTTAAATGTTTCAGTGTTGCCAATGGCTTCACCTACCTCCCGAAGCACCCGAAACTTCAAGGCGGCGAGGTCGGACAGCTCCGCCCGAACCTCGGCGGCGAGGGCATTGTACGGCGTCCCAAACTCGTTCAGATAGCGGGCGATCTGATTGAGGTTGCCGCCGATTTTGCCGTACTCCCCGGTCAGCCTGCCGATGGCGGCAAGCAGCTCGTCATTGACGGGGGACACGGTGATGATGGGCTTGACGGTCGCGCCGGTGATCGCCTGCCGGATAAATTCGGACTGGCTCATGCCGTAGGCAGTCAGGCGCTCCATAAAGTCGGCGTGTTCTTCCTCGGCCACACGGGTCTTAATGATTCGGTCACGGTGGGGCGTGTTGTAGCGTTTGGACAATAAACTTTTACCTCCTATTTCAGAAATTTTCATCAGGACATAGTACGCCCGTTGCATTTTTGGGGTTTGTCAAGTGTTTTGTGTAAATCCTCACAGAACATCTGACACTTCGATATTCAGTTGTCAAGGTGTAGTTGGGCGTCCGTCCCGGTCACTGTCTACGCAACGCCGGAGGGAGCATCGGCTTTGAAAAACACAATGCACCCAGGTGGTCAAGACCACTTGGGTGCAGAGATTTTTCCGGTATTCACTTCTGGCATCGCTCATCGCTGGGGCCATTATAGGGCAAACGTAAAGAATTGTCAATGCGTTTTGGTGTCTACTTTTGTCGTATCCCATGAGGTGCCGCCGCTCTGCGGCGATTGCGGAAACGACCTCCGTTTTCCGCCCGGTCAGGTGAGATCGCAACGGGCGAGGCTGGCGGGTTTTTGTGGCGCGGCAGCGCCACAACACCGGCGCGGAGCGCCGGTCAAAGGCGGGTTTGGGGTGGCAACCCCAACAAGTATCGGACCAGGGGGACAAATGAGCGGAGCGAAATTTGGGCCACGGGTCGATACTTGTTTTCGTGTTGCACCTAACCAATTTAGTCATTTTTATAGATGCTCTATAAAGTCCTCTAAAGTTGGATTCCACGCAACTTTGTACTTGACTTCCCCTGGATAAGAGATGTGGGAAAATCTATGATAGCTGATCCTTTGATGCTCAACAACCCGTCCCATCCGTTCACGTAAATTTTCAATGGTTTCCGCTCCCAACATATGACGGCGGTTTTTGGGACTAAAGTGAAACAGAAAACCAGTGCATTTTGCAGAGACAGAGTCTCTGCACTCGATTTCCGTAACCAGCCGGCCCATTTCAGCAACATCTTTTTTCTGCCAATACTGAGCAAATTCCAGCATCCACTCCCGCTCCCATTTTGAGCGGTTAATTGGGACTGTGTCAGTTGGCTGCACACCTGCTCAACTTTATCCACCCACTCCATGAACCACTCAGCAAATGGCTTATTACGTATGTCCATTTCTCCCACACGATAATATTCAAGCTCATCATCCAAAGACAGATAAAAGCCTTCCGAACTCCCATTGAGCGCTATGGCGTTAATCCCCGCGCAGCTGCTTGTTCCAATTTCAAGCACCCCATAGCTTTCATAGAATCCCCTTCATCCAATCGGTTGCTAATGTTCGTTTTCTCTTCGCCTGTGTAAGCCGTGTTGCAAACTCCTTTCAAGTAATATCAAAATCGTTCTCATTCTTTGCGAATAGCCCAAAAGGATATTTTCACTTTAAGAAACACAAAACCGAATGAGAAGAACATAAAAAGATTGAAAGAAAGGAAAAAATGGTGTATACTTTGGCATGTAAATAGGAGATGGGGAATATAGGTGGAAATAGAGCCCCCCAGTGTCAAAAGGAGTGATCGGGATTGAGAGAATTGAATGTGGGCAGTTTGGGGGGATTGCACTATGAATTGTATGATTTGAGTCCTTCACGAAAGTGCGTCACAGAAATTCTTCAGCGCGTCAAAAACGCCCCCGCGTTTTTGGATCTTAATGGGGTGTTTTGGACCCAACTGTTAGACCCGGGGCATTTACGCCAGCTGGTGAGGGAGCTGTCGGAAGCGGTCTCGGACTGGAATGAACTGCCAGACTCATTTCGTGCGGCGATCCAGTATCCAGAAGCGTTTTCTAAGCGGGTTTGGGAGGCTGGGGAGAGAATTTTTCGGCAGAATCAGCCTGAGCGGGAATTTTTCGGCTGTCTGGAAACCCTGGCAGTAGCCTGTCAGATCTATGCGTTCCTTCACGGCAATGGATTTGAATTGACTGTTCAGGAAGGATATCTGCTTGACTCCCACTCCTCCCTGTGGTTGGTTCAGAATTGTTTGGTGGAAAGCCGGAATCCCTATCTTCCCTTTCTCAAAAAGAACGCTTGGCCCGCCTTACTGGAGTATCAGCCGGAGTGTGTTTGGCTTAATGGCCGCCTGACTCTAGCCAATATGGCAGTGTCCCGGTTTTTGCGTTTGCATTTCCCGGAGATTAAAATCTTCTGGGTAAATGAGGGCAGTGAGTACTACGCTGCCAACAAAATAACGCAGTATCTTCGCTTTAACGAGCCTCTATTTGAGGTGCTGGACGGCATTGTTCTGTTTGACTGTTCAGAGACCCGCCGGCGGTTGTCTGGCTGTCTGAAGCGGGGTGGGGATTGGGGCGAGATCCCGAATTTTCTGTACATAGACCGATCGTCCGGAGGTGAGCCGGAGATTCGGCAAACAGCCTACCAGCACCTCAGCTTCCCCCGCATTCCGGAGGTAATACGCCGGACCGAATGCGGAGCGGAGAAGAATTTGGGGGATGATGAGGTGTCTCCTGCGGAATTAGTCAATGTGCGCTTGTTCCCCGGTGAGACTTGCTTTTGGCGCAAATGCGCTTTCTGCGGTATCAATTCCAAATATCCCCAGCCCCTGTGTGCCACATCCAGGGAGGAATTGTGGCCAGTGGACAGCGCGGTGGACTGTCTGATAGAACTGGAAAAAACCGGAATTCGATACTTTTGGGCTATTGACGAGGCAATCCCTGCTGAAACGCTGTCGGCATTGGCCGAGTGCTTGCAGCTTCGAGGCTCGGGACTGCAATGGCAGGCGCGCTCCCGCTTTTCCCCCAAGCTTCCGGCATTGGCAGGACAGCTGGCGGCGGGCGGGCTTCGGGAGCTCCGCCTGGGGCTGGAGTCCGCATCCCTCCGGGTGCTGGAGCGCATGAATAAATTTGGCCCGGAATTTTCTCTGACCCTGGTAGAGAATACCGTGGCTGCCTTTGAGCGGGCAGGTATTCGCGTTCACTGCCCAATGATCATCGGGTTCCCCATGGAAACGGCCGCTGACCGAAGGCAGACCTATGAATTTCTGGCTTACCTCCGAAGGAAGTACCGCAACTTCTCCTTTAATCTTAATATTTTTGCCTTGGACGTCAGCAGTCCGATGTTTGCTGATTGGGATTCCTATGGCATTTCCAGCATCGCCTTTCCCTGCGCGCCTCGCTATTTTCTGGGGAACTTAGTTCGCTGGAACTGCGCTGAGGAGCCCTTCGTGGAGACTGCCCTGCGGGAAGAGCAGGAGCGGGTCATGCGGGAACTGCTTTATCCCTGGCTGCCGAAAGATGCCTTGATTTCTCCCCATGTGTTATACCGCCTTCTGGAGACTACCAGAAATACCCTTTTCCGTTCCATGGGCGAACAGGAGCCGCCTGATCAGTTCTGTCTCAGCGATTATGCCGTGCCGCTGGATGTACCGAAAGAGTCGCGGGTACGAAAGTACTATTCTCTAAAATTTCAGACTTGTCTTGCATTGAGCCAGGGGCTGGAGAACTTTTTTTCTTTTGCCGCCGGGCCTCACACTCGAAAGGAACTGTTGCGTGTCCTGGAGAGTCAAAACAGGGTGACATCCGCCTCCGCCGAGAAATTTCTGACCGTCTTGCTGGAGTCCGGAATATTGGAACCCGTAGCGACCGCTAAGGAGAGGGACTTTGCATGAATGCTACAATTGTCAACCGTAAGATTTCGTTCTCTGATCCGTTGGAGATACCCTTTCTCTGCCCTAGCGATGAGCTTTTCAGACGCAATCCCGCCTCGGCCGCTCCCGCGCCCTTTTCCAATGCCGTGAAAGAAGCCGCTATGATGGCCTGTGGAGGCGGCGGTGGCGGCGGAGGAGGCGGAGGAGGAGGTGGTGGTGGCGGCGGCGGTGGAGGCGGCCGCTGACGCCCTCCAAATTCTGCGCCTGTCCAAAGATCCTGCAAATATCAAAAGAAACAGAGGTACAGCGCCGTGTTGATCGATTTTACAAATATCCAGCCGGACGAGGTCAGCATTGAGGATTACGCACGCTGGAAGAATTCTACATTTCATATATGCTACAAACAAGCGGAACAGTGTCTGAAGCAGATTATCCTCCGGGGAGGCGAGCAGCCAGGGGCCGCGGATCAACCCTTCAAGGTTTTCAGCAATCACAGCAATCTGCTGGCTTTTGTAGGAAATCGGGGGTCCGGCAAAACTTCGGCAATGATGTCCTTTGTGAAAGCCTGTGTGGAGGGGAAGCTAACCATTCTGGATGCTGATGGGCAGAAGTGCATCTTCTATATGCTGCCCGCCATAGAACCCTCCCGGCTGTCAGAGAAGGAAACGATTGTGGCCTCTGTAGTGTCCCAGATATACAGTGAGCTGGAGGATCGCCTCCAGAATTCTGCCGGACGAGCCGTAGACCAAGCGCTGATTACACGAATTGCCAACCAGTGTACCAATGTGCGGGAGGCTATCCGGGTACAGGGGATGTCCCCCCAGGATTTGCTCCAGGAGAGCTGCGACGAGCTTTCCCATCTGCGGCTTTTGGCACAGACAAAACGGCTGTGGGAAAGCCTGCGGCAGCTAATAGACAGTTACTTACAGTTTTGCGGACAGGGAGTGGGGGGGCATCCGGTTCTGATTTTGCCGGTAGATGACATTGACACCAGCATCCCCAATGCTCATCGGATCACCGAGGAGCTGCAAAACCATCTCACCTTACCCAACGTGGTCATCATGCTGGCCTTAAAGCCGGAGCAGCTCTCTGACGCCCTGGGGCAGCAGTTTATCAGTGAGTTCCGGGATTTGTATCAAAACCAGCGGATGCTGGATGTCCAGCCGGCTGAGATGGCGGCGAAGTATCTGGAAAAATTCATCCCCTCCCAGCGGCGGATAGAACTGCCGAACCTGGAGCTGCCCTCTGCCGGTAGCTGCGTCGTAAAATGGGAAGACAGGCCCTGCTGCCCGCTGAAAGAGCTCTTTTCCTCTCTGGTGTGGGAGAAGACCGGCATCCTTCTGGTGGGAGATTCGGAAGACGGACACCCGCTCATTCCCCGGAATCTCCGGACGCTTCATCAGACTTTCCTGTTCCTCCAGTCAATGAAATCTGTCTCCGCGCTGAAAGGAGCCGAGGGGAGGAGCACCTTGCTCCGCCAGCTGGAGCAATTGAATGCCTGGCTGCTGAACAGCTTGAGCGGTCTAGCCGTGCCGCTTTGCGAGATCCTGCGCGGCTTCAGCATCCATACGGATGAAAGGCTTGCCGCTTTCCTTTGGCGATCCCTGGTGGAGTTCCTGACTGGGCGGAACTGCGCGCCGGAGGTGAAGAATCTTTTAATGCGAGAAATTCAGAGCGAAAATATCAGCATGGGTGACGTGTTATACCTGCTTACTTTGCTGCAGCAAACGGATGCGGAAAACTGCTTTGCTTCTTTCGGCGCGGCGGTTCGGCTGCTGTATTCCATTCGCCTCCGCAGAGAAATGGTATTTGCGCTTTCCGAGGAGCTGAACGAAGAAACCAGTATCACCAAGGCCTTGCAGGAGATGCCGGAGGTGGGCTACCAGCAGGTTTTCAAAATTTGGAACGGTCTAGTCTATGACCCGACGGAACCAGTGACCTACGACGGCTTGGAACGGATGTGCAACGGCGACGCAGCCGGCGGACAGGTAGCCGTCCCGACGGGCGAAGCGGGAGCGTACGAGATTCGCAGTCTGTATGGCGGGGTGCTCCTGAGTGCCGCCCAGAAGGAGACGATTCCGGGAGAGTGCATGACGATTGCGGAGGCTGTGTGGATCAGTCTCTTTACGGTGGGCTTCGGCCGGGTCCGGCGGCAGGATATCCACACCCTCCAGGGTTCCATGCTCCGAGGTATTCTGCGGCCCGCCGAGCGGCATGTCACCACGCGGGCTGATCTGGAGATTATTGAGCCGGCTTATGTCAATTCGAACTGGTTGGCCTTTTTTCATCAGCTTCTCCTTCCCGAAGACGCGGCGCGGCGGCTTTTGTGGCAGGTGAAACCGCAGGGAGAGGAATGGGACACGGCACTGGGGGAGCTAAAAAAGCAGCGCTGGGCGGTGCTTTTTGACTGTCTCCACATGGACAGCGTGGACTTTGTAAACGCGGTAGTTCGCCATCTGGTGGAACATACGGTCAGCATTTATCAGGAGGCGGAGGACCCGCTCGCCGCCATGAACGGCTTCTTTTATGTGAAGACCGGATTGGAAAAGGCGGTAACGGCAGTGGGCAAACGAGCCGGAATCGCTGTTGATCTCAAGCCTCTGCAGGAATTTCTTGGGAAACTTCCCAACGAGACGGACGAAAACCGATACGCGAAATATGGTTGGCTCTGTCAACATTAAGGGGGGAGGACGATGGAGCGGGCATTGCTGGACGGGCTGTCCGTGCTGCTGTGCTATACCCAGCCGCAATGGGTTTTGGAGGAAGCGCGAAAGCAGCCTTTTTCCAGTCCTGCCTGGAAGCAATACTGTAAGGAGGAGGAGTTCCTCACCTCCTTCCGCGCAGAACATCCAGAGCGGTCCGGCATAGAGGGCCGTCATGTGCTGGAGGCGCTTCGGTCTTCCACGGAGCACCCGGAGTATCCGGATCGGGGAATCTTTACACTGATTCTATCCGCCGCCCAGGGGTTTTTGCGCGTGGACGGAGGGGAGGTACAATGCCGCCATGAGAAGATGGTGGAGTGGAGGCTACTGACCCAGCAAACCGGACAGGCCCTGTTTCTCTGCGCTTTCCTTGCCTGGAACGACCTGCGCCGTGGGCAGGTAAGAACGGAATTTGCTTTCAGCCCCTATGCCAAGTCCGATCACCTGCGTCTGCGGCATATGCTGTCTTTGGGTATGTCGGAAAACCATTTTCATCTGAAGGGTTCTGCGCCCGCGGCATTCCTGAGTTGGGTGTGCCTGATGAACCACATCGACAGAAGAAACGGGCCCCAAGGCTTTGGAAACCACATGTTCCGCCGGGCACTTGCCGGCAAAAACAGCGAAGATTCGGATTGGTCCGACTATTTGTATCGCCTCACCAGCACATCGGCCTGCCTGCGGCTGATTCTCTGGCGATCCTGTACCGGCGGAAACCCGGCCCCTCTCCTTCAGATGCTGGAAAAGAACCGCCCTTGGGACCCGGCCGCCTGTCCGCTCCATGCGCTGTGGACCCACCAGCTCCAGGAGGAACTGCGCGGCGAGCGGCTTTTCCACGGTCAAGGGCTGGACTACCTGCGGAATGCAACGGCTTCGCCCGACAACACAAATCACGCCTACGCCGCCCTGGCCGGGGAGAACCGGCTGCTGTATGTGTTGTTCCGCCGGCTGTTTCAGGACGCCGCCTGGGCAGAGCGGTACGGCTCTCTTTTTTATGCCTATCTGTTGATTTTTATTTGCTTCCGGCGGGAGCTGACCCAGTGCAACCAGGCCTATGGCTTCGACAATTTTGAAGCGTACCAAAACCGGAAGGAACTGTTCCTGACGCCTCCCTACCAAAAGGAACTGATCCGTATGGCCTATACCAGCGTTTTGAGCAACAGCGCCATTAAGAGCTTGGAGGCGCGGGTGGTTCTGCCCTCCGAGCCGGGAAAGCTCCGAAAGAAGCTGCGATTCTATATGGACAGCATCCCCGCTGCCCCTGGCGAGGTGTTAGATAGGACGTCGGAGAAAAAGGACGAGCGGGTTTTCCTGGTCATTCATCTTCCGAAGGACCAGGATTTGCCGCTGAAGCATGGCCTGATGCCAGCCATGCCATGCCGGCACCAGAAGTATCGGAACGGTGTCGTGTGGCCGGAAATTTATGCCCTGGCGGCTCTCTTTCGCCGGGGAGACCGTATCGTTCAGTGGATTCGGGGTGTGGATGCGTGCAGTCAGGAGATTGCGTGCCGTCCGGAAGTGTTTGCCCCCGCTTTTCGCTACCTCCGGTACATGGCGGTAGCGGAGCGGAGCTGCCTGATGCCGGAGGTTCCGCCGCTGCGGTTTACCTACCATGTGGGAGAGGACTTTTTGGACGTAACGGACGGCCTTCGCGCAATTGACGAGGCGGTACGCTATTTGAGACTGGGTGCTGGTGACCGGTTGGGCCACGCCTTGGCTATGGGGATTGACCCCGGCGAATGGTATGCCAAACGTTTTGGAAGCCTGGTCCTTCCCGCCCAGGACACGTTGGACAATACCGCGTGGCTCCTTTATGTGCTTCAGCGGCTGAACTGGCAGGACGAGCCCTTGAGGCAGCGTTTGTGGAGCTGGTATGATACACTCTGCGGCAGGATCTACGGCCAGCAGATTCCCCTCACCCAATACCGGCAGGCGTGGCTTCTGCGGGGAGATGAGCCCTCCTATTACCGAGAGGCGCCGGCCTTTCCTTGGGGGGATGACCGGGACAGGCTTTCCCCAGATCCTCGCTGCCGGGAGCTGCGGGAGCGGGACAAAACAGTTTGTGAGCTGTACCGCCGTTACCATTATGACCCCGAGGTTCGCCGCCTGGGGGCGGAGCTGACAGCATTCACTCTGCCGCCCGGATATTCTCAAGCGGTCCAAGCGGCACAGATGAATCTGCGAGAGCGGATTGCCCGTAGAAAAATTGGGATTGAGACAAACCCATCCTCTAACTATTTGATCGGGCGGTTTGGGGAGTACGAACAGCATCCGATTGTGACCTTCAACGACCTCTATCTCCGTGAGCCATCCCAGAAGTCGGTTCTCTTTGTGTCCATCAATACCGATGACCAGGGGGTGTTTGACACGGATCTGGAGAATGAGTTCTCTCTGATGGCCAGCGCATTGGAGAACGCGCGGGATTCAAACGGCGTCCGCTTATATACGCCGGAGCAGGTTTATCGGTGGATTGACCAAGTCCGGCAAATGGGACTGGAACAAGCCTTTCGGCAGAATTGAGAGAAGGAGCACGTGCGATGGCACAGATAGAAGAACAATTCCTGCAAAATCAGGCGGCCGGAGGGTCATACGATGAAGTGAGCAAGAGCCTTCGGATTCAGGCTCTGCGGAATATTAAGCTGCTGGAGCAGCTGGCCAAAAGATATCCGGAGACTGAGGAGCTCATTTTAGAGGCTCCTGAAACTCTCAATTACTATCGGAAACTCGGCAGCTTTGGAAAATTGAATACACTGCGTCTGAATTACCAGTCCTATTTTCCCGGTATAGAGGAGAGTAAAACTCAATCCAATCCCTCTCCTGTCCCTGTCCAAAGGCTATGCCTGACAGAGACGTCGCTGTTGGATGAGGGATTTGCAGAGCTGGTTCAATTCCTGGCAGTGGAGGAATTGGAGCTGACCGGCGTTGATATTGTGACAGAGGGGTTTTGGGAAAAAATCCAGTCTCTGCTGGGGAATATGACGGCCCTGTCTATCCGGCGGATTGAGATGTCGGGGGGGGTTTTTGAAAAATACCTCCCCGCAATGAAGCGGCTGAGACGACTGGCTCTGTCCGCCTTTTGCAGCAACCAAACCTTGCTTCGCCAGCTGAATGTCTCGGACTTGACAGAGCTGGAGGAGCTGGAAATCAGCAACGTTGGTATCCAGGCCCTGCCCAGGGGATTTTCGCGGCTGCTGGGGTTGAAACGGTTGAATGTCTCCAACTCTCCTCTGGTGATGCTGGACGACTGCGGACCCAGTGAGCGGTTTCCCCACGGCTCCATAACCAACCTCACAGAGAAGGTGGAGCGGGTTTTGGGGAATCTGGAGGTGCTGGACATCTCGAGAACCGGCCTGCGAAAATTGCCTGGAAACCTGAAGGGAATGCGCCTGCGGGAGCTTCACGCGGGCTTTACCGAGCTGCAGAATTTACCAGGTTGCTTTTTGCCGGAGAGCATAGAGGTTCTGGAAATCCCGAACGCAAGCCTGGAAGCATTGCCGGAGACAGCGTTTGAAAAATTGTCTGCTCTGAAAGTGTTGGATGTCTCTTACACGCAGATGAAGAAGCTTCCTGATCGCGCAGGCTGTCAAAAGTCGCTGAAAATCCTGCGGCTTTGGGGAATTTCTGGCCTCCACCGGCTTCCTGGCTGGGTAGCGGAGTGTACCTCTATGGATATACTGGACCTCCGCCAGCTTCAGCTGGAGCAAATTCCGGAAAACCTCCTGCGACGCAAGTTGGAGTTCTGCGAAAGCGACAGCTGGAAGTCTCCCTCCGCCTTCCGTTTCAACGATCCTGACAGTCTCACAAACAGCGGCGCCTCTACTTTGAATTCGGTGCCAGCACAGCCGGGCTGTCACGTTATGATTCGGGGAATTCGTTTGAATACTCTGGACCCCAAATTACTCTTGACCAACGACACATCCCTTCTCTGCTCATATGTGGAGGCAGACAAGAGCCCGATTCGTCGAGGTAATCTGATTTTTCTCGGGGACTCCGGCGATGGGAAACGCGCCCTGATTGAGCAGATTACAGGAACGGAGCTTTCGGAGTGGGAGGATTGCGTTGGAATGCGCACTTTGGAGGATGCCTTTGCCTTTGAACGCCTGGCTCAATTGGCGGACCGCCGTCCCCAAAACCGGATCCGGGTTCGTATGGTGGAGATGAGCGAGGAGCCTCCAACGCAGCTGATTCATCCGCTGTTTTTGACCAACCACTCCTTATATGTAATTGTATTGGATGGACGGCAGGAGTTTCGAATTCAGGAGCGGGCTGTCTGGTGGGGCAGACTGGTGGAGGCCTATGCACCCGACGCCCACATCATCTTCGTGGTCCGGCAGGATTCCGGTGGGGCAATGGGACTGAATATTCCGCTTCTGCGGCAGGAAATCTGGATGGATCAAGAGCCGGAAGTAGTGTATCTGACCGGCAAAGGTCCGACAGAGGAGAATTGCCTTTGCGAGAAGATTGTGACTGGGATTCAGGAGCTAATGCTGGAGCGTTTTTGCCTGCCGGATTCCTGGATCCGTCTGCTGTCCCATTTTGAACAGCTTCTGGAAACCAGAATGATG
This sequence comes from uncultured Clostridia bacterium, assembly GCA_947365965.1. Classification (GTDB taxonomy): domain Bacteria; phylum Bacillota; class Clostridia; order Oscillospirales; family Oscillospiraceae; genus Pelethomonas. Next base: position 17,087 of record CANAZG010000028.1, read on the forward strand.
CTTCCTCAAGATATTTTCAGCCAGTTGATGGAACGGTATATCCATCCGGGCAGTCACAGCAGTGAGGACAAGTATCTGCGAAAATATCTGCTGGCTTTTGAGAGCGAAACTGTGGGCTGTATGGCTCACATCTCCGGTCAGGACACTGAGAGTATGTTCTTTCACACCGGCTGGTTGGGAGAGGGGTTATACCGTCTGGCCCACTACGCGCAGGAGTACAGCGGGGTGATTGAAAGCCCCCAGGTACTGTGGGGAGCTTTGGCGGATTCTGCCCAAAGGAACTATTCTTTAGCCCATGTCAAGATGCTACTGGAGTTTTGCGAACGGCAGGGGCTTTGTTTCCAGACAGAGAAGGGATTTATATTTCCCTGCTTTACCTCGGAGCTGGAGGAGCCCGGTCGATACGCTGAGGAAATCCGCCGTATTCAGACAGAAGAGCGTGCGGCGCATTACACGGTCCGCTGTCCTATGCTGTCCCGAATGATGCTGTCGCAGCTGGTCGCGAAGCTGGTCCGTGGGCTGGAGGGGGCCCTGAGGGTTGTCACCGGACAGAGCGGGCTGCTCTTGGAAACGGCCGAAGCTGGAACGCTGTTGCTGCTGGGCCGGACAGAGTCTTCGGCACAGCTGTGCCTTCACTTTTCCCGTATCCCATCGGCGGGGGGAGAAGTAATCTCTGAAAGCACCCAAATCCCCCTGATGGAGTGTGCCTTTTCCGCTTTGGAACAGGTGCTGGATGAACTTCCGGCGCATTTAAGAGGACAGTACCAAATTTCAATCCAGAGGTTTACAGGGAGCCTGTCCAACCCGCGCTTTTCCAAACAGGCAGACATCTCCATAGAGGAACTGCGCGGCTATTATGCTGCGGGAAGAAGTTCATATTTCTGCGGAATTTTAAACCAAACCTTTGAAATTCGGGAACTGGGATATCTGCCATTTGGAACAGGATGATTACCTAATTTCGATATTCCGCAAGGCTGCATTCCTTCATATCAGGCTTTCCAAGCAGCTTTTTCAGCGCTTCACCGAAATCATCCCCTTGACGGTTTCCTCCGTTTTGTACCGCGCCATTTATTTGGATGTTTCGGCAGAAATACCAATAATAATCAGGACAACAGATCAAAAACTTTTATATTTAAACTTGGAAGAAGCTGAATAAAATTGGGGCCGCCAAAATAACACTGGAACTTTCGCAAAGTCGTGATCATCCAGGCAAGATGTTGGGTTGGCTAAAGGAGATATCCGAAATTGTTCAATAGCCTGTAATTCTAAGAAATTTCCTGATGCATCTTTTTCGTCAACACAAGACAAAGCAACATAATCCGAACTTGTTCCCCATCGGGGACGGGTTCGGGTTTGTTGTTTACCTGGACAACATCAGCGTATAAAAAAGCGGCCCCTGTCGGTATGACGGGAGCCGTTCCTTATTATGTATTCTCTTGCTGACGCTTCCATTCCTCAAACGCTGCCTGCCCTTCCGGGCTAGCGTAGAAAGCGCGGAGCGCCGGAAGCAGGACACGGGCCATTGCTTCTATCTCAAAGTCAGGTATGACTTACTGCTCTTTTAGTGGCTGTGTGTCTGCCTCCGAAAGAAGCCAGCCGGAATTTCAAGAGGTGGTCAAAGATTTTGAACCTTTCATAAACAAGAACTGTGACGAGAAATATCGCTTGAAAGTGGCACAATTTGAATTGCATGAGGCGTTTGAACTGCTTCTCAGAAGTATACTGTAAGGCCGCACAGCGCAAGCCCTTCCGTTAGTCTCTATCTTCCCAAAGCAGAGCTCCAGCGGGTCAAACCTATGAGAGCCGCCAGTTGAAAGCCCCGGTGAATTTTACACTTTGCCTATTTCAATCAAACCGGACAAATGCTATAATAAATAAAATTCAGCGAAAGGAGCGTGTTTTTTATGATGAACACAAATAAAAAGGAGATTGTCATGCCGGGAGGAGGTATGACGAAATAATCATCGCAGACCTCCTTCCTTCGGGACGATAAAAATGGAGGTTAATCACATTGAATCAATTAAATCACTATGGCGTTTCTGAACGCTTTTTGACAGAGTCAGCATTATATCCGAATGAACAGCCGGCAAGAGTTGTCGCGCAGTATCGCGGAAAGTACAAGGTCGTGACCAGTCGAGAAGAACGGCTGGCGGAGGTTTCGGGCAGGCTCCGCTATGACACGGAAGAACTTGCCCAATATCCGACGGTCGGCGACTATGTTATGGTTACCGCGCAGGCCGAGCTGGCAGTGGTCCATCGAGTACTGACACGAAAAAGCCTGTTTGTCCGAAGGGCGGTGGGCGTATCAGGGCAGGCGCAGCCGGTGGCTGCCAACGTGGACATTGTATTTCTGTGCATGTCCCTCAACCAGAATTTCAATCTGAACCGCATGGAACGGTATCTGTCCATTGCCTGGGACAGCGGCGCGACGCCGGTCATTGTTTTGACAAAGTCGGATCTCTGCGAAAATCTTGCGCAGGCGGTTTCGCAGGTTGAGAAGATTTCCTGCTTTTCCGATGTGGTCGCGCTTTCCATGTTTGATACGGATATTCACGAAAAATTCCTGCCTTATTTTCAAAAAAACCAGACCTGCGCCTTTATTGGCTCATCGGGTGTGGGAAAATCCACCCTGATTAACCAACTGCTGGGCGCTTCTGTTATCACAACGCAGGAGACCGGCAGAGGGGATAAGGGACGGCATACCACCACAGGCCGTGAGATGTTTCCCTGTCCGCTGGGGGGCGTGGTGATCGACACGCCCGGTATGAGAGAGATGGGGGCGGAAAGCGCCGATCTCTCCCACGCATTTGCGGAAATCGAGGCCCTAGCGCGGCAATGCCGGTTCCGTGACTGCACGCACATCGGAGAGCCCGGATGTGCGGTCCTGGCAGCGGTTGAGGCCGGAGAACTGGACAGCCGCCGCCTGGAAAGCTATCGTAAGCTGGAGCAGGAGACCAGTTATGACGGCTTGAGCAGCAAGGAAATTGAGGTCAAGAAATGCCAGCGTATGTTCAAAGAGGTAGGCGGTATGAAGAACGCCAGGCGGTTTGCCAAAGAACAGCGCAAGCGGAAATAAGCGGAGAAAAAGCGCTGTCTGCCGGGATAGCGGCAAATCTGCTGTTAAACGGAATATGGGCATGCCGGATGGCCCTGCATCCTTTCCCGTCCAGGGAAGTCTATACCGGAGGTACACTATCATGGTACGAGAGATCATGCGGGACGAGGCGTTCCTCTCCCAAAAGGCCGAGCCGGCCACCTCGGAGGATATATCTGTTGCCCAGGACCTGCTGGACACCCTGTCCGCCCACAAGGACGGCTGTGTGGGCATGGCGGCCAATATGATCGGCGTCAACAAGCGGATCATCGCCTTTGACAGCGACGGTAAATACACGGCCATGTTCAACCCGGAGATTATCAAAAAATCCGGCCCCTACGAGGCGGAGGAGGGCTGTCTCTCCCTCTCCGGTACCCGGAAGGCCAAACGCTGGAAGTCCATCAAGGTGCAGTATCAGAATGAGCAGTTCCAGACCCGCTTCAAGACCTTCACCGGCTGGACCGCCCAGATCATCCAGCACGAGATCGACCACTGCGAGGGGATTCTGATTTGAACCAGGAGGCCCGCATATGAAGCGCGTGATTGCCTTATCCGCCGCCCACGGCCCGCTGCGGCTGGCCTGATCTTCCTGATAAAATTCCCAGATTCAGGGAAGACTGAATCCGGGGTGATGAGTATCATGGGATTTTTACGAGGCGCAAATGGGACAGGCCCCTACTTTGAGGGGTGGTATTTCAAGCACCAGAACCCCCGGGGGCAGACGCTGGCGCTGATCCCCGCCTTCCATATGGACAGCAAGGGACGCCGCACCGCCTCCCTCCAGGTGATTTCAAAGGATCAGGCGTGGTGGCTGGAGTATCCGGAGGCGCAGCTGCAAGTCTTCCGGCGGCCCCTTCAGGTGCAGATTGGGCAGTCCAGCTTTGGCGGACAGGGAATTGACCTCCATATCCGGCGGGACGGCCTTTCTCTCTGCGGTTCCCTGCGCTACGGCCCGTTCACCCCTCTGAGGTCTGACATCATGGGTCCGTTCCGGTTCTTCGGAGGAATGCAGTGCGCCCACGGCGTCGTCAGCATGGGGCACCCCTTAAGCGGCGCGCTGGCGCTGAACGGGGAATGCCTGGATTTCTCCAACGGGATCGGGTATATCGAGACGGACCGGGGCCGCTCCTTTCCCAGCAGGTACCTTTGGACGCAGTGCCTCTGGGAGGGGGCGGAGCGCGGCAGTCTGATGCTTGCAATTGCCACAATCCCCCTGCCTGTGGGGGGATTTACCGGCTGTATCTGCTCGGTTTTATACCGCGGACGGGAGTACCGGCTGGCCACCTACCGGGGCGCCAGAATTGAGGCGTGCTCCCCCGCCGGCGCGGTGATCCGCCAGGGGCGGTATCGCCTGGAGGCGCAGCTGCTGGGAGAGCGGCGGCAGCCTCTCCGCGCTCCGGTGGAGGGCCGCATGGAGCGCACCATCCACGAGAGCCTCTCCGCTGAGGTGCAGTACCGCTTCTGGCACGGGAAAGAGCTCCTGTTTCAGCATGTGGATCAGAATGCCAGCTTTGAGTACGCCTCGGAGAGGTGATGGTTTCTCATTGTAAAAGTTGACAAATCCTACCGTCCCATGTTACACTAAAGCTAGATAATATGTTGGATTTGGTCATGATATGGGTATTATAGTGATAGGATGGCGACGATATGGCATACTACCTTGATTTATTTTCACCGGAGACCTATGGCGCGTTCACAGCCTCGGACCGCAGCATTTCCGGTTTCCGAATGCGTCAGAAGCGTATCGCAGCTGGCATCGTACCTGGGGATAAATTGATCTGCTACATGACAAAGCTGTCCAGATGGACCGGCATATTGGAGGTTAATTCCCATTACTTTTTGGATGACACCCCCATATTCCTGCCCATGGCAGACCCCTTTCAGGTGCGTTTTCGTGTCAGCCCTCAAGTCTGGCTTGCCCCCGAACAGTCCATCCCCATTCGGCATGATATCTGCTGGAAGCACCTCTCCTTCACCAAAAACCTCAGCCGTGCTGGTTCGTCCTGGACAGGAACCATCCGCAGCAGTCTAAGAGCCTGTTTAAAATCTTTTGACAAAAGGAGGCGGGAGGCAGATAATAGAGAAAAACAAGCGGGAGTTGGGGGAAATGCGTCAATATCCAAGTGAAATCAGCCGGGAAGAATATAACCTGATCCGCGAGGATTTGGAAGGAGCAAAGAAAACAACCCGGCCCCGAAAATATGATTTATACGATGTGTTTTGTGCGGTGTTATATGTAATCCAGGGTGGAATACAATGGCGAATGCTGCCCAGCGATTATCCCAAATGGCAGAGCGTGTACTACTATTTCCGGGTATGGTCCGAAAAAGATGAAACGGGGGTCAGTGTTCTGGACAAAGTATTGCAAAAATTGGTGAAACAGATACGGAACGAAGACTTAAGGCGGGATAAGACTACTTTTGGAATTGTAGACGCGCAGAGCGTACAGAATGCGGACACAGCGGAAGAAAAAGGTTATGACGCAGGGAAAAAGTATCCGGAATCAAGCGCCACGTTGTCGTAGATACAATGGGGCTGCCTCATGCCATAGCCGTAACAACCGCTGATGTTACAGACCGGGATGGAGCCATTCAGATGATCCTTCTGAACCTGGACAGCCTTTCCTGCATAAAGAAATTCCTGGTAGATGGAGGATACTCCGGCGAACGTTTTGCCAATCAGGTCAAGGAGATTTGCGGCGCGCAAGTCGAAGTTGTAAAGCGCAACGAATTACACAAGTTTGTTGTGTTGCCGCGCCGCTGGGTGGTAGAGCGTCTTTTCGGCTGGCTCGACAAATTCCGCAGACTTTGGAAAAATTGTGAGCGCAAACTCTTTATTTCTGCTCAGATTCTCATTTTTGCCCTCATTGCCATCCTCATTAGAAGATTTTAAACAGGCTCTAAGAAGGCTGTCAGATGAGGACGGCAAATATCTGGAGGAGCTGTTGTCCGCGCAGCAAGTAAGTCTTAAAAGCTACGCGCTCTCGCCCTCAGACAGGAAAAAATTGCAGCCCTCTCTGGTCAATTCCGAATCCGGACCTGTCTCGGTCTCTATTCCCGATGATGAACTCCATGTGCCAGACCGTTCTGCCGCAGAGGCCGGACACATCCAAATGCAGGCCACTGTCGCAGAAATCGGCGATCGGATGGGCTTCAAAATCTGGATTCCCAAAAATGACAGGCAGCGGGTCTTAGAATTTTGGCATCCCACATCGAATACCGTTTTATTAGAGCACCTGCCCCTTAATTTCGATCAAGTTACCCTTAAAATCATCGAGAACATTGATGTGCTCTGGATTCGCAGGAAAGCGATTATACATGCCTTTGAAATTGAGCATTCTACATCCATTTACTCCGGTCTGCTTCGGATGGCCGACTTGATGACACTACAGCCCAACGCATCCATCAGCGCACATATTGTCGCGCCATCTGTCCGAAGGAAAAAGGTTCTTCAGGAGATCTCCCGTCCGGTTTTCTCCTTAATAGAAAGCGGTCCTATGTCGGAGAGCTGTTCCTATCTCTCATATGATGGGGTGACCGCCCTGCACAGTGAGAAAAATCTTGGCCATCTAAACGACAGCGTATTGGATGAGTATGCCGAATATGCGCAGGATACAGATTTCTGACATTTCAGCAAGTATATGCCGCTCCGATCTTTAGAATGCGTATCTACCCTCTGATCCCGTTCCAGCACAAAAGCCCGGCGGACACCTTCGTGTCCGCCGGGCTTTTTTCCATCTCCAACAGGGCCCGTCACTTCCCTGTCTTTGCCGGTTACTTTGCGTATTCCACCACTTTGGTCTCCCGGATGAGGTGGACCTTGATCTGGCCCGGGTACTCCAGCTCGTCCTCGATCCGCTTGGCCAGCTCCCGGGCCAGGATAACCATCTGGTCCTCGCTGACCTGCTCCGGCCGGACCATGACCCGGACCTCCCGTCCGGCCTGGATGGCGTAGCTCTTCTCCACGCCCGGGTTGGAGCTGGTGATCTCCTCCAGCTTCTCCAGGCGCTTGATATAGTTCTCCAGGTTCTCCCGCCGGGCGCCGGGCCGGGCCGCGCTCACCGCGTCCGCCGCCTGGACCAGACAGGCCACCAGGGTCTTGCACTCCACGTCCCCGTGGTGGGCCTGGATGGCGTTGAGGATGTCCTCTTTCTCCTTATACTTCCGGCAGAACTCCACGCCCAGGCTCACATGGGTGCCCTCGTACTCGTGGTCCAGGGCCTTGCCGATGTCGTGGAGCAGACCGGCCCGCTTGGCGGCGTGGACGTCCAGGCCCAGCTCGGAGGCCATCAGCCCCGCGATGTGGCTGACCTCGATGGAGTGCTGGAGGACATTCTGACCGTAGCTGGTGCGGTAGTGGAGGCGGCCCAGCATCTTCTGGACCTCGGGGTGGAGGCCCCGCACGCCGGTCTCAAAGGCCGCCCGCTCTCCCTCGCTCTTGATGACCGCGTCCACCTCCCGGCGGGCCTTCTCCACCATCTCCTCGATGTGGGTGGGGTGAATGCGGCCGTCGGCGATGAGCTTCTCCAGGGCCACCCGGGCAACCTCCCGGCGCACGGGCTCAAAGCAGGAGACCGTGATGGCCTCCGGGGTGTCGTCGATGATGAGATCCACACCCGTCAGGGTCTCGATGGTGCGGATATTGCGGCCCTCGCGGCCGATAATGCGGCCCTTCATCTCGTCATTGGGCAGGGGAACCACACTGACGGTGATTTCAGAGGCATGGTCTGCGGCGCAGCGCTGGATGGCGGTGGCCACGATCTCCTTGGCGCGCTGGTCGGACTCCTCCTTGGCGCGCTGCTCGATCTCCTTGATCTTCAGGGCTGTCTCATGGGTAACCTGGGTCTCCACCTGAGCAATGAGGTAGTTCTTGGCCTCCTCTACGGTGAAGCCGGAGATGCGCTCCAGCATCTCCGTCTGACTGCGCTTGATGAGCTCGATCTCCTCCTGGGTGCGGTCAGCATCGGCGTGCTTCTGGGCCAGAGCCTCCTCCTTCTTCTCGATATTCTCGGTCTTCCGGTCCAGATTCTCCTCTTTTTGCTGCAGCCGGCGCTCCTGCTTCTGCAGGTCCGCCCGGCGGCTCTTTTCTTCCTTCTCGTACTCAGTGCGGTTGTGCAGGATCTCCTCCTTGGCCTCCAGCAGAGCCTCGCGCTTTTTGCCCTCAGAGGCCTTGATGGCCTCGTTGATAATACGGCGCGCTTCCTCCTCCGCGCTGGAGATCTCCTTTTCCCCTACCATCTTGCGGTAGGTGACGCCGAGAAAGAAGAAAATCGCCGCCACCACAGCCGCGATTACCGCAGTAATCACGATATACTGAAATGGCATGTACGGTTTTCCTCCTCATTCGATTTTGCGTAAAAACTGTATGGGATGGGGGTTTGTGCTGCTCCGGCGGTGACAGTCGCCGGACACGGAAATAATCGGCGGATACCCCTTATTACCCACCGACGAAAATCCTATTCAATAATACTCGCTCCACCTGCCCTCTGTCAAGTAAAACCGTAGTTTTGGGGGACAAATTTCCTGGAAAGATTTCTCAGCGCCTCCTCCGGGCGGCCATCCGGCCGCCCGAAGCCCATGGGCGCTCTCCGCAGAGTCCGTATCAAAGCTCCCCGTTCGCCGCCCTCCGGTCGATCTCCTGGTACAGCTTCCGCAGGGTCAGCAGGGCCGCCGCGGCCAGGATCACCTCCGTCACCGCCTGGGCGTAGGCCAGACCGTAGAGGGGGAAGAGGGCGTTGAGGATATAGAGGGCGGGGATCTCCATGATGATTTTGCGCAGGATGGCGAAGAAGAAGGCCTTCCGTCCCATGCCCACGGCCTGGAACACGCCCACGGCCATGAAGTCGATATTCAGGAAGGGCAGGGCCAGACACATGCCGTGGAGGAATCGGGCCCCGTAGGCGATGATGGCCTCGTTGCGGATAAAGAGGCCCACAAAGAAGGATGCGCCGAAGTAGTAGCACAGGGCCACGGCTGTGAGGAAGGTGACGGTCAGGCGCATGGAGAAGCGGACGCAGGACTGCATCCGCTCCCGGTTGCCGGAGGCGTAGTTGTAGCCGATAATGGGCATGACCCCCTGGGAGGCGCCGAAGGCGATGTTCATGGGCACCATGTTGATCTTCTGGGCGATGCCCATGGCGGCCACAGCGTCCGCGCCGAAGCTGGAGGTGAAGTTGTTGAGCACCGTCATCCCGGTCACGTTCAGCAGGTTCTGGATGGCTGCGGGGATGCCCACGGCGCACACGCCGGAGACGATGGCCCTGTCCAGCCGGAACATGCTGGGGAGAATGCACACATAGGTCTTGCCCCGGCGCACGAAGAGGAGCACAAAGAAGTAGACGCAGGCCGCGCAGTTGGACAGGAAGGTGGCCAGCCCCGCCCCGGCGGCCCCCATGTTCAGCCCCCAGGGCAGAATGAACATGGGGTCCAGGACGATATTCAGCAGGCAGCCGCTCATGGTGCCGATGCTGGCATGGAGGGTGGCCCCCTCTGAGCGGACCATATAGGCCATCACCACGTTGAGGATGGCCGGAGCCGCGCCCCAGGTCACGGTCCAGTGGAGGTATGCGCCGGTGGCGGCGGCGGTGCCGGCGTCCGTGCCCAGCAGGGTCAGCACGGGGCCCTTGAGGGTAAGCATCAGCAGGGTGAACACCAGTCCGCCGGACACAGCGCCGTAGAATCCAAAGGCGGAGGAGCGACGGACGGTGTCATAGTCACGACGGCCCAGGGCCCGGCTCATCATGCTGGAGGAGCCCACGCCAAAGAGATTGTTCACCGCGTTGAAGGCCAGCAGGACCGGAGCCGCCAGGGTCACGGCGGCGTTCTGAATCGGGTCCCCCAGCATACCCACAAAATATGTATCCGCCAGGTTGTAGATCACCATCACCAGGGAGCTGATGATGGTGGGCACGGCCATGGACACTACGGCCTTGGGGATGGGCGCTTCCTCAAATAAATACTCTTTTTTTTGATCTTCCATGTAGTCTCTACTTCTTTCTTTGTTCGCTTTTTCTCTTCTTTTCTTTTTTGAAAAAAAGAAAAGAAGCAAAAGAAAAAACTTTAGCCGTGTTTATACAGGCTGCCGGAGCGTACTGATATCATCAGAATTGTGCGATAGAGCTCGCTCGAAGAGCCTTTGAAAGTTCTTTTTGATTCTTTTTCTTTCAAGAAAAGGAGTGATTACCTCCCCGCCGCCATCCGTCTCCCGAACGCCGCCCCCCGCTCCGCTATGCCGGGCAGGCGGACAAGACTCCCCTTCTCGTTGGCCGTCTCCAGCATACAGAACCTGGGCGGCAGATAGATGCTCTTGTTCATATTCAGGGCAGAGATGAGCTGCCGGGCGATGAGGTCCCCGCCGGAGTAGCCGGAGACAATGAGCCCATAGAGCCGTTTTTCGTAGAACCTGCTCTGGCGGAACAGGGCGGTGAGCCGGTTGACAAAGGCGGTAAGGTTGGCGGACAGGGCGTCGTTGTAGTTGGCGCACAGCATCACCAGCGCGTCGCACTCCCGCACTGCGGGAAACACCTCCTCCACCATGGGGCCTCCGTAAAAGCATCCCCCCTGCTGTCCGAAGTGGAGACAGGCGGTGTAGCTGCACCCGATGCAGTCCGCCAGCGTGTCGTTTTGCAGGCACAGCTCCCGGACCTCCACCTCCTTGGGCAGTCCCGCCTTCACCAGCTCCCACAGGGCCAGGGTGTTGCTGGTGGACCGCACGGAGGCGTGGATGGCCAGCGCCCGCCTCAGGGGCGGCGGACCCGCCCAGTCCTCCAGCCGCCCGACGAGCTCCTCCACCGCCAGACGGAAGGCCGTAGCCTCGTCGGTGCCCTGAATCTGGGCCTGAACACGGAAGTTGCGCAGAGACCCGGTGGCCTCCACCAGGGGCCGGCCCAGAAAGGCGCATCCGGCCAGATTGGCCGCCAGCACCACGTCCCGGGCCACGTCCTTGGTGTACAGCTCCCCCACCCCCGTCACCACCAGACCGGCGGTGCACCCGTCCAGCAGGCTCTCCCCCCGGCGCAGGACGGAGAGCATCCGGTAACAGGCGGCGTTGCACCCGCCCTCGTCCAGGGCCACGGCAAAGAGAAGCTTCTCCCCGGCCAGCCCCTCCCAGCCCTCTTCCGGGTCCAGAAAGGCGCTGTCCGGCGGAACCAGGGGGGCCAGAAACGCTCTGAGCTTCTCGCTGTATGGGTTCGGGGGCAGAATAATCTTCATGGTTGTCCTCCCACGCGCAGAGGAGGGCGGCTTCTCAGCCGCCCCGCCCCTCTTTTATCGCTCAGTCTTTGGTATAGTTGCGGCCGAACTGCAGGTCGTCCAGGTTCAGCACCCGGGTCTCCTCCATGTCCCCGCCGCCGGTTCCCTCCTCGGCAAAGGGGTCCCCCACCGGCTCCTCGGCCTCCGCCGGCTGGGGGGCAATGGCGCTGAGCACATCCTGAAGGTTCCGCTTCACCTCGTCCTCCTCCGGCTCCGGAGGGGCGGGGGGGACCTCCTCCGGCTCCACCTCTGCCGCCGCCATGGCGGCCACAGCCAGAGGCGGAATCGGGGGCGGGGCCACAGGCTCCGGCGGCAGCTCCGGCAGCAGATCCAGAGCGGCCAGCTCCTCGTTGCACACCGCACGTACGTCCCGGATAAAGACGCGCAGCCTCTCCTGGCCGGCGGCCAGACGGCCCCGCTCCACCTCCAGCTCCCGGTCCACCTGAGCTCGGACCTCCTCCAGGCGGCGCTCCTGGGCGGCCACCTCCTCCTTCAGGGCGGCCAGACGCTCCTTGGCCGTCCTGGAGGCGTCAACGATCATGGCGTCCCGCTTCTGCTCCGCCTCGCTCATCATGGCGCTGGCCATCTTCTGGGCGGTAAGCAGGGTGGTGCGGATGGCGTCCTGCTCCTCCCGGTACTCCGCCATCTTGTCCACGGTCACCTTCAGCTTGGCCTTCAGGGCGGCGTTTTCCTTGTAGAGCCCGGCGTAATCCTCTGTCAGCTTATCCAGAAAGTCATCCACGGACGCCATATTGTAGCCGCCCATCATGGACTTCGCAAAGGTGCAGTTGGCCACTTCCTGTGGAGTCATCATTGTGCGATTCCCTCCCTATTCTCTTTTGACGCCTGTTTCTGCCCAGGCGCGGCGTATAAAAACTCAGCTGAAGGACTTGAAGTTGTTCTCCAGCTCGTCGATCAGATCCCCCTGGATCTCCACAGAGTAGGGGGTGATGATGTAGGTATTGGCGGCCACCCGCTTGATCTTTCCCTCCCCCGCGTAAGCCACGCCGGAAAGGAAGTCGATGAGGCGGCGGGCGATGTCCTTGTGGGTGGACTCCAGGTTCACCACCACGGTCCGCTTCTCCTTGAGG